>NZ_CP019952.1:1969313-2271698 GCF_002021815.1 Pseudomonas parafulva
CCGATTACTCCTTGGGTCAGTTCTCATCAAGAGTAGTTGTTTCCACACGTCTGATAGGGAAGCTGTCGCGGAAGTTCACCATCAGTGGCAATTTCCAAATATTCCTGCGCGCGGCTCTGACTGCGTGCTAGCATGCCCGGCTTGCAGCTGAGAACGTCCCCGCTGCAGTTCTATTTTCTTTCCAGTCACTCTGGTTCGTCCCCGCAAGCCCAAAGGCTTCTGCCACTGTGAGGCAGGCTTCCCGTCAACGGAAGGCAGGTTCGGATCTTGTACTGGCTCATCCCAACCCACGTGACCTTTGGTAGGGGTCACCACTAGGAGAGGAGGCGCCAATGCCCACCATTACTCTTCCCGATGGCAGCCAACGTTCGTTCGATCACCCCGTGTCCGTTGCCGAGGTCGCCGCATCCATCGGCGCCGGTCTGGCCAAGGCCACCGTTGCCGGCAAGGTAGATGGCAAGCTGGTCGACGCCTGCGACCTGATCCTGAACGACGCTACCCTGCAGATCATCACCCCCAAAGATGAAGAGGGACTGGAGATCATTCGTCACTCGTGCGCCCACCTGGTTGGCCATGCGGTGAAGCAGCTGTATCCGACCGCCAAGATGGTGATCGGCCCGGTGATCGACGAAGGCTTCTACTACGACATCGCTTACGAGCGGCCCTTCACGCCGGATGACCTGGCGGCCATCGAGAAGCGCATGCAGCAGCTGATCGATACTGACTACGACGTCATCAAGAAAATGACCCCGCGCGCCGAAGTCATCGACGTGTTTACTGCCCGTGGCGAAGACTACAAGCTGCGCCTGGTCGAGGACATGCCAAACGAACAGGCCATGGGCCTGTACTACCACGAGGAATACGTGGACATGTGCCGCGGCCCGCACGTGCCCAACACCCGCTTCCTCAAGGCATTCAAGCTGACCAAGCTGTCCGGCGCCTACTGGCGCGGCGATGCCAAGAACGAACAGTTGCAGCGGGTATACGGCACCGCCTGGGCTGACAAGAAGCAGCTGGCGGCCTACATCCAGCGCATCGAAGAAGCCGAGAAGCGCGACCATCGCAAGATCGGTAAGCAACTCGACCTGTTCCATCTGCAGGAAGAAGCACCGGGCATGGTGTTCTGGCATGCCAATGGCTGGACTGTCTACCAAGTGCTCGAGCAGTACATGCGTAATGTTCAGCGCGAGAACGGTTATCAGGAAATCAAGACTCCGCAAGTGGTCGACCGTATCCTGTGGGAGCGTTCCGGCCACTGGTCCAACTACGCCGAGAACATGTTCACCACCTCGTCCGAGAGCCGTGACTACGCGGTCAAGCCGATGAACTGTCCGTGCCACGTGCAGGTCTTCAACCAGGGGCTCAAGAGCTACCGCGACCTGCCGCTGCGTCTGGCCGAGTTTGGCGCATGCCACCGCAATGAGCCGTCTGGTGCATTGCACGGCATCATGCGTGTGCGTGGCTTCGTACAGGACGATGCCCACATTTTCTGCACCGAAGAACAGGTGAAGAAAGAAGCCGCCGACTTCATCAGGCTGACTCTGGACGTTTACAAGGACTTTGGCTTCAGCGACATCGCCATGAAGCTGTCTACTCGTCCGGCCAAGCGCGTTGGCTCTGAAGAGCTGTGGGACCGTGCCGAGGGAGCGTTGGCCGATGCCCTGAATGAATCTGGCCTGGAGTGGGAATACCAGCCAGGGGAGGGCGCTTTCTACGGGCCGAAGATCGAGTTCACCCTGCGTGACTGCCTTGGCCGTAACTGGCAGTGCGGCACCCTGCAGTACGACCCGAACCTGCCGGAGCGCCTGGACGCCAGCTACATTGCCGAAGACAACAGCCGCGTGCGCCCGGTCATGCTGCACCGCGCCATTTTGGGTTCGTTCGAGCGCTTCATCGGCATGCTGATCGAGCACTACGCCGGCGTATTCCCTGCCTGGCTGGCGCCAACGCAGGCGGTGATTATGAATATCACCGACAAACAGGCCGATTTCGCCCTTGAGGTTGAGAAAACTCTGAATGGTAGCGGTTTCCGTGCCAAGTCGGACTTGAGAAATGAGAAGATCGGCTTTAAAATCCGTGAGCATACTTTGCTCAAGGTCCCGTACCTTTTGGTTATAGGGGACCGCGAAGTCGAAACGCAGACCGTAGCAGTGCGTACTCGCGAAGGCGCTGACCTGGGCTCCATGCCCGTCGCCCAGTTCGCTGAGCTCCTGACGCAAGCGGTTTCCCGGCGTGGTCGCCAAACAACGGAGTAATGACTATTAAGCGTGAAATGAGAAATGATAAACGTGCTGTACCGAAGGCCCCGATCAACGAGAATATCTCGGCCCGCGAGGTTCGGTTAATTGGCGCAGACGGCGAGCAGGTTGGCATCGTCTCGATTGATGAAGCGCTTCGTATCGCTGAAGAAGCGAAGCTGGATCTGGTGGAAATCTCTGCAGACGCGGTTCCACCCGTCTGCAAGGTGATGGACTACGGCAAGCACCTCTTCGAGAAGAAGAAGCAGGCCAACGAAGCCAAGAAAAACCAGAAACAGATCCAGATTAAAGAAATCAAGTTTCGTCCAGGGACGGAAGAAGGGGATTACCAGGTAAAACTACGCAACCTGGTACGTTTCCTTACCGAAGGGGACAAGGCCAAGATCTCTCTGAGATTCCGTGGTCGTGAGATGGCCCACCAGGAGCTGGGCATGGAGCTGTTGAAGCGGGTTGAAGCTGACCTGATCGAATACGGTTCCGTCGAGCAGCATCCTAAGATGGAAGGACGCCAGCTTATGATGGTCATCGCCCCCAAAAAGAAGAAATAATCTCCCGGGCACGGCAGGCCTGATGATTATTGTGTAATTTTTATCGAATGCGGAGTTCCAACATGCCAAAAATGAAAACCAAGAGCGGTGCTGCGAAGCGCTTCCTGAAGACCGCTTCGGGCTTCAAGCACAAGCACGCTTTCAAGAGCCACATCCTGACCAAAATGTCGACCAAGCGTAAGCGTCAACTGCGCGGTGCCAGCTTGCTGCACCCGTCCGACGTGGCAAAAGTCGAGCGCATGCTGCGCGTACGTTAATTCTGGTTAAGATAGAGGAAGTTACTCATGGCTCGTGTTAAGCGTGGCGTCATCGCTCGTAAGCGTCACAAGAAAATTCTGAAACTGGCTAAAGGTTACTACGGTGCACGCTCGCGCGTATTCCGTGTTGCCAAGCAAGCGGTCATCAAGGCAGGCCAATACGCCTACCGCGACCGTCGCCAGAAGAAGCGTCAGTTCCGCGCACTGTGGATCGCTCGTATCAACGCCGGTGCCCGCACCAACGGTCTGTCCTACAGCCGTTTGATTGCTGGCCTGAAAAAGGCTTCGATCGAAATCGACCGTAAGGTTCTGGCCGATCTGGCAGTGAACGAAAAAGCGGCGTTTGCTGCGATTGTCGAGAAAGCTAAAGCCGTTCTGGCTTAAGTACCCGCGACAATCACCCGGCGACGCCTGCGTCGCCGGGCATTGAACGTCATCGATAGGGGAAGAGCCTTCAAAGCTCTTCCCCTATTTTCGTATCTGGAGTCTGTACATGGAAAACCTGGATGCGCTGGTCTCCCAAGCCCTGGAGGCCGTGGAGCGCGCTGAAGACATCAATGCCCTGGAACAGATCCGGGTCAACTATCTCGGCAAGAAGGGCGAGCTGACCCAGGTGATGAAGACCCTGGGCAACCTGCCAGCCGAGGAGCGGCCCAAAGTGGGCGCGCTGATCAATGACGCCAAAGAGCGCGTCACCGTTGTGCTGAACGCACGCAAGGCAGCTTTTGAAGAAGCCGAGCTCAGCGCTCGTCTGGCTGCCGAATGCATTGATGTGACCCTGCCAGGCCGCGGCCAGGCCACCGGTGGCCTGCACCCCATCACCCGTACACTCGAACGCATCGAACAGTTCTTCACGCACATTGGCTACGGCATTGCCGAAGGCCCTGAAGTCGAAGACGACTATCACAACTTCGAAGCGCTCAACATCCCCGGCCACCATCCGGCCCGGGCGATGCACGATACCTTCTACTTCAATGCCAACATGTTGCTGCGTACCCACACCTCGCCGGTGCAGGTGCGGACCATGGAGTCGACCCAGCCACCTATTCGCATTGTCTGTCCTGGCCGCGTCTACCGCTGCGATTCGGATATCACCCACTCGCCGATGTTCCACCAGGTCGAAGGCCTGCTGATCGACCGTGGCATCAATTTCGCCGACCTCAAGGGCACCATCGAAGAATTCCTGCGCGTGTTCTTCGAAAAAGAACTGGCGGTGCGTTTCCGTCCATCGTTCTTCCCCTTCACCGAGCCGTCTGCCGAAGTGGATATCCAGTGCGTCATGTGCTCGGGCAATGGCTGCCGCGTGTGCAAGCAGACCGGCTGGCTGGAAGTAATGGGCTGCGGCATGGTGCACCCGAACGTGTTGCGCATGTCGGGCATTGATCCTGAGCAATTCCAGGGCTTCGCCTTCGGCATGGGTGCCGAGCGCCTGGCCATGCTGCGTTATGGCGTCAACGATCTGCGTTTGTTCTTCGACAACGACCTGCGGTTCTTAGCCCAATTCCGCTAAGCCAATCGACGCAACCTTCAGGAGAAGAACAGCATGAAATTCAGTGAACAGTGGCTGCGCGGTTGGGTAAACCCGCAAGTCTCCCGTGACGAACTGGTGGCCCGCCTGTCCATGGCCGGCCTGGAAGTCGACAGCGTGACCCCCGCTGCCGGCCAGTTCAGCGGTATTGTGGTGGGTGAAATCCTTGCCACTGAACAACACCCAGACGCCGACAAGCTGCGTGTGTGCCAGGTCAGCAATGGTCAGGAAACGTTCCAGGTCGTTTGCGGCGCGCCTAACGCACGGCCAGGGATCAAGATCCCCTTCGCCATGATCGGCGCCGAACTGCCTGGTGACTTCAAGATCAAGAAGGCCAAGCTGCGCGGTGTGGAGTCATTCGGCATGCTCTGCTCGGCGGCCGAACTGCAGATCAGTGAAGAAAACGATGGCCTGCTCGAACTGGCCAGCGATGCACCGGTAGGCGAAGACATTCGCCAGTACCTGAGCCTGGATGATGCCAGCATCGAAATCGGGCTTACGCCCAACCGGGGTGATTGCCTGTCGATCGCCGGCCTGGCCCGCGACGTCAGCGCGCTGTACGACGTGCCGGTCACCCGCCCGCTGGTGCCAGCCGTGGCTGCCGCGCACGACGAAGTGCGCCCAGTCGAGGTCCATGCGCCGGCAGCTTGCCCACGCTACCTGGGGCGGGTCATCCGCAATGTCGACCTGAGCAAGCCGACGCCGCTGTGGATGGTCGAGCGTCTGCGCCGCAGCGACGTGCGCAGCATCGACGCTGCCGTAGACATCACTAACTACGTGATGCTCGAACTCGGCCAGCCGATGCACGCCTTTGACTTGGCAGAGATCAACGGCGGCATTCGCGTACGCATGGCCGAGGAAGGCGAGAAGCTCGTGCTGCTCGACGGCCAGGAAGTTGCACTGCGTGCCGACACCCTGGTCATTGCCGACCACACCCGCGCCCTGGCCATCGCCGGCGTCATGGGCGGCGAGCACAGCGGCGTCGACACCGCTAAAACCCGTGATCTGTTCCTGGAAAGCGCTTTCTTCGAGCCGATTTCCGTTGCAGGCAAGGCCCGCTCCTACGGCCTGCACACCGACGCCTCGCACCGTTATGAGCGCGGCGTCGATTCCCAGTTGGCCCGCGAGGCCATGGAGCGCGCGACCGCATTGCTGCTGGAAGTGGTAGGCGGTGAAGCCGGCCCTATCGTTGAAGCCGTCAGCGAGCAACACTTGCCCCGCATTGCCCCAGTTACCCTGCGTGCCGATCGCATCGCCCAGATGCTTGGCATGGAAATGGACCCGTCCCAGGTCGAGCAGTTGCTCAACAACCTTGGTCTGGCTACCCAGGCAGACGGAGCAGGGCAGTGGACGGTCAACGTTCCGAGCCACCGCTTCGATATCAGCCTCGAAGTCGACCTGATCGAAGAGCTCGCGCGTCTGTACGGTTACAACAACCTGCCCGTGCGCTACCCGCAAGCGCGCCTGGCGCCGCAAGCACGCCCGGAAACCCGTGGCGAGCTGCCAAACCTGCGTCGTCTGCTGGTTGCTCGTGGTTACCAGGAGGCCATTACCTACAGCTTCATCGATCCGAAACTGTTCGAGCTGTTCAGCCCAGGCGTAGAGCCACTGTTGCTGGCCAACCCTATCTCCAGCGACATGGCGGCCATGCGTGCCTCTCTGTGGCCGGGCCTGGTCAAGGCATTGCAGCACAACCTCAATCGCCAGCAGGACCGCGTGCGCTTGTTCGAAAGTGGCCTACGTTTCGTCGGCCAACTGGGCGACTTGGCACAGGAACCGATGATTGCCGGCGTCGTTACAGGCAGCCGCTTGCCTGAAGGATGGGCCAACGGCCGCGACCCTATCGACTTCTTCGACGTGAAGGCCGATGTGGAAGCCCTGTTGGGTTATTCCGGTGCGTTGGGCGACTTCACCTTCGTCGCTGGCAAGCATCCAGCCTTGCACCCTGGTCAGACCGCCGAAATCCAGCGTGAAGGTAAGACCGTTGGCTATCTGGGCGCGCTTCATCCAGAGCTTGCAAAAGTCCTGGACCTGGACCGCCCGGTCTTCGTTTTCGAGCTGGTGCTGGCCGATGTGGTCGAAGGCCGATTGCCGAAATTCAGCGAGTTGTCCAAGTTCCCGGAAACCCGTCGTGACCTGGCGTTGATCGCAGGTCGTGATGTAGCGTCTCAAGACGTGCTTGACGTAATTCGTGACAATGCAGGCGAATGGCTCACAGACCTCAGGCTGTTTGATGTCTACCAGGGTAAAGGCATTGATCCTGATAGAAAAAGCCTGGCAGTCGGCTTGACCTGGCAGCATCCATCGCGCACTCTTAACGACGATGAGGTGAACACTACCTTGCACACTATCCTCACCTCGCTCGAACAAAGGTTGAACACCACGTTAAGGAAATAACGGCATGGGTGCTCTGACGAAAGCTGAGATGGCCGAGAGGCTGTACGAGGAGCTGGGGCTTAACAAGCGTGAGGCCAAGGAGCTGGTCGAGCTGTTTTTCGAAGAAATTCGGCACGCACTTGAAGAGAACGAGCAGGTCAAGTTGTCCGGTTTCGGCAACTTCGACCTTCGCGATAAACGCCAGCGGCCGGGCCGCAACCCCAAGACTGGGGAAGAAATCCCGATCACCGCACGGCGCGTCGTCACCTTTCGTCCAGGGCAGAAGTTGAAGGCCCGGGTTGAGGCCTATGCTGGAACCAAGCCATAACGACGAACTGCCCCCCATACCGGGCAAACGGTACTTCACCATTGGTGAGGTCAGCGAACTTTGCGCTGTAAAACCGCACGTGTTGCGGTATTGGGAGCAGGAGTTCGATCAGCTCAATCCTGTGAAGCGGCGGGGCAACCGGCGGTATTACCAGCGCCAAGACGTGCTGATGATCCGCCAGATTCGCGCCCTGCTTTACGACCAGGGCTTCACCATTGGCGGGGCGAGGTTGCGGCTTTCCAGTGATGAGGCCAAGGATGAGTCGAGCCAGTACAAACAGCTGATTCGTCAGATGATTGTCGAGTTGGAAGATGTGTTGGTGGTGCTGAAGAAGTGACCGTTGTTTAGGATGAGTGGAAATTTTTGAAAAAAAGCTTCCATTAATCAAAAGGTTAGGGTATATTCTTCATCGTTCTCAGCGGTAACGAGAACATGCTTCAAAGCCCAGTCGGGGCGTAGCGCAGCCCGGTAGCGCACTTGCATGGGGTGCAAGGGGTCGAGTGTTCGAATCACTCCGTCCCGACCATTATATTCAATGACTTAGCCACCTTCGGGTGGCTTTTTCATTTCTGCATGTGGGGAGATTTTCGGGACATCATCCGATTTTCCTCTTCAAGATCGTCAACACAGGGCCTCTAGAGTCCGTTGTTGATACCATGTTCGCAGCCTCAATCAGCTTGCCCAGCTCTGCACCGGAGTAATGACTGGTGATGCTGCCGTTCTTGTGCCCGAGCAGTGATTTCCGATCTTCCTCAGTAACGCCTGCTGCCCGCAGCCGTCGACCGAAGGTGTGCTTCAAATCGTGAATCCTGATCGAGGCATATCCAGGGTGAGCGGGGCGAAGGTTTTCCTCCTGCCAGAGTTTCGCCGCTCTCACCCGTGCCTTCTTCCATGCCGAATCGTTCATCCTGTGCATCGCGGTGCCGTTGTATGGGAATACCCATTCCTTGCTGATCCCGCGCTGCCTTTCAATGATCGACTTGGCCACGTTGTTCAGCACCACCAGGCGCTCGTCGCCATTCTTTACGCCCGATCGGGCGTGTCTCCCGCCGAAGTCAGCGGGGATCAGGAAAACACTGCTTCCCAGTTCCGGCACCGATATCTCCCAATCCCACCTCAGCTTGCACACTTCTTGCTCCCGGCAGCCTGTGTTTACCTTGAACAGGGCCATCGTTTGCAGGTGGCCCGGTAACTCGTTGAAGAGGATCGATTGCTCTTCCCACGACATGGGGTAGGGCTTGCGGCTCGACTTCTTCTCTTCGAGCTTCCTCAGCATGGGCACACTGTCCAGCCATGGCCGGCGATCCTCGTCTCGCCACTTCCTGGCGCAGAGCGTCAAAACCCGCACAGCGCGCTCGATGGCGATGTTGATCGTTCGATTGCTCACGGCCTTTTCGATCGTGCCGTCATCTCGGACCTTCTCTGTCTGCCGGTCCTTGATGAACGGCTCCAGTGCCTGGTCGTCAATATGCGTAAGCGGCAGGTGGCCCAGGTACGGGTGAAGCTGCTTCATGCACAAGGCGGTCAGGTGTATCGAGGGCTGATCCTTGACCTCAAGGAGGTAGCGCATCGCTGCCTCCTCCCAAGTGCGCACTTGCCGAACGCCGTATACCTTCCTTTGACGCAGCTGCTCGAGCTTGTGAATCAGGTACTGCTCTGCTTCTTCCCGGTCACCAGTTCCAGTACTCTCTCGAATTCGCTCCCCTTTGTAGACTTTGTCGATTTGCCAGACACCGCCCTTCTCATAGAGGCCGGTGATCGTTTTTCGCGCCATGTATCATCTCCTCGGCGCTCGCTGCGGGGCCGATTGTTGTCCTGTCCGGTGGCTTTTTCAATTGCCTTGGCTTCGATGTAGGCATCTGCCCACTCGTCGAGCTCCTGGCGGTCGAAGGCCACGCCCTGTTTGCCAATCGGAAACTCGCGCACGTTCGGCCTGACCGTTTTGTTGAATTCATCCCGGCACATGCCGAGGTACCCAGGCGCATCGCCGAACCGGATGAACCGCGGCTGAATGCTTGAGGGCTTCGCTGCTGTGGCATTAGCCATGTGTGTCTCCACGCCGCCGGTGGCGGCAGGTTGGTGGTCAGGGCTTGGCCGGGAACCACTCGGTTTCGTACTCGAACTGGCTGACCAGCTCGACTGACATATGAGGAACCTCTCGCTCGAAGCGAAGCGTTCCATAGTGGTGTTCAGTGAACCGCTGCGCCTCCTTGATGAATCGCTCTTTGAAGATGCGCAGCAGGTGATCGGCCGCCTTCTCGAAGTCTTCCTCGCGGTAATTGCCTTCGGCGAGACCGCCGCGGCAGACCCGCCACACGCAGCGTTTCGGCTGGGCCTCGGCCGCCTGGATCTTCAGGGCTATCTGGTCGCGGGCGTAGCGCAGCTGATCCAGGGTCAGGGTTTCCACCCACTGGTCAGTGCCGATCCGCATGGTGTGGCCGTGCTCGCACTTTATTTCGGGCATGGGGTCATCCTCGCCCGCGCATGTCGGCGGGCTTGAGTAGTAGGGGGATGGGTTACTCGCTGTACTGCTTGCGGATTCGGCGGGCGATGGCTCGAAGCTCCCAGTCCATCTCGAACATGTCATTGTTGTCTCTGCGCGAGACGACCGGAGAGCGGGTGACGTTTCGGCCGCCAAGGATCCAAGCGGCCAGCAGGATCAATGCCGATTCGAACTGGCGCCGGAGCCAGCCTTTGCGCGGGATCATCGCGGCCCCCTGTAGATCAGGTAGGCCATGTACATCAGGGGCAGGATCATAGAAGGTGTGCTCCTGCTTCAAGAAGGCCGTCGCGGTCCTCAGTCACTCGTGCGAGAGAGCTGGTGAGGTGCTCGATTTCCAGAATGAGGTTGAGCACCACCGCAGGCTGAGCAGCCACCACAAAGGCGGCATCCGGCACGTTCACGAAGGTGGCCAGCGATTTGCTCTGATCCGCCACCGGGCAAACCTGATTGCCGTCTCGCTCCCACTCGCCCTTGGTGGCTGCGCGGGCCAACTGCTTGAGTCGTTCTTTGTTCACAGCTCATACCTCTCATCAATCCAGCGGCCAGGCGCCATAGCGGGTGTAGGTTCGGGTTGGGTTTCGTGCGGGGAGAGCTGGCGCTCGCTGCCGGCCTGCAGTTGGCTGTCGGGGATGCAGCTGATGCCGCCAGGACCGCCGTCGAAGTACACGTAGCAGGTCACCCCTCGCTGGTCATCGTGAACTCTGTTCACACCCGTTTTTATGTTGGTGGATTTCTCGATTTGTACTGATTGGGCTGCGCTGGCGCCGGTGGCCAGCAGCAGGAGGCAGAGGGCGAGGCGGGTCATTTGCGCAGGCCCTCGTCCGGGTCCAGCCCGTAACGCCGACACAGCGCTTGGGCTACGCCTGAGCCGCAGACAAAGGCGTCCATCATGAGTACCCAGCGCGGGGTCTTTTGCCTGCTTGTTCCGCTGACGCACCGAACCGCAGTACCGATGAGGTCATCTTCCGTGTATTCGCAACCCGCCAGGGTGATGGTCCGGCTCTGGCCCTTGAGCCGTTCAATTTCCGCCTGAAGCTCGGCAACTTGGCCGTGTTCGCATTCGTCGCTTCGGTCGTCGATCAGCTTCAGCCCGACCATTTCGTCGTCGCGCCAACCACCGTAATCGTGGTCGTACCGCTCGCAACAGAAGCCTTCGTCGCCGTCGCGGGTCGGGATCGTGTAGCTGTCGAAAGGACCACCATAGGTCGGCACCATCCCGCCATCTGGGTGCTCGATCCACATGAAGAACTTGCGGCCTGTTATCGGGCATTCGTCCGGGCACCACCGTGCCGCCGTTTGTGCGCTGGGCATACGGATTCCTTGGCCGCCATATCGCGGCAGTGAATAGAGGTGAGAGGGAGTTACTTGACCGGCCAGCCGAGCGGCATGCCGTCCTTGCGAACCAAGTGCGCTGGCAGTTCTTCCTGCATGCACATCGGCTTGGTGTAAGGCCTTCCGCACGCATGGCAGCCGCTCGGCATCCCACGACAGACGGCGTGCAAAACAGGGAAGCCGCTGTTGCAGCGGTCTTCTTCCTTGTTGTATTCGGAGCAGGGGTCATTTTCAGACATGTGTTCGCCCTTGCCGCCCACAGAGCAGCGCCAGTGAATAGAGGGGAGAGGGGTTACAGCGGGGTGGAGTACAGATGTGCTCTATCAGGCTTTCATCGTTTCGCTGGCCGCTTCGAGTTCGGCGGTGGCTCGCTGGCGCCAATCTGCGCCATGTTTCAGGTAGTGCCCGAGAAGCCAGTGGATCACGACGGCCTGCTCATCCTCGGACTTAGGGGCGATGGTGATCCCCATGACCCTAAGTGCCTTGGCGACGTGGTGGCAGG
The DNA here is from genome assembly GCF_002021815.1 of Pseudomonas parafulva. Lineage (NCBI taxonomy): Bacteria > Pseudomonadati > Pseudomonadota > Gammaproteobacteria > Pseudomonadales > Pseudomonadaceae > Pseudomonas > Pseudomonas parafulva. The sequence continues at coordinate 1,980,946 of NZ_CP019952.1, forward strand.
TGAAATTTGGGCGCCCGAGAATTTCGCGAAGATCGCTGGTCAGCTCTGGAATTATTGGGGCACTCCGTTCGGCCAGCTTGGCGTGCAGCTCCGAGTTCTCAGCCCGAATACATTCATCCTGGATCGCTGCGTCATCGTGCATCGTCAGTGCCAGCTGCAGCTCTGCGATCTCCAGCTGGAGCTGATCAATGTCGGCACTTTCGGTCATCGGCCCCAGCCCAACAATCGGCAGCCCAGTCTCCGCCGCATCCCTCTCTGCCTCTTCTTTGGTCCACCAGAAGGCAGTACCAACCATCCAGGCTATTGGCTCGGGGTGGGGCTGCGGGGCTGCCCGGTCCAGAGCGGCTTGAACTTCAGTCGACTGCTGGAACATCTGCGCTTTCGAGAAGCGCTCCTGCCAGGCCTGCAGCTTGTCGCGCGGTACGCTGACCATCTCGGTGTTGCTGGATCGGTTTTCTGTGGGCATGGGATACCTCAAGCTGAGCGTTCGAGTTGTTGTTGAAGGCGTTGGCCGATCCAGCGCACGACTGGGACGGCCTTACTGTTGCCAATGGCCTTGTAGCGTGGGCCGTCCGGGCACAAGCCTGCGACGCGCCCGCGATAGGGGATCAGGGTGTAGTCATCAGGGAATCCCTGAAGCCGTTCGCACTCGCGCGGAGTCAACCTGCGCACGGCTGACCCTGTAAGCACGTTGCGCTCTTGAGATCGACCTCCGTCGCCAGGTGCGGTGAGCGCGTAGGCGATGTCTCCGCCGACCTCCAAAGATCGACCGCCTTCTCGCCCTCTTTCTTGGAAAGCGATGCAGGGCAGACCTTGGCCTGGCTTGCCGCCGCCTGTTGATAGCGCGCCCACTAATTCGCCGTCACCGCCCTCCAAGCGGACCTCGCTTCGGCTGTTCTCGGCGAATGCGAGCACTGCATTCTCCTGGCGGCTGTTCCTCCCGAGTGCGAATGCCTGGTCGGTAAGGGTGCAAGGATCTTGCGTGCCGGTTACGACCAACATTCCGCTCTCCGCATCCTGCTGGGTAGCGCTGCCAGCCGCTTTGCCGTTGGCTTGTAGAGTTCCGCTTACAACGAAGGCCTCAGATTCAAAATCCATCCTTCCGCTCGCGCTTGCGCAAGCATTGCGCGCTGGCGCTACATCAATAGGGCCGGCGGTGTTGTTGCCGCCAAAGACGGTCAGTCGTCCATCTGCTGCGTCGTTCTCGTCGACGCCTCCAGTGCTTGCTGTAACTGTCCCGGCAAGGTCTTGCCCCTCGCCTCGGCGCGGCGGAGTATCCCGGCGCACGCCTTCGCGCTCAAAAAGTACTTCGAGTGGATCGAACCCTGCTCGAGCACTTGCGACAACGAACACACGACGGCGTCGTTGGGCCAGGCCGAAATATTGGGCATCCAGAATCCGCCATGCGACTGTTCGCGTGGGTCCATACACACAACCAGCGTCCTTCCATTTACCCCCTGGCGGTTGGAGTTCTTCGGATTCGCCCACCAGGGCACCGAGGAAGCAGCCAAACGCGTTGCCTTTGTCGGATAGGACGCCTGGGACGTTTTCCCAGAGACAGGTGGCCTCGGGCTGGCCGCGCTTTGTTCGAACATGGTCAATTGCATCGAGCAGCTCCACGTATTTGATGGTGAGGGCGCCGCGGGGATCGGCGAGGCCTTCGCGCATACCGGCCACGCTGAACGCCTGACAGGGTGTGCCGCCGACCAGGACATCGGGCGCCTGGATCTTGCCGGACAGCACCATGGCTGCCAGGCGGGTCATGTCGCCGTGGTTCGGCGTTTTCGGGTACCGGTAGGCCAATAACGCGCATGGAAAAGGCTCGATCTCGGCGTACCATTTTCGGCACTCCAGCCGAGCGGATGCCAAGCCTCGGTCGCAGCTTCAATGCCGCTGCAGACGCTTCCATACCTAATATTCATAAAGGTAACCTTAGAGAGTATCTTTGTTATACTTGTACTGCTAAAGGTGTAAGTGAGAAAAACTAATATGGACTACGAAAAGCTTCTCAAAATCTCTCCTTCCCACGTGTTGGTGGTGCGGGGCAGTAAGATAGAACAGCGAAAAGGACTGGACACAGATGTTTATATAGTGGACGAACTCGCCGCAGACCGGACTGTTGTGGCGAGTTATGAAATTAGAGAGAGCATGTCGATCTACCCTCCATTCAAAAGAAGCACTGTGTGGAAGCGAATTGATGGATAATAAGTTCGAAGCTTCAGGTGAGGTTAGATCGGTTGTTGTTCCCCTTTGGCTGCAGATGATGATTGCACTTGTCGCATTTTCTGCCATAGCTATGTTGATAAAGTATCTTTCGACTTTTGGCGTGCAGACCTCAAAGTCGCAAGAGGTCTGGGGGCAGTTTGGGGATTTTTTTGGGGGTATACTTAATCCGCTTTTGAGTAGTCTTACACTAGCTGCTGTGTTGGTTACGTTACGATTGCAGGCCAAAGAGCTAAGAGCTGCTCAGCTCGAGAGCCAGCGTGCGAATGAGCACCTAGAGAAGCAAGCGAACTACATCAGGACTCAGAATTTTGAGTCAGTCTTCTTTAGGCTACTTGATGTTCATATGAGCGCAAAAGCCAACGTCACCGTGGGTGAAATGTCGGGCAAGGCTGCATTCGAGCACCTGAAACGTGTCACATTTCCTGTTCTTCATGAGGTCAACAATCGCCAGAGAACTGCGGGTCTCGATGACAGAGCAGAGTGGTTAAATGATATTGGTCATGAAATTCGACGGTGCACAGGTGATTCACTGAATGTGTATTGTCGCGGTATGTATCAGCTTTTGAAATATGTGGATACCTATGAGGGGTTTTACTCTGAGGGCAGCGTCACTCAGGTAATTGAAAGTGAATTCAAGGAGCTCACTCCTAGCCAAAAGTTTCAGCAAAGGCGTGAGCAAGATAGGGCTTACAGGCCGATCTATTATGCGAAGCGCCAGTATGTGAACATGCTTCGAGCACAGTTAACTTCGCTAGAATTGACCGTGCTTTACTTGGTCTGCTTGACTGAGGAGTGTAGGGAATTAAAAAATCTTGCAGAAAAATACTCGCTTTTCAAAGGTGTACACTCATCTCAGCTTAAGCCGGGTTTCGGTAACGAATTCTATAGTTATCTGGCATTTGCTGATTATGAAGAGGTAAGTATCCGTGATGTTCGGATGCTTGATGCGTTGGGTGAGCGACTTTCAAGTAACAAGAAAAGATTCAAAAAGTCGTCGCCGCGGGCTCACGCGGCGACCTAAAACTCTTGTCTCAGGGCTTGCTGCACCGTCGCGATGATGCGGCAGAGGTGAGCCCAGTCAGGATTCGGCTCTCCGGCGTCAGGCGGCAAGATCCACCATTCGTCACCGAACACCCGGTGCATGAACTCGCGGTGGGCGCCTCCGCACTCATCGAGCGAGCTGGTGTGGCGCACATCTTCGGCCTCGTCGAGCAGGCTCCGGGCGTCTTCTGCGTCTAGGTCACGGTTACGCCGCATTTGCACGATCACCTTCCGCGCTTTGTCGGCCAGCGCTTCAGCGCTGAACCGGCGAGAGCTCAGCGAGCGGTCGAAGTAGCCGATGATGTAGGCATCATGCAGCTTGCAGAAGAACTGGCCGATGGTCAGGCCATCCCACATGCCGCCCCAGTAGGCGTGCCAGGTCTTGTCGAAGCAGCTGACGGTGATCTTGCCCTTGCAGGGTTCGAAGTCTTCGAGGTAGACGCTGATCGGGTCCAGGCCATCGGCGCCGGTTATCAGCAGCTTGGTGACGGTCGATGTCTCGACGTTCATGGCTTTCTCCATGCATGCGCCGCCCTCCGTGGCCGGGGCGACGCGAGTTGAATAAGGGCAGGTCGACGCGTAATATCGCCGACAAGGAATGCATCGAGTTTTGATGATGCATCAAGAGCACGGGCTAACAGCTCGTATGAAAGGATTGTTCTTCAGCGGTTTAAACGTCGCGTCGGCCCTAGTGACATTGATGGGAAACCCATGGCTTGGTGGTGAATCCCTAATCAGCAGCATTGATCTAGGAGTACTGATGATGATTACGATTGCAGCATTTGGGTGGGGCGGGGCGGCGCTGGGAGCGATCGATGTCCAATTGCGAAGAACGGGACGAGTAATACAGCTGCCGGACAGTTCCGCAGGGGGTTAAACTCCTCCCGCTCCCACCAATTTCAACTTGGTGTGATGACCTCATCACCCGGTTCTTTCTGAATCATCAGCATGCTCTTCCGATCAAAGGCCAGGGCCAGGCGTGGCGAGATGCTGATTACGTGCCGAGGCGGGGTGAGAAACTTCGCCGCGTGCAGTCTGCCCAGAGCGTGGATGCCGTGGATGAGCGCTTCCATCATCTGGCTGTAGGTGGCGTCGGCCCAGCCGCAGATGGCGCGTAGGTGCTGACCGGTTAGCTTCCTGGCTGACAGCCTCAGGCTTTCCGTGCGCGCCACATTCCGGTGAGCTTCGATTTCGTGGCGCGCGATCCTGAACAGCGCGTGATGCCCAAGCGCCTCGATGTGATGAATCATCAGCGTCAGCGCCTCGCCCTGTTCCTCGATCCCGGCCCACTCCATCAGCTCCAGCAGGGCCTGTTTAGTCCCTGGTCGAACCTTCAAACGCAGGTCTTCTTCCTGCAGGCGCTCGGCTTTCTCTCGTCGGCGCTTGTCGCGTTCTTGCGGCGTCATCGCCATACGGCAACTCCTTCAATCCGCTGGGCGGTAGGTTGAACTGCTCACGCCGCCTGTGCAGCTGGAGCGATCGGATGATTCTTCGGTTCATCGGTAAGCTCTATATCGCAGTCGTGCCAGCCCCCAAGCCACCAGGCGCTGTCGACTGTCATTTCGGGGTATGGCTGGGAGGCTCGGCATCGGCCAGCGGCTCGGGCGGTGCGGCCCTGGTAGTACGGAAGGGGGAAGACTTGCTTTCTCCTGCGTTGCATAGCTACCTCCTGGGTCGTTTACGTGGGAAGTCGATGTCGAACTTCTCAACGATGCGATTCAAGGTGGAATGGCCGATCTCGAGCTTGAGGACGGCGGCGTACCTCGACACTCCAACATCACGAAGTGCCCGAATGCGCTCGGCCAGCCTGGCATCGCGATCCTTAGTTTCTGGCGTTTCCGTGTGCTTGCCACGATTGCCTGGAAGGAACTTGAAGCCGTAGCGCTTGGCCATGTCCCACAGTGATGACTGGGACACATTCAGCTCTAGACTGGCCTCTCGGCAGGTCATGGTTTCGGCCATCTTCGCCACCATATCTGCGCGGGCCATGGCCATTTCCTGGCGCGTGCCGTTCTGGACGGGCGGTGGGCCTTTGCGTTTCTTGCGGCATGGTTCGGGGTGCTTGCGTTGCGGCAGCGGCTGGTAGGTGAAGCCCTCCAGCACGACGAGCTGGCCGCCAGACGCGAAGAAGGCCGCTTTTGCGGCCTCCAGGTCGATTGATGGGTTCACCCTTCACTCCTTTGCGCCTCGGTGAGGGCGGCGTTGAGGTCTGCGGTTTGGCTTTCGGCCGGTTTGATCGAGAAGAAGTCGCCAACAGCAGCCTGACCATTCTTGATGCTGTTGAACACGCTGCGCAAAGTGGCGATTTCCTCGGGCAGGATCTCGTCCAGGCTCTTGTTGAGGTAGGCGCGCAAGTGCTTCTCTGTTACGCCTTGCTGGGCGAATGCGTCGACCAGCGCGCGTACACGGTCGGCGAGCGGAAGACTGGTATCGCCAGCCAGAGTCTTGCGGCACTGCAATACCGCCGCCTCGACCAGATCCGGGGGCAGGATGGCTAGCAGGCGCGCCCGCAGTCGACGCCCGCCCATGTTGGCGGTGATCTCGTAGATGTCGCGCTCTTCAGTCAGGGCCTGACCTCCGCCGCGCTTGTCACGGATGTGGCGAACAGTGAATTTCTGCGACGAGTAAGTGTTCGTCTCCAGGTCCCAGGCATAGGCCTCCATCTCACTGTTGCCTTGCTGGCGGCTCAGCTCGCGGATGCCGTACTCGATGTTGCCCCAGCACCTGGCCAGCTCTTCGGCAAGGCGGATAGAAGGGCCAGATACGGTTTGTCCGCCCCGCGGGTAGGCGTACTCGCCGGAAGCTGCCAGGCTTGGCCGGCTGCACGAGTTCATGATCTTGCTGTAGGCCAGAGCCTCATCACGCGGGAATCGCTTGGCCAGCAGGAGCTTGCCCTGGGCTTCGGTGACGGCCCGGCTCTGTTCGATGTTCACCGTGCCGTGGTTGACGTGCTCCGCCATGCCACGTGGGGCGAATGGGTTTACCTCTGTCATAGCTTGTCCTTCGCCCAGTAGGGCAGCGTGAGGGTTTCGATGGCCGGCCACTCGTTGTGTCGAAGGCAGTCGGCGTAGACTTCGATGTTGCGGTGATACTCGGTTCGGCCTGCGGCCTTGGCTTCGAAGTCCATAGTGAACAGGCGAACCGGGTACTTGCCGCATTCAATGCTGGTGCTCACGACCAGGAACACGAACGCGGCCGGCGCCTCGCCAAAGTGCGCTGCGTAGCCGTCGCTGTAGTAGCTGTCCTGAACGTGGTAGCGGTAGTCGTAGAAAGACCGGGCGAACTTGCTCATGTCGGCGGTCGTCTTGAGGTCCAGAATCCATCCAAGGCGCTCGATGGTCTTGTCTGGTCGGCAGCGGCACAGCACGCCCTCTCGATCGTCGTTCCAGTAGATGCTGGCCTCGGCGTCGCCCTGTGTCTCGAGCAGGAACCTGGCATGCGGGTGAGCCATGACGCTTTCGCGGATCAGGCCAATCTTCCTGCCGTCCTCTGCCGACAGGACGGTCTGGCCGGAGAGCGTGGATTCGAACTCTTCCCACTTTTCCTTGCCGGCCTTCGTGTTTCGCGGCGCATCAGCGGGCCCAACTGCGTACTCGGCAGCGTACCGTTCCGGCTCAAGCAGCAGGGCATGCACTGCGTCGCCCAGGTCCAGCGCCTTCTTCTTCTCGGGATCTTCCGGCGCCGCCTTGCTCCACTGGAACAAGGCCGGGGCCTTGGCGATCAGGTCTAGCTGCGACTTGGACACGCCTTCGCCGCCGTGGTACGCCTCATTGCTGAGGTCACGGTAATAGCCGGGTTGCATAGTGACTCCCGCGCCAGGGCGGCGCTGATGTGTTGGTTACGGAGCGATGTGTCCAGCCAGAGCGCTGGCCAGCATGAAGGCCGTGCAGGCGAAGAGGGCAGAGAAGGAGCCGCGCCAGATGACCAGGCGGCGAGCCCGCTGGTAGCGGGTCACTGGGCCGGCCTCACGGCTATCTGTCCGGCTTTGAGCGCAGCGACGATTTCTGGCCGCAGCTGCTGCACCGGAAGGTCGCGCGGCACGCCTGCGCCGATAATCGCCAGGCTTCGCTCGATCTGCTCGAGCTGTTCATCAATCAAGGACTTAACCGGTGCAGTGCTCATGCAGCCTCCTTGCGGCCATCAACAATCTTGTTGAGTCGCCCGCAGTAGTGGTTGAACTCTTCGATGGTGATGCGGCCGTCGGCCAGCATCTCGGTCAAAAGCTTGAGCACCATGGCCTGCCACTCGTTAGGGGTGGAGGGATCAGCCATTGCTTCAAGCTCTTGGTCTATCAGCACATGGGGGCTTTTCACTCTGCCTCCTCAGCCTGGGCCATCAGCCCATCCTTCACAAATGGCTGGAGGAGGGTGCGCGCTATCTCGCGCAGCACCGTGTCGGTGTTAGGTACCGCCATCAGCTCATCAGCCGCGCTCCGCGCCTCGCTGCCGATCTTGAAGTGGGCAGCCAGGACCAGCCTGCCCAGTACCGACTTGCTCGCACCCTGCAGCCCGAGCTGGCCCATGGCGAACTCGTCCACGGCCTCAGCAAACCGCTCCTGCGTAACGCCCTGCTTTGGGCGCATACGGCGCTGGAACACGTAGTCCGCGCCACGCATCAGCTGGTCGATGCCTTCCTCGACCCAGTGGCGCTCTACGCGCTCCTGCGGCGTTTCACTCACCTCAGGAGGCATGCGGTTGTCGTACTCAAACTGTGCTGCTCGAAGTGCTTGCATATTCGCCTCCAGGGCGTTGATGCGGCCGCATTGGCCAGACGCCAGGCGCGGGTGACCAAACCCACCGTGAAAGGTGGCCTGGTGCCTGCCAATGCGGTCGATGTGAAGGGAAGGGGTGATGCAGATGCCGGGCGCTACCCCGGCAGCTGGCTTGGCGTGGACCCATCCAGCGGCGCAATTCGTTTACCCTCAGAGCGAGGGCAGGGACGTCCACAGGTGCTTCGGTAACCGCGCCCTGAGCTGGGCGCTTCTCTGCATCGGGGTGTGATCTGACCGGCTCGGCGCCGGGGTCATTCTTTCGACTGAGCTTTACCTGGCCGCCGCTGGTGCTACCCCGGCAAACGGCTGACGGGCTGACCACTTCCAGTTGTGCGCAAGCCTGCGCATTCAGATCACACCCCGATGCAGCCTGCGATGGGGAGCAGGGCATCGGACCGTCTTTCCGGCTGTCAGGGAATCAGTGGAAGACGACAGCTACGAAAGGCGCCCCATCCCAGGTTTCGATCAAAGGTCGATAGTCGCAACCCTGCATCATCGCCACCGACATCAGCACCACATCACCCATCATGGGAACTCGCACGCTAACCAGTACTTTGCGCATCGTCTTGTCCTCCAGGGCGGTTGATTTCCCGTCTGGCCCTGTCGCCAAGGCCAGCCAGTGAAATCTGTTCTCTCTCAGGCCCCGGTCGCTCACCCGGTATCGCGCTTCCTGCATCTGTCGAGGCATGCGCGCCGCTTGGATGCCGCTCTATTGCGGCACACCTGATCGCACCAGAGCCCTGCGGGGATGGTGGCCTGCTATGCCTGCAGGCTCGGCGGTCTTGGTTGTTAAAGAGCGATCGGCTTGAGAGCCTCTGCAGTCCCTGGTTGGTAACTGCTTGAGTTGAAATTTAGCCCGGCGCTAAAGTTTCGTCAATAGCTCTGAGCTAAATTATTTTCGCTGGACGCAAAATTACCTCCCGCCCGAGAATTTTCCGACAGGGCTTTACCTATGATTTAGCAGTGAGATAAGCTCTCCAAAATCACTGTACGAATATACAGCTATCAGGGAGGGAAGAATGTCCAAGAAAAAGTCAGCGCCTCAGGAACGCCAAGAAATGACCGGCCTAGAGCGTCTCAGCCTGCGCGTGTCGTCGATGATCAATCACCCGTTAGCGCAGACGCAGCGCTGGGTGAATATTCACCGGCTCGATACGGATGGGGAGGCAGAGTGGGAGGAGGTGATGGGGCTGTTGGTCGAAACGCCAGAGCTGGATCTGACTTTCAACGACGATGAGAGCGTGACAGTTAGGTGGGAGCCGGTACCTATTGAGGATCTACCTATTGAGGCCGAGCACGAACCAGAAGAGGAACCTGCACCTTTCTGATGGAACAAAAAGCCCGGCGATTGGCCGGGCACTTGATCAGGCATGAATCATGTCTCTGTGATGAAAAGCCTGTGTAGCTCACCGTCTTTATATACAGGGCGCGCGCGGACTTTGAGGCTAGCGTGACTACCCATAGCCTGGGTGTATGCGTTGTTAGGAAAGGAGAGTGCGACGTCAGTTATCTTGCCGTGAACTGAGCTTGAGTGACCCTCGATCTGGACGCGGCACACGCCTGTGTCCACGCTGAGTGCGTAGATCCGGGAAATCACATAGTCACCAGGATCGCCAACTGAAACCTCGCCATTTGATCGAATGGCTAATGCCTCCGGCTCAGTAATTTCAACTGGATGTTCTGAGTCTGCGAACTGAGTGATTTGATCGCATGACTTACCAATTGGAGCCAAGGCGTTCCGCATGGGGGTTCTCGCAGCCTCAACCAAAAGCGGGAGAGTCGCCAGCAATTTCTCAGTAAGCCTTTCAGTTGAAAGGTGCGCGTTATCGTTCGCCTTGATCAAGCCATTCGCCATGACGTGATTGAGATCTGATGACTGCTTTGCTTGATCTTTGATGACCTCTACCAGCTCTTTCACGTCTGGGTTTCCCGATAGCGCTTTCTTGACGTAGGCCAGAACCTGAGAAGTCAACCAGTCAAATGCCTTCTTATAGACATCAGCAAAGGCAGGCATCTGGTGCGTGATGCCTGTAAGTATAACCAGTGTTTGTTCAAAAGATCCTTCTTTAGGAGGCGCTGAGAAGCACCTTATGTCGGACTGTTCACGTGAAGCTAGCACCTTCCCGTAAATGCAGTAGTGACTGATGAGCCTGTAGAGCCGGGATGCTCCGTCTACCGATTTTGCGTACTGGCCGGCATCGAGCAAGTGGCGGTTGGCGTCCAAGCCTTCGTACTTCATGTTCATGTGACCGGTGACGCCAGTCATCTCATTCCAGCCGACCATTGCACATCCTTGATTGCATCGTTATAGAAATCCGGCTGAGGCCTTGAAGCAAATTTCTCAAATCACACCGGCTGACCGTTCCACACGTAAAGCACCCGGGCCAGAATGTGGGTATCGTCCACCCGTATCTCTTCGGGGTCGTGATGCTTGTTGTCCGAGATCATCTTGAAGCGTTCCTTGCCTTTTTTCTGCAAGCGCTTCACATACAACATTTCGTCGTGGGAGAAGAGGTAGATTCCGTCACCTGTGAACTCGCGGATCGTGATGTCGACAAGCAGAGGGTCGCGATCCTTGATCGTTGGAGCCATCGATTGCCCCCAGCCGGTGATCATTTTGAGATGGTAATGCTCTTTGAACGTGACACCCATTTCACGCAGGTGGCGCGGACTGACCCGGATATCTTGGAGCATTTCAGGGTATTCGTGGGGGATCTGTCCGCCGCCCATAGCGGCCCGAACGTCGTAGTGCGCGATCCATACCTCGTCGCCAACTTGGCCGGGCCGGTTGAAATCACCTGTCATAAGGCCGGCTTCGCTAACTTCTGCTTCGACGGGTATTTCTGCTGCAGCTAGCAAGCGCTGCCGCGTCTCCTCTGGGATACCTTTGCCGCTTTTCGCCAGCATCTGTTTAACCAGATCCGCCGCTGAGAGCTTGCGGTCCGAGGCGTCGACCTGCGGCATAGGCTCATCGCCAGATGGCATCGAATCGAACCAGCCTCTAGGCAAGCCTTCAATCCTCTCAATCCTCCGAGCGACATCATCGCCTAGGTTCTTTGCCGTCTTGTCAGAAAGGATCTGACTGAGATGCGCAGGGGCCATCCCCCAGCGCTCCGCGCAGGATCCCTTTCTCTGGGTGCCAATCAGCTTCACCAGGTTGTGCTTGCGAATTTCGTAGATATCCATGACGCGAAGAATGCCAGCGTTTAGCTCGCTGCTAAATGTGCGCAAGGCTAAATTCTCCTTGATATGAAATTAGCCATAAGCTAAATTCCGCCCTATGTTTAAGGAGAGCCCACATGAATGATCACCTCCGTGAATGGTTGGCCACCGCCTCCAACGATCGCCGGCGGCACGTAGCTGCTGAGGCGAAGACCACTGTTGGCCATCTCTGGCAGCTCGCAGGTGGTCATCGGAAGGCCTCTGTTGATCTTGCTGAGCGCCTGCAGGACGCATCCGGCGGCGAAATCACCATCGCCGGTCTGCGCCCAGACCTCATCCCGTTTGCACGCAAAGCGCTAAAGGGCGCGGCTTAATCAATTTCCATAGCAAGGAGCAATCCCCGCATGTACGCCAATCCCAAGCACCTGCATGACCGCGAGATCAAGGTCCGGGTCGATGAGGACACATTCAACTTGATACAGGCGTTGGCCGCGTATCACCGCACCCAGCGCGCCGTGCTGTGCCGCGAACTGCTGGAAGCGCAGCTGGCTGCGCTGGCTTCGGAGAATACCGGCGATCAAACCGCAGCCTGAAGGCCGCGAGGAGGCCCTATGCCGACCGAACAATTCGGTCTGGATCCGGGATCGATGGATTTGCTTGAGCGAGAGGCGCGGAAGCGGGGCATTACCCCGGAAGCGTTAGCAGCCGAGCTGATTGATCGAGAGCTGGCCAGCCGAACGAAACCTCGAAACGCGAGGGGGACGGTTACGCCGTTCCAGCGCAAGGCCTGAATAGGCCCTGATGAGCCCAACAGAAAAAACCGCGCATGCGCGGATTACTTACCTCGATTCAGTGCCCTTTAGGGCCGCACTTACAAGTAGCGGACCTGGCGGGCACAAAAAAGCCGACGGGCAAGGTCGGCGATTTCGTTACAGCAATTTGTGAGAGGAATCATGACAAACATCGTCCCACTTCGCAATACCGGGGGGTTCACCCGGATGGACAATCAGCTAATGGATGGCCTCATGGCCATCAACCTGTCAGCGCACGAAATGAAGGTAGTGCTATACGTGGCCAAGGCTACCCTGAACTTCAACGAGGGCGCCCAGCGTATCCCTGCTTCGGCCATTGCCAAAGCCACCCACATCCACCCCGACACCGTTTCTAAAGCGATCTCGGGCTTACTGCGTCGTCGCGTCCTGTTCCGCGACGGTGGTTCCCGTGGTGACATCGGTCTTTGCGACCCCAAAGAATGGATCTTCGTCGAACAGCCGAAACAGACCAAATCGTCTGACTCGGCCCAAATCATCCGAATCGGATCCGAGCCGAAACAGACCCAAACCGACGATTCCCTTCTCTATTCCAAGAAAGAAACCCCCTATGTAAATCTTCCTTCGGAAGATATTACATCTCCCCCCAAGGGCGAGCCGAAGCAGGCGAAGGCTGAGCGAAAAAAACCATTTGGCTTGGCCAAGCTGCTTGCCGACAACCCCCACGGCCTGGCTGAGCCGTTGCTTAACGATTGGCTTGCCCTGCGTAAGGCGAAGAAGGCAGCCGTCACCCAGACGGTGTGGGATTCCCTGAACGCCGAACTCGTCGCATGCGCCGCCCTGGGCATCGCCGCCAATGTCGCGATGACTGAGGCTCTGTCCGCTGGGTGGCAGGGCTTCAAGGCTTCATGGATCGCCAAGCGTCTCGCCGAGCAAGAGCCTAAAGCCGCTACCCAGTCCCGTCACCACGGGTTCGAAGACAAAGACTACACCGCCGGCTTGAAGCGCCGAGAGGACGGTAGCTATGCGCTCTGAAAAAGTTACGCCGATCAATCGGGCCAGCCTCGGTAACCGTGTCCAGCCCGCCGAATGCGAGAAACACGGAGCCTTTGAGCAGAAGGTGACCATGCTCATGGGTAAAGCCCTGCGGAGCCACTGCCCAGAGTGCACCCGGATAGCTAATGAGCAGCGTGAGGCAAAGGCCCAGGCCGAGCAGGCCGTCAACCTTCGCATGGCTCTATCTCGCAAACTCGGTGATTCGCTAATCCCCAAGCGCTTTGCTGATCGCTCGCTTGCGAACTATCTCGTCCAGAATAAGGGGCAGGCCGAGGCACTGCGCTTCTGTCGTCACTACGTGAAGACTTTCGATCAAATCGCCGAGACTGGTCGCTGCATGGTTCTGCTGGGCAAGCCTGGAACCGGAAAGACTCACCTGGGCGCCGGCATGGCCAACGACCTGATGCGTAACACCTCCCATTCGGCGGTGTACCGCACTGTCGGCTCAATCCTACAGGCCATCCGTGCCACCTACGACCGATCCAGCGAGGCGACTGAGGCAAGCATCCTGGCTAGCCTCATCGATCCATCCCTGCTGGTGCTGGATGAGGTGGGCGTTAGCAAGGAGCAGCCGAGCGACTTCGAGCTGACGAGCCTGTTTGCGATCATCAACGGTCGATACGAACAGGTGAAGCCCACGGTCGTGATATCGAACTTGGACGGACCTCAGCTCCCTATGGCCATGGGCGAACGCTGCGTCGACCGCCTGCGCGAAGGCGGGATGATCGTCGTTCCGTTCGAGTGGGATTCGTACCGCGGTAAGGAGGCGAGCCATGGCTGACAAAATAAGCGTCAACAGCACCACAAAGCTCTCCGAGGCCATCAGCAAGCTGACAAGCATGTTCCGCGACAAGAAGTTCGTAGTGGTCAGCCTGCGCCCAGGTAAGGAACGCACCCTAGACCAGAACGCACTGTGGTTTGCGTTCTACAAGCGCATCGCGGAGATGACCCAGATCGGTGACGCCGCTGACGCCCGGCGCTACTGCAAGCTGCACATCGGCGTGCAGATTTTGCTGAACGAAGACGCCGAATTCCAGCAGGCGTGGTACCGGGTCATGCGCCACCTACCGTACGAGGAGAAGCTGGCGATGATGGGCGAGTGCAAGCTGTTTGGCCCAGACGGTTTCCCGGTGACCAGCCTGTTCAATCGCGCCCAGGGCGTGGCCTACACCGACCGCATCCTGGCCGAGTTCACACCCAGGGGGGTGTTCTTCGGAGATCTAGTGGGCGAGGTGGCGGCATGAGCCATCAATTCAAACCGGGCGATCTGGCGCTGATCATTAATTCAGCGGCACCTGAAAACATTGGCAAGACCGTCCGGCTCGTCGAGTTCATTGCTGCCCACGGCACTCCTTTCATTCGCGAGGGCGTGAGATTCGGTCCTCGGGATATGGCTACCTGGATCGTGGAGACTCCCGACGGTTGCAAGACCCTCGTTGGTGGCTACATCCAGCGGACCATCATGGTCAGCTCTGGTCCGTGCCGGCAGAAATGGCTCATGCCTCTAGGCGGCGACTTCGAGCCTCAGCAGCAGAAAGCCAAGGAGGCCGAGCGATGCGCGTAGGTCAAGCCAAGCCGAAGAAATGCCGCGCCCCAGGCTGCGGCAAACCCTTCCATCCGACCATGACCACCCAGCGCGTATGCAGCCCAACATGTGCCCTGGCCATGGCCAAAGACCCGAAGCTCCAGAAGGTCGCGGCCAAGGCCATCACCAAGCAGAAGCGCCAGGACCTCCAGGAGCGCCGCGAGAAGCTCAAGACGAAGGGTGAGCACCTACGGGAGGCCCAAGCCGCGTTCAACGCCTACATCCGCGAGCGTGACCGTTTGGCGGGGTATGCCTGCATCTCCAGCGGGCGACCCCTGGACTGGAACGGTAATGCCGTAGATGCCGGGCACTATCGCAGCACCGGCGCCGCGCCGCACCTGCGCTTCGACGAGAACAACTGCCATGCACAAAGCAAACACGACAACCGCTACCTGTCCGGCAACGTGGCCGAGTATCGCTTAGGGCTGATCCAGCGCATCGGCCTGGCCGCAGTCGAAGCGCTGGAGGCCGACCAAGCCCCGCGCCGCTACACCATCGAAGACCTGCAGGACATCAAAGCCCTGTACCGCCAGAAACTTCGTGACCTCAAGAGGGCAGCAGCATGACCTGGACCATTAGCGACACGGCCTGGACATTGCTGCTGGCCATTGCCGTCACCTCGACCTGGTGCGTGATCTACGGCAACACCATTGCAAACCGGCTCAAAAAGGGGGAAGGCCCATGCAACTGAACAGCGCACGGCAGGCCTGGCATGACTGCTTTTACACCGCATGGGACAGCCAGGGAGCTTTTATAGAGCAACTGGGGATGCTGGGGGCGATGGTGCAAACCACTGAGCGTCAGCGGCACGCTGGCCACGCCGCTCATCAAGTCATCGCAGGACAGGTGCAAGCCTCTATCGGCGAACTGGCAGCGCATTTAAGAGCCTTTGGCAACTTCATGTACTCGCCACGGCTGGACGTGGACACCCAAGAAACGGCCGAAGAGTCAGTTTTCATTGTGGTGACGCAGAGAGCGCCGCGCATGACGGCCGCTAAGCGGGAGAAACTGGAGTACGTGGTCAAGGGCGTGATGGCGCGCTATCGATACATGCACCAAGGTGGCCAGTCCGCCAATAATGACCCGCTGGCATCGCCTGAGGGGTTCAGAGCTTGGCTAGATGCTCACTATGGTGTGAGGCTAGAGTCGTCGAACTGGGAGCGTGACTGGGGGGCTTTCATCAGTCTAGCGTTTGAGTGCTGTGAGGACATGGACAAGGAAGCATTGAGCCCGGTGGCAGCTGCAATTTACGAAATGCGTAGAGCCGCTTGAGGGCCTATTGCGTTCCCGTGCGGCTGGTGGCATGATTTCACCACTGTTAGAGTTTTGCCTTCGGCAAGCTCATTTAGAAACCGGCCAAAGCGCCGGTTTTTTTGTGCCCGCAGGAAAGCAAAAGCCCCGAACTAGTCGGGGCTTTGTCGTTTGTGCGGCGAGGAAAAAAGAGAGGGCGACTCCAGAGGGTGCAGCAACACCCAATGGAGACGCCAGATCGCAGATGTAGCCTGCAAGCCAGCCAAGGCCCTCACTGCTCGCGCGAGCGGGGCGGAGCCTAGCAGAAAATCACAAGGCTTTGCAGATGCTTAAAGATATCCGTTGCGGTAATTGCAAACGACTCCTCGCCCGAGCGGCGGGGATCAGCCAGCTCCAGATCAAGTGCTCCCGGTGTGGGACGTTGAATCATGTGAAGACCTTGAGTCTCGAGTTATCGTCATCGAGCGATAAAGAGAGCGACGTTGATCGCCTAACTACTCAGTCGAATAAGGTAATCATATGAATATTGTCACCACCCCAATTAAAAGTGCGGATGAGAATATCTGCGGGGCTGAATTTTCTGTCGTGAATAATGCAAGCGGTTCTGACTATGGAAGTGCGAGCCAGCGCCTGACATTTAATGCTTTTTCAGATGGTGCTAATGGTAGTTCAGCATCAGGCGTTTTTGCTTTTAATGCAGATGCGGTCAATGCTACAATCCAAATCGATTACGCGCTCTCCGCTGTGTTTTCTGTCTATGAATTTAAACAGGCGGTTATCGAAAAGCCGGATCCAGAGTCAGGCGAGACGTCGAGCGAGATTGTATATGAGGATAATGCTCAGGTTCACCTGATGGTGCTGCGCCAAGGTCAGCTTATTTTCAATAAACGGTATACACTCAAAACTGAAGGTGAAGATGGAAAGTTGATAAATACCAGTGAGCCAGGTATTTATTTTGGTGGTGGATTCTCAATCAATATGCCTATCGTTATGGGCGCTCCATATCTGGCTACATTGCACAGTTTGGATGCGCGCTCGGCGGTGATCCGTATTAGTGCATCAAGAACTTCTGTCAATGCATCTGTCAGGCTGACATTCCCGCTTGAGAACAAATCGACGAATTTCACAACTCGTGAGACTAAAGCCATTGATGCTGCATTGCGGCATAACGAAGGCAATACGGACTTCATGTATCTTGACGATAGAGGTTTCGTGACCGTGGGAGTTGGATTCATGCTGCCCAATGAACAAGCAGCGTTGGCTTATCCATTCTTTGATCTGGACGACAATCCAGCATCAGACGAGCAGAAACGTTCGGAATGGCGCACTATTCATTCACTCCCGTCTGGCTATCTTCCTTCTTGGTACTCAGAGCACGGAGATCTATATCTTGAAAGTGAATTTATCGATTCCAAAGTTGCGGAGTTGATCGATGACAGCTTTATGGCGCTGTCTCGCATTTTTCCTGATGTAGGACAGTTGCCATCAGCAGCTCGGATTGCTCTGCAGGATATGGTTTATAACTTGGGTGAAGAGGGTCTGCGAAGGTACACAAACTTGAGAGCTGCAATTGCGCGTCGTGATTGGCAGACAGCTGCCGCTGAATCTCATCGAATCGGTCCCAATGATGAAAGGAATAATGCAACTCGTGACCTTTTCTTGGAGGCGGGGCGAGGCGGCGATTTCTGAATCAATCTATCTTCAGCGACTAAGTAACATCTCTTTCCTTCCCTGGTTGGCTCCTTGAGCGATGCATTCAAGGCAATGCAGTGAACTGGTTTGGGCAGCGGCGGGGCTCTTTGTAGTCCCGGTCGCATCTCAGTCAGGTAAAGTGCTGATCACGGGAAGTGGATGTATATTTTATTCTGATTTTTCAATTGCTTCTAAATTCTCAGGGTTTGAATCGTATCTTGAATTCGTCTCTAACTCTTCGCCCCTTTCTCTGTTGTGCGAATTGTTAACAATTCAAGTAATGATTTTCGCCCAACATTTGCCATATCTCTTTTTCTGCAAGCTGGAGTCGAGCGAATGGATTTTTTTCACCGCCTGCTCGACAAGCTCGACTGGGCAATAGCGGGTCTAATGGGCGCCTTGGTTGCAACCCGCTGGCACAAAGAGGACCTCACAGATCGCAAGGCCTGGATTCTTTTCCTGCTCACAGGTATGGCTTGTGCCCACTACCTCACAGGGATGGTCAGCGCGTACTTCGGGATAGTTGAGCCCCGCAGCGTGGCAGGCGTCGGGTTTCTACTGGGCACCTTCGGCGGCTCACTCATTGCTGCCGTCACCCGCGCCATCAAGGCCGCTGATCTATGGTCTGTCATCAGGTCCAAGTTCGGAGGGCCAAACGGATGATTCTCGAATACGTCAACGCGCTGGCTGCCGGCGTGATCGCCCTGTGGGCATCCTGGGCAGTCCTGAGCGGAAGAGTGCGAGACGGGGTGATCGGCAAAATCCTTTACTCGATCATCGCCCTGAGCGGCTACGCCATTCTGGCCAGGTCGGACCGCATGTTTTTCACCCCGAACACCGCCGGCGTCACGATGCATGTGGCCCTGGCTCTGGCTGGGCTGCGGCACATGTTCGTCATCACCTACTGGCCGCGCGTGAAGCGCTGGATCTGTCGGCGCCTGGATTGTGACCTGTGCAAGCGGTCGAGCTGAACCGCACCACAAAATCGACATGCGCCGTTTCGTGGCGCTCAGATCCTGGTTGCGGCATTATGCAGTTTCAATACAGATATCTCAGGGAATGAGTCGTGAAGGAATTTTTTAAGTCGATCTGCATAGGATCCTTGCTCGTTATGACTACTGCCCATGCTGACGTGGGTCGTGAAGAAGAGCTGGATGAGGCGGTCCGTCAGTTCGCAGCAAAAGTGGAGGCCGTCTGGCAGCAGTGCCTTAAGAGACCAGATGTACGCACCACGAATGATAGCAATCGCTGTCTCGTAACGATGCTACGGGCGACTAACGATGCGGTTGAGCAGAAATATCTAGCCAAACTGGAAAAAGCTCGAGATATGGCTAAGCATCCAGATGGGTTTGCAACCTACGAGACGGTGCCGGGCCTCTTAGAGGAGTCTCAGGCTCAATGGAAGAAATACGTGAAAACTGATTGCGACGGTATAGGCGCAGAGAGCGCAGGCGGGACCGCCCGTTCCACCTTTGCACTCCGCTGTGAGTATCAACACGCTCTCCATCGCTTACGCGCACTGGACGCCTGGTTCTGAGTGCTCGAAGCCTCTTTCCACCCGCATCATAGGCATGTCGCCTGCACATCGATCTTTACCAATATCTGCGAAATGCCATCCTAAGAACGTTCAGGTGACCTATGAGCAGACCGATGCCGCCGGCCGCTCTGCTCGAATCACTGTGGCTGACACTGCGTCCCGCCCCTGAAGTGTGGGAGTGGATACAGCGCGAGATCCTCGCCACCACAGGCAGTATCCACAAGGAAGAGCACGCTCACCTTATCGACGCCAATATTGGCGTGCTGTGGGCATCCTCTGCCTTCAACCAGAAGGGTCGCTCAGTGCTTGGCCAGGCCGAGCAACTGATGATCCGCGCGGGTGGATGGCAGAAGGCACGCCAAGAGCAGCAGATGCGGGAGTGGTTCGGCGAAGAGCTCCAATTCCTCATCACCCTGGCGGCTGACTACTGCGCCCAATGCACCGACGCTGAGTTCTGCGCCCTGGTCGAACACGAGCTCTACCACATCGCCCAGGCGACTGATCAGTACGGTGCACCTAAATTCACTCAGGACGGCATGCCCAAGCTGGAGATGCGCGGGCACGACGTCGAGGAGTTCATCGGTGTGGTTCGCCGCTACGGTGCCAGCCAAGAAGTACAGCAGCTGATCGACGCTGCAAGCCGGCCGCCTGAGGTGGCCAAGATCAACATTTCGAGGGCCTGCGGAACCTGTCTGCTCAAGTTGGCCTGATGTGAGACAGGCATGAGACGGAATCCAATCTATGGCAGCCCTGAAAAACGATGTGAAAGCCTTCATCGTTCAGGCTTTGGCGTGCTTTGACACGCCCACCCAGGTCTCACAAGCCGTGAAGCAAGAATTCGACATCGATGTGACCCGCCAGCAGGTGGAGCAGCACGACCCGACCAAGCGCGCCGGGGCCAACCTGGCTGCCAAATGGCGAACCCTTTTTGAGGACACCCGCAAGCGCTTTCGCGAGGAGACGGCCGAGATCCCTATCGCTAACCGAGCGTTCCGACTGCGCGGCCTAGGGCGAATGGCGGAGAAGGCCGAGAACATGCGCAACCTGGCGCTGACGGCCCAGCTGTACGAGCAGGCCGCTAAGGAATGCGGCGATATGTACGTCAACCGCAAGCTCGAACCCGACAAGCCCCTGGGCTCCCAGGCGGACCAGCAGCACGCCGTTGCTGAGTACACGCTGGAGCCAGACGAGAATGTCCCGACTACCCCGCACCTATGACGCGCCGGTCAAGCTGACGCCGAAGCAGGCGAACATCTACGTTTGGGGCTTCCAGCCCGAGGCGCGCTTCCGTGATGCGGTGTGCGGGCGTCGATTCGGTAAGACCTTCCTCGGCAAGGCAGAGATGCGCCGCGCGGCCCGGCTGGCTGCGGAGTGGGGTGTGAGCGTCGAGGACGAAATCTGGTACGGCGCGCCGACGTTCAAGCAGGCCAAGCGGGTATTCTGGCGCAGGCTGAAGCAGGCCATTCCCGAAGCATGGCGCGCGGCCCGCCCCAACGAGACCGAATGCTCTATCACGCTCAAGTCCGGCCACATCATGCGCGTTGTCGGTCTCGACAACTACGACAACCTGCGGGGTTCAGGTCTGTTCTTCGTCCTGGTGGACGAGTGGGCCGACTGCCCGTGGGCGGCATGGGAAGAAGTGCTGCGTCCCATGCTCTCGACCTGCCAGTACACGATTCCCGAGTCCGGCGAATCGAGGAAGGGCGGCCACGCGCTGAGGATCGGCACTCCGAAGGGTTTCAACCACTGCTACGACACCTATCGCGATGGGCAGCCAGGCGGTGAGCCTGACCACAAGAGCTGGCAGTACACATCGCTACAGGGTGGCAACGTCCCGGCCGAGGAGCTGGACGCAGCCCGCCGCAAGATGGACCCGCGCACGTTCCGCCAGGAATACGAGGCCGGGTTCGAGAACTACGCGGGTGTCGTCTACTACACCTTCGACCGGAATGAGTGCCGCACCAGCGCCCGCATCGAGCCAGGGGAAGCTCTACACATCGGCATGGACTTCAACGTCATGAAGATGGCGGCGGTCGCTTACGTGGTCCGGGACGGCCTACCGCTGGCGCTGGACGAATTCCACTCGGTGCGTGACACACCGGAGATGATCGACAAGATCAAGGCGCGATTCCCTGGGCATGGCATCTCCGTGTACCCCGACGCCAGCGGCCAGAACACCAGCAGCAAGAATGCCAGTGAATCGGACCTGTCCTTACTCAAGAAGGCAGGCTTCACCGTTGTGGTCGACTCGCAGAACCCTGGCGTCAAGGACCGCATCAACGCGGTCAACTCCATGTTCCTGAACACCTACGGCGAGCGCCGCCTCAAGATCAATATTGACCAGTGCCCGCAGCTTACACAGTGCCTGGAGCGCCAGACCTACACGGACAAGGGCGAGCCGGACAAAGACCTGAAGAAAGGTCACGACCACATGAACGACGCCGCAGGCTATTTCATCGCCAAGCGGTTCCCGATCAAGACTCAGTCCGCCGGCACCCGCCGCATCGGAGGTTTGGCGTAATGCCTGTTCAATCCACCAACCCAAAGTACGACGCTCACATCGAAGAGTGGCGGATGATGGACGATGCTCTGGAAGGCGAGTGCGCCATCAAGGGCAGTCCACGCAACCTGCCCAAGCCCAGCGGCATGGTTGAGGCTGAAAAGCTGGATGGCCAGGGCAATGCCTATCTCTATCAGAATTACACGGCGCGGGCACAGTACGACCACTGGGTGCGCGATTCGCTGCGCTCGATGATGGGTCTGGTCTCCCGGCTCATTCCTGAGGTGAAGCTGCCCAGCGGACTCAAGGGCGTGGAAGAGAACGCCACCGCTGACGGGTTTGGCCTGACTCAACTCTTCCTGCGCATCGTCCGGCAGACGATCTCCCACGGGCGTGTGCCGCTTGTGGTCAACGTGGACGACCAGGGCCAGCCTTACTTTGCAACCTACGCTGCTCGGAACGGCATCAACTGGGATACCGCCGATCAAGGCGGTCGCCAGGATCTGGTGCTGGCCGTGTTCCGCGAGTTCCGCAAGAAGGCGGAGGACCGATACAGCCATGAGTGCCATACGGTCTACCGCGAGTTCTTCATGCAGGGGCAAGTCTGCTACACGGCTGTACGCAACGAAGCAGGCGAGCTCATTGAAGATGAGCGCCCCCTTGGCACCGTTGGCGCCGGCAACCAACTGGTGCGCGGCCTTGAGTACATCCCGGTCATCTACTGCGGCTCGACCGACAACTCACCGGACGTGGACGAGATCCCGCTGCTGACCATGGCCAGGGCTGCGCTGAAGTCGTACCAGCTCAGCGCTGACTACTTCACCGCTCTGCACCAGACCAGCCATCCACAGCCGTGGGTGTCCGGCCTGGACGAAAGCGTGGAGCTCAGTGTGACCGGGCCGTCTGCAGCCTGGGACCTAGGCCCAAACGGTCAGTGCGGATATCTGGAGTTCCAAGGGGCAGGCGTTGAGGCTGTCCGAACGGCCATGTCTGACCAGAAGAGCGCAGCCCTAGAGGCTGGCGCCAAGGTCATGGACGTGTCCGGTACCGAGTCGGGAGAGGCACGCAAGACGCGCCAGAACGACCAGCATGCCACGCTGCACAGCATCGTCATCACCGCAGCGGCAGCCATTGAGCAGGCCTTGCGGTACGCCGCCGAGTGGACTGGCTACAACCCGGACGACGTGGTCTTCACGGTCAAGCCGGAGTTTCTGATCCCAGAGGTCAACGCCCAGGTGCTGGCCGAGCTACAGAAGAGCGTCATGGCCGGCACGATCAGCGCCGAGACCTACTGGCAGTACCTCACCACCGGCAAACTGCCTGAGCGGGCCTATGACGAAGAGGCCGGACTGATAAGCGACGAACGTGAGTCGGCCGGCATCAACCTGGACAAAGACGATGGCGACGAAACCGACGCAAACGGCGGACGAGATGCTGCTGGAACAGGTCAGTCGGCACGCGGTGCTGCTGGAGCGGCTGAAGGCGGGTGAGGTCAAGAAGCTCGAGACGGTCCTGCGCCAGGTGGATACGCAGGTGCGGGATCAACTGACCCGAAAGGATCTGACGACATACAGCCGGACGCGCCTTGAGGAATTTTTGGGCCGTGTAGGCGCCAAGCTGCTGGGCATCTACCAGGCGTTCGGCGATCGCATGCAGGCAGACTTGGTGGACATCGCGCTCTACTTGGCCGCCTTCGAAAGCCGGAGTCTGTCCAGGGCGCTGCTTATCGACGCGATCATGCCGACCGACTCACTGATCCGGGCAGCAATCAATACCCAGCCACTGCAGGTGGCAGGCATCGACGGCGGCACGCTGCTCAAGCCCTTCCTTGCGGGCTGGACGCGAAACGAGTCGACCCGGGTCACCAACGCCATACGGCTCGGCGTGGTGCAGGGCCAGACGAATGCGGAGATCACCCAGGCCATTCGGGGTACTGCCGCGCAGAACTTCACCGATGGCGTGCTGGCGGTCAGTAATCGCAACGCCAGGTCGGTTGTGCACACCGCCGTGCAGCACGTGTCCGCGACGGCACGCGTGGAGACGCTCGCCGCTAACGCCGAACTCGTTCCGGGCTACCGCATCGTGGCCACCCTCGACCGGAAGACCAGCCAGCAGTGCATGAGCCTGGACGGGCGTGAGTTCGAGATAGGGAAGGGGCCGGTGCCGCCGTTCCACATCAACTGCCGCACGACCATCACGCCCATCACCAAGCTGTCAGCAGCGCTCGCGAAGGGCGCCACGCGCGCATCTGTGGGCGCATCTGGCGGCGCGCAGGTCTCCGCCAGTCTCAGCTACTACCAGTGGCTGAAAACGCAGCCACCGGCGTTCCAGGACGCTGCGCTGGGGCCGGTGCGCGCAAAGCTGTTCCGCGATGGCGGGCTTACTGCGGAGCGGTTCGCCTCGCTGCAGTTGGACAAGAACTTCAAGCCACTGACTCTGGATCAGCTCAAGGAGCTGGAGCCGTTGGCGTTCGAGAGGGCGGGAATCTGAGTTAGCATCTCAGCTCCACTTAAGGAGCTAGCATGGACCGAGCCATCCAGTCGAAGATTGAAGAGGCCTTGAATGGGCTTTTCACCGCCGTCTCAATGCTTCAAGAGGCCTATCCGGGCAAACCATTTACTCCTGATGGACGCCTGGTCGGAGACATCGGTGAGGTCGTGGCGAGTCTGGCGTACTGCTTGACTCTGAATGAAGGGCTAACCAAGCACCACGATGCGGTTACTGATGACGGACGCAATGTGCAGATCAAAACAACGTTCGGAACAAGCCTCACGTTTCCAGTCCATCATGTTCCTGACTACTACCTCGGCATTCGAATGAATCGTGACGGCACATTCGAAGAGATCTACAACGGGCCCGGGCTTCTGGTTAAAGAGCAATTGTCTCGTCGGAAAGCGACCAAGACAGGGCTGCATGGTGGGCTCATGTCGATGCTCAAGCGGGTGAACCAGCTAGTCCCCGACTCCGAGCGAATACCCAAGCGTTAAACCTCAATTTGAACCCGGCCAAGTGTCGGGTTTTTTTATGCCCGCGAGGCGGGCCAACCAGTCCCCAGGGGATAGCCACATGCCTTTTGACTTTGACCCGGCCGCCCACGGCCTGACCCTCGACGAAACCCAAGCTGCCGCGCTGAAGGCAGCGCTCGGCGGCGAGGTACAGAAATTCCTGGACGGGGAGGTCTCGGGCCTCAAATCCAAGAATGCCGAGCTGATCGGCTCAAACAAGACCATCAAGACCGAACTGGACAAGCTGAAAGGCCAGTTCGACGGCCTGGACATCGAAGCCGTCAAAGGCCTGCTGGCCAAGGCCGGCCAAGACGAAGAAACCAAGCTGATTGCCGAGGGCAAGCTGGACGAAGTCATCAGCCGCCGCACCGAGCGCCTGCGCACCGATCTGGACAAGCAGGTGAAGGCCGCCAACGAGCGTGCCGACAAGGCCGAGGCCTTTGCTGCCAAGTACAGCGACAAGGTACTGGCTGACTCCATCCGCGCTGCCGCCATCAAGGCTGGCGCGCTGCCTGAGGCTGCCGAGGACATCATCCTCCGCGCCCGCGGCACCTTCAAATTGAGCGAAGACGGTGAGCCTGTTGCCACTGACCGTGCCGGCGAGGTCGTGTACGGCAAGGACGGCAAGACCCCGCTGTCTCCCCTCGAATGGGCGGAATCGCTGCGCGAAACCGCTACCCACCTGTGGCCAAGGGCTCAGGGTGCCGGACAGACCGGCGACAACGGTGGCAAGGCCACGAAGAAATGGGGCGAGTACACAGAGACCGAGCGTGCAGCGATGGCTCGTGACAACCCCGAGGCATTCAAAAAACTCCAAGCCACCCGAGGAACCTAATCCATGGCATCTACCCAACTGTCGGACATCTTCGTTTCCGACTACTACGGCACTCTGGAGCCGGTAAATTCCCCAGAAAAGACTGCCGTCTACGAGTCGGGCATCATCACCCGCTCGGCCACCCTGGACAACATCGCCAAGAACGGCCAAGGCACCTCCGAGATCAGCTACTGGCAGGATCTTGATGCCGATGAGGCGCCGAACATCTCCAACGATGATCCCGACGACCTGGGCGCCGTCGGCAAGGCTGAGCAGGGCAGCATGCGCGCCCGAACCCTGTACCTCAACAAGGGTTACGGCGTTTCCGACCTGACTGCTGAGCTGGCCAACTCCGAGCCGATGCAGCACATCCGCAACCGCTTCGGAATCTACTGGACACGCCAGTGGCAACGTTACCTGATGGGCGCGGGCCGCGGCATCATCGCGGCGAACATCGCCCAGAATGGCGGCGACATGGTGAAGGATGCGGGCCCCTCGATCAGTGCCAACGCCTTCCAAGACGCCGCCTTTACCGCCGGCGACGCCGCCGACATGTTCGGCGCCATTGGCGTGCACTCGGTTGTCATGAACCAGATGGTCAAGCAGGACATGATCGAATACCTGCGCGACTCGCAGGGCAAGATCATCCTGGCCACGTACCTGGGCAAGCCAGTGTTCATGGATGACGCATTGACCTACGCGCCGGGCCAGTTCCTGTCGCTGTTCTTCGGCCAAGGCGCCTTTGGCTACGGCGAGGGCGACCCACACATGCCGGTCGAGATGCAGCGCAACGCTGCCGGCGGCAACGGCGGTGGTGCTGAAGTGCTGTGGGAGCGAAAAACCTACATCCTCCAGCCGGCAGGCTTCAGCTGGCAGGGCAGCGAAAACCGCAACCTGAGTCCGACCGCCACCCAGTACGCCTCGGCGGCCAACTGGAAGCGCGTCTTCGACCGAAAGCAGGTTCCATTCGCTGCGGTCATCAGCGGCACCGCCACCCCTTGACCCCATGATGCAGGGCGCCGGCCTGGCGCCCTGCGCAGGAGATCTGCATGAAAGTCATCTACACCAACACCCCTGGGAGCGAGCGCGGCACCTGCTATCGCCGCCTGGACCAGTTCTTCGGCGTGATTGACGGCGCGACCTCGGTGTCCGTGCAGGGCGATGCTCCGCACATCGGCGAGGCGTACCAGCGCCAGGGCATCAGCGTGAGCGAGATCGAGGAAGGTCTGCGCCTGGATGGGCCCACTGTCGCCCAGTGGCTGGAGCAGGGCTACAAGGCTTCGGCCTACCCGCCGAACGGCTACGCCCCGGTCAGCAGCCAGGCCGAGATCGACAAGGCGATCGAGGAAGAGGGCGGTGACGAGACTGACCCTCACAAGATGAAGG
The DNA here is from genome assembly GCF_002021815.1 of Pseudomonas parafulva. NCBI lineage: Bacteria > Pseudomonadati > Pseudomonadota > Gammaproteobacteria > Pseudomonadales > Pseudomonadaceae > Pseudomonas > Pseudomonas parafulva. Next base: position 2,007,742 of record NZ_CP019952.1, read on the forward strand.
TGCCGGAGCTCAAGGAGTGGCTGACGGCCCAGGGCATCACCTTCGATCCAGCCCTCAACAAACCCGAGCTTCAGGCCCTGATCCCGTCGAAGGAATAAGCCATGACCGACTTCATCACCGTCGCTGATGTTGACCAGGCGCTCGGGCAGGGCTGGGCAGGCGACGGTGATGCAGTCCTCGCCGTCTCCATGGCCAATGCCTGGCTCACGGCCAAGATCAAGCGACCGGTGCCAGACCCGGTGCCGGATGCCATAGTGAGTGCCGGCGCGCAGGTGGCCAAGCTGGCTGCCGCCGGCAAGCTTTACAAGGACACCCAACGCGAGGTGCAGAGCAAGACGGTGTCAGCCCAGGCTGGCACCTCGACCAGCAAGACCTACGTCGCGGGCTCCGTCGACCGCTCTGCTGGCGAAAACTTCGCCCTCGACCTCATCGCTCCCTGGATCCGCCGCGCCGGCACCGTAATGCTCAAGAGGACCTGACCCATGGGCATGCGTGAAGAGCTCCAGGCGGAGCTGGCGGAAGCGTTCGATGATCCAGACGGCCTTGCCGACGCGGTGAAGCCCGTTGCAGGGAGCCGTACCGTCAAGGGCGGATACGACCCCGAGATCGGCGGCACCGTCCCGGCCTCGACCATCCATTACACCGGGCGCGGCGTGTTCGGCAGTTACCTGGCAAAGGAAATCGATGGCACACGTATCCAGACCGAGGACGTGAAGCTGCTGGTGCTGCAGAACGAACTGTTCGAAGGCCAGGCCGGCGCTGTCACCAATGTTTCGGCCGCGCCCAAAATCGGCGATCAGGTGAGCGGGTACCGCGCACTTAACGTGTCCCAGGATCCGGCGCAGGCGACCTGGACTATTCAGTTGAGAAAGTGATATGGCGCGCGGCTCACACATGGCCCAGCGATACGGCGGCCAGCAGGGCGGCTTCGCTGAGGCAATTCGGGCGTTCGCCGAGCAGGCGGAGCAAGCTCTGGACGCTACGTTCCGCGAGATTGTGATCGAGATCGGCAGCAGCGTGATCCGCATGTCGCCGGTCGGCAACCCGGAGCTGTGGGCGGCCAACGTGGCCCACCGGGCCAAGGCCAGCAAGGCAGCCGATGACTACAACTTCAAGGTCGCGGTGCGCAACACCCTGATCAACCTGAATCATGACAACTTCACCAAGGCCGGCAATCTGCGCAAGGGTGTGAAGTACGCCAAGCCCCTGACGAAGACTGAACGCGAGCAGAACTTCGCCACCAACGGCCTAGTCGCCGGCCAGGGCTACGTCGGCGGCCGGTTCCGGGGTAACTGGCAGTTCTCCATCGACTCGCCGGCAACCTCAGAACTGGATCGCATCGACCCGTCGGGCAGCGAAGCCATAACCGCGCTTATCAGCCAGGTGCAGGCGCTGAGCATCGGCCAGACGGCCTACATCGTGAACAACCTGGCATACGCGGTCCCGCTGGAATACGGGCATTCAGCCCAGGCCCCGGCCGGCATGGTTCGGGTGACCCTGGCCAACTTCCAACGCATCGTCGACGAAGCCATCAGGAACAACAGCGTATGAGCCATGCACGAGCCCGCCAGGCCATTGAAATCAAGCTGATGGCCTGGGCCACGGCGCGCCCGATTCGGGTGGCCAACTTCGAAGAGGGGTTCGAGGCCGAGTCCGGCGAGATCTATCTTCGAGCCTACTTGCTGCCGGCCAGTACCACCTGCCGCTACCTGGGCGGCGACGCCTACGAATACACCGGCGTCTACCAGATCAGCATTGTTTGCCCGGCAGGCCAAGCCTTGGGCATTGCCGAATCACTGGTTGATGAGCTGAGCAGCTTGTTCCGGGTTGATACCGAGCTAAGCCGCAGCGGCTTCGAAGGCCTTATCACCGAACCGGTGGAGCAGGGCCCGACCATCACCGAGTCTGCGTCCTACACGGTCCCGACCAGTTTCACCTACCGCGGCATCGCCGACCAATCGCCCGTAGGGGCATAACCATCCGCCACCAGGCGAACCTTCAAGAGGAAATACCCATGGCCGCACGCTTCCCGCTGCCGAACGGCTCTGTGCTGGAAATCGCCAGCGTACTCGCCGCTGCCGTTGCCTTTACTGCCTTGACCAACGCTGCACCTCCGGTGGCGACCGCCGCAGGGCACAACATCAAGAACGGCGACGTCTTGGTCGTCAGCTCCGGCTGGTCGCTGATCAATGACCGCGCGGTTCGCGCTGTCAGTGTTGCCTCTGACAAGTTCTCCATGGCCGGCCTGAATACCACCAACGCCGACAAGTACACCGCCGGCGCAGGTGTGGGCTCTGTGATCCCAGTGAGCAACTGGGCGCAGATCTCCAAGGTGACTGCCTTCACCTCTTCCGGCGGCGAGCAGCAGTACCTCACCGTCGGGTACTTAGAGGACGATGACGATCGCCAGTTCCCCACCAATCGCAACCCCATCACCTTGTCGATCACTGTCGAGGATCAACCAGCGGCTGCATACGTGGGCCTGGTCGAAGCCTACGGTGACAGCAAAGAGCTGACGGTTGTCCGCCTCAAGTTGCCCAACGGCGACCAGATCCTCTATCCGGGTTACGTGAGCATCACCACCACCCCGACCATGGAGCGCAACAACCTGATGACCCGAACCATCAGCATCGCGCTTTCGGGCCGTCCGGTTCGCTATCTGGCTGCTGCCTAAGGAAACCTCATGGCGAAGATCAAAATCGCGCAGAACCCGACCTTTACTGCCGAGGTGCAGGTGCCTCGAATCGGTGGAGAGTCGGTGCCGGTGGAGTTCGAGTTCCGCTACATGGACCGCGTAACGCTGGCCGGCATGTTTGATCGCTGGAACAAGGCGCGCGACGTCTGGGCAGAGAAGGCCAAGGCCGACAACGCTACCTGGGAAGAGGTGACTGCCGGCGAGATCGCTCTGCAGGCTGAGCAGCTGGGCGAAATTGTCACTGGGTGGGACCTGGAGGACAAGTTCAGCCAGAAAGCGATCCTCGAGTTGGTTCGAACCTGCACGGGGGCGCCAAAGGCCGTCATCGACGCCTTCCAGGCTGCCTACAGCCCGGCCCGCCTGGGAAACTGAGGGCGGCCGCCCGCGTGTGCTACGAGCAAGGGCCTTCTGCTGAGCAGTTGGCCGCTCTTGGCCTGACCTTGGCTGACATTGCAGAAGATGAAGTGGAGATCTGGCCCGATGCCTGGCCCGCCTTCCGCCTATTCGACGCAATGGGCACGCAGTGGCGGGTTGGCCCGGGCGGCCCGTCTGGGCTGGATTACACGGTCATTCCGACAACAGCCGCAATGCTGGGCATCAAGCGCCGCGACCTTCTTGACATTTTTCCCGACCTCCGCGTGATGGAAGTCGAGGCCCTGGCCGTCATGGCCGAATCCATGGAGTAGATCATGACCACCATTGCCTCCCTCGGTCTTCAGATCGATTCCGGTGATGCTGTTGAGGCCAAGGATAACCTCGACCAGCTGACGGACGCTGGCAAGCGTAGCGAGGAGTCGGCTGGTCGAACTGGTCGCGCTTGGGAAACGGCCCTGGGCAGCTTGCAGGGCGACACCCGGCAGATCGTGCAGGAGCTGCAGTCGCTTAACGCCAAGCAGGCCGAACTCGCGCAGCAGATGGCTACCGTGGGCCGCGCCGTTACCAGTGCATCGACCGCATTCAGCAGCGCTGCAGCGAACATGGGCTCGTTCCGGGCTGAAGCTGCACAGGCCGGGCAAGTCCAGCAGGCGCTGACTACCGCCACGGATGCCGGTGCCCAGGCGGGCCGTCGCGCTGCAGAGTCTGCCGATGAGCAACAGGCCAGGATTCTGGCCGTGGCCAAAGCCTCTTTGGAGGCGAGCCAGTATGTTCAGACCCTCAATCGGGCCACTGAACAGAGCGTAGAGGTCACCGCCCAGGCAAACGCCGTGCTCTCAGATAGCGCTAGCCGTCAGGCGGCCATCAACAGCCGAGCTCAAGCCCTCATCGCCACGGAAGAACGCCAAGCAGAAGCGGCGAGGAAGGCGGCCGGGGCCCACCGGGAGGAGGGGCAGGCGCTTGATGAGCTGCTAGGCAAGATTGACCCGACCGTCGCTGCGCTTGGCCGTCTAGACCAGATGGAGCAGAGGCTGAAGAGCTTCCGTGCGAGCGGTGCACTGGATGCTGAAACCTTCGGCGAGTACCAGTCAAAGATCGATCAAGCGCGCACGGCCCTGGGAGGCGCAGATGCAGCGCTGAACAAGACCGGTATGTCGGCAAAGGCAACTGCAGCGGCATTGCGCGGTGTACCTGCGCAGTTCACTGACATCGTCGTATCCCTGCAGGGCGGCCAAGCGCCGCTAACCGTCTTGCTCCAGCAGGGCGGGCAGCTCAAGGACATGTTTGGTGGTGTCGGGCCGGCCATCAAGGCCCTCGGCGGATATGTGCTTGGCCTGGTGAATCCATTCACCGTCGCCGCTGCCGCAGTGGGCGTGCTGGGTTATGCGTACTACAAAGGCAGCGAGGAAGCCGTTGGCTTTCAAAAGGCTTTGATCACCACCGGCAACGCGGCGGGCACTACTGCTGACCGGTTGTCAGGGATGGCTGCTCAGGTATCGGCCACAGTGGGTACCACCGGCGCCGCCGCGGAAGTCCTCACCCAACTGGCTGGTAGTGGGAAAGTTGCCGCCGACAGCTTCGTCGAGATCACCGAGGCTGCGCTTGAGTGGCGCGATGCTACAGGCCGCGCCGTGGAGGAGACCGTCGCCGAGTTCGTGAAGATCGGCAAGGACCCGGTGACGGCGGCCAAGGAGCTCAACGAGCAGTACGGGTTTCTCACGGCTTCCACATACTCACAGATCGTGGCCTTGAAGGAGCAAGGTGACACCATCGACGCCACCAAGCTGCTCACTGACACCTATGTCGACACCATCAAGAATCGCAGCAAGGAAGTCACCGAAAATCTGTCCATCTGGGAGCGCGGCTGGAAAGCGCTACGAGGGGAGGTGGCTGCTACGGTTGACTCGGTTAAAAACATTGGGCGCGAGCAGGATATCGCCAGTCGAATCGTTGAACTGCAGCGCCAGGTAGCCGCAGCCCAGAGCGCCGTCAATGCTGACAAGGACGACAGCGATGCTCAGAAAAAGCTGACCAACGCTAATCTTGAGCTGAAGGGCCTGATTCAGCAGCGAGACACACAGCAGGCGATCGCCAGAGCCCAGGAGCTAGATGCTCAACGGCAACAGGCGGCCATTGTCGCCATCGGCAAGATTGACGCTCTGGAAAAGTCCGCTCGGACCAACGCCGAGAAGCGCGCTGACGCTTTGAAGGAATACACAAAATCCCTTGACGCCATACGCAAGGTCGACCCCGGCGATGAGCGATTGAAGCCTGAGAACATAGCTCGGGTGAAGGCGGATATCGCCAAGCAATACAAAGACGCTGCCGGCCGCACTTCGCCGCTTGACCTCTCCGGATTCAATGACCAGAAGAATGCTCTGGTCGCCATTCTCTCCGAATACAAGAATCACCAGAAGGAGTTGGACGCTGCGCAGAAGGCCGGCCTGATTTCTCAGGAGTCGTACGCCGCCCAGCGCGCTGCGATCATCGAGCAGCAGAAGGCCGAGGTCACCAACGTCTACGAGGCCGAGATCAAAGCCTTGGAGGCGGTCAAAGGGCGAACCAGCACCAGCGCCCAGCAGCGGATTCAGCTAGACCAGAAGATCGCCGACGCCCGCGCTGCCATGGTCAAGGCACAACAGGACGCCGACACCGAGCTTTCGGTGCTGGCGACCAACGAGCAGGGCCGGCTGGCCAAGCAGGCCAGGGCAGTGCAGACCTATACCGACGCGCTCGGCCAGCAGGTAACAGCGCTGAGGCTTCAAGGACAGCGCTCGGCCGAGAACCTTGGCCTCGGTGATCGCCGGCGAGGGCTCCAGGAGCAGCAGTACGGTATCACTGATCGCATCAACCAACAGCGGCTGGACTTGGCCAACCAGTACGGCGATGGCTCTCGTGGCATGAGCCTTGATGAGTACAACCAGAAGCTGGTGGCCCTGAACAAAACCGAGAAGGATCTGCAGGAAACCACCATCGCCAACTACGACCAGATGACGGCCGCGCAGGGCGACTGGCGTAAGGGGGCGTCGTCTGCCTTCCAAAATTACTTGGAGCAGGCCCGTGATGTAGCCGGGCAGACGAGATCCCTGTTCACCAATGCATTCAGCTCGATGGAGGATGCGGTCGTAAACTTCGCCATGACTGGCAAGTTCTCGTTCGCGGACTTCACCAAGTCGATCCTGGCTGACATGGTTCGGATCGAGACGCAGCGCGCTGCCTCTGGGCTGCTTGGCAGTCTGGTGAGCTGGGGCGCCACTGCGGCCTCCGCCTATTTTGGCGGCGGTGGGGGCAACGGCATGGAGGCCGGTTCAGCGGGCGCTGTTTCCTCGAACCTCGGTGCGTCGCAGGCAGGCTACAGCAGCACCTACTTCCCTCAAGCTCTTGGCGGCGCCTGGTCGAAAGGCGTGCAGCTGTTTGCAAATGGCGGCGCGTTCACCAACTCGATTGTGAGTACACCCACGGCGTTCGGCATGGCTGGCGGCAGGATGGGCGTGATGGGAGAGGCAGGCGACGAGGCCGTCATGCCTTTGACCAGGACCTCAGGTGGTCAGCTCGGGGTAAGAGCGGTAGGCGGTGGAGCTACCTCCATTACTCTATCCGCCCCTGTGAGCCTAGTCATGGAGGACAGGAGCAACGAAGGCATGCAGCTCGATCAAACGCTGCTTCAGCAGAATATGCAGAAGCAGATGCAGATGGCTGCCGAGAAGGCGGTCGCCGACTCATGGCGCCCAGGTGGTGTCAGCCATCGAAACACCAGCGGGAGGCGCTGATGGCCATTGAAAAATTCAGCTGGCCAACCCAGCGCGGTGAAACGCCTGAGATCAGCTATCGCACCCGCGAATCCCGGTTTGGGGGCGGGTACCGACAGGTGGTCGGTGACGGGCCCAACAACAAGGAAGACAGCTACCCCATCACCGTCACTGGCACGAAGGCCCAGGTACGCAAAGTCATGGAGTTTTTCGACAGGCACGGCGGGGCTAAGGCTTTTCTGTGGACCACGCCGCTCGGGGATCTTGGATTATTCACCTGCAAAGACCCCAAGCCTACCCCGGTGGGTGGTGGACGCTTCAAAGTGACCGCCACACTCGAGCGGGCTTTTCACCCATAAGGAACCAGCATGTCACTGATCAAGGATATCCAGACCCTGGAGCCTGGCAACGAGGTGCTGCTGTTCGAGCTCGATGGCTCGGACTTTGGCGCTGACACCCTGCGCTTCCATGGCCATGCGATTCCTCATACCCCCGAGGAGCTGCGAGCAGCCGGCGCCAATGCCGACCAGCTGCAGGCCAAGTCCATCTGGTGGCAGGGCAACGAGTACAGCGCCTGGCCAGTGCAGATTGAAGGCATCGAGGCGAACTCCGACGGTACTGCGGTGCGACCGACGTTCAGCGTAGGTAACGTCAGTGGCCGGATCACCGCGTTGTGCTTGGCCTTCGACAACCTGCTCGAATTCAAGCTGACCATGCGGCACACCTTCGCTGAGTACCTGGACGCTGTGAATTCCCCCGGCGGCAACCCCTCGGCAGATCCGGCGGAGGAGGCTATAGAAGTCTGGTATATCGACCAGAAGGTGTCTGAGAGCGGCACCACTGTAGCTTGGGAGCTTGCGAGCCCGGGTGATGTGGGCGGCGAAACGATTGGGCGTCAGATGACGCAGCTATGCCATTGGGCGATGACGGCAGGGTACCGGGGGCCGAACTGTGGCTACACCGGGCCCTACTACGACATGGATGGAAACCCGACCTCGGACCCGGCAAAGGACCAGTGCAATGGCTGCCTGGACACCGGCTGCACCGTCCGGCATGGCCAGGGCAACGAACTTCCCTTCGGCGGCTTCCCTGCCGTCTCGCTGATCGCCCGGAGCTGACCATGCGCAAACACATCTTGGCCGCCGTGCAAGCGCACGCAGCGGCTGAATACCCGCGAGAGTGCTGCGGCCTGCTGCTGCAGGTTGGCCGCAGGCAGGTCTATCACCCGTGCACCAACGCGTCCAACGACCCGAGTGAGGAATTCCGGATTGCACCCGAGCAGTACGCCGAAGCCGAAGACCTGGGCGAGGTGATTGGCATTGTCCACTCACACCCGGACGCCACCAGCAGGCCGTCCCCGCGGGACTTGGCCATGTGCGAAGCTACGGGCCTGCCCTGGTACATCTTGTCTTGGCCGGAGGGGGATCTGCGCACGATCACGCCAACCGGCAGTACGCCGCTACTCGGTCGCCCGTTCGTCCACGGTGCCTGGGACTGCTGGCAGACCTGCGCCGATTGGTACAAGCGAGAATGGGGGCTGGAGTTTCCCGCCTACGCCCGGGAAGAGGGCTGGTGGGAGAATGCTGACGGTCCGAGCTTGTACGAGCAGGCCTATGAAGACGCCGGCTTTTACCAGGTGAGCGAGCCGCAACGGGGTGACTTGGTTGTCATGGCGGTGGGGCGCACTGCTCATCCAAATCATGCGGGCATCTACCTCGGTGATGATGCCCGGCTGCCAGGCGAGGGCAGCCAGGTGTTTGGGCCGGGTCCATTCATGCTGCACCACCTTCTGGGGCGGCCATCGGAAATTATCGTGTTTGGCGGGCCCTGGCTCGACCGGACGCGCCTTGTGTTGCGTCATCGTGGAGCAACACTTTCGTCGCAGAGCGTTTCGTAGCGTTTGTCGCATATTCTGCAGCGCGATTGATCAAATTTGAGTATTTGATACAATCAACCATAAGGCGCTACCAGTAACCCACAGCGTCTTCACCCATCCCATGAGGAAAGGACATGAAACGCAGCGTCGAAGGTGGCACCACCATGACTGCCGCAGAGCGCAAAAAGGTTCGAAATCGTCCTGCCATGATGTCGGCAGAAGCGATGGATCGCGTCGCCTCTGAGTGTTACGCGTATTTCTCTGCGCGTGCTGCAGAGCGGGCGGCAGCTCAGCGTCCATGACAGCAGTGGTGGTGAGCAGGAGGCTCACGCTGATCACTGGCCCCGATGAGGCTAAATCATGGGCTGATGAGTTCTCGTTGTGGAAACAAGGTGGTATTGGTCCCGGTGATACCTTCGGGAAAACCTCTCCATTTGTGGCACCGCCAGATATCACCGGCCTTTTGAGCAAAGTTCACCTCGAGAATCCAAACGTTTCGGTAAGGTGGAACCGCATGCTCGACGAGGGAATTGAAGACCCTCAGGCATTCACCTCCGACAAGATTCTTGTTTTCGGCAAGACCTGGGATGTTCCTCGAGCTCCATATTTTCTGCTAGCCCTACTCGATCCGGACGCTCACGAGCAGATGAAGGATCGGCCAATGTTGTCTGAGCTTGGCATTCATTTCAATTCGGAAGCTCGAGCATTTTCGCAAGACTTTCCAACGATATCCGGCTGGATTACATCCGGATTTTGAGCAGGTTATATCTAATGCCCAGCCCCGAGCTGGGCTTTTTGCATTTGTGCTAGCTGTTCTACTGGGAAATTGTCTGCATCAGTGCGACCACTTTGGCTAGCCCGCTTCTGCCATAGCTTGGGTCGCGCTCTAGCCGCTCTATAAGCCAAGCGATCTCACCGCGGGCCCCATCAGAGATTTTACCGCTCCATGGCAGGAGTAGATCGGTGACTGGGTAAGCCTCTGATGGCCAGTCGCTCTTCAATACTTGAACGAGCAGACCTCTCATCCTGTCGAGAGCGTATGGGCCATCTGCAGGATCCTGCAGCGCCTGCTTCAAGTTTGTGAAGTCACAGTGCATTGCCTACCTCCCGGCTAGGCGCGAAAAGCCCGGCGCTTGGCCGGGCCTGGGGCTATCTGGGAATGGGCATGTGGCGGAAGTAACGCAGCACACCGCATACCTGGCCAGGATTGACTTCTGCAGCGTTCTGCCAGAAGGATGCCGCAAGTGGCGCGTCGACAGTGAAGAGGCACACGATCACTCGCTCGTCTAGGTCGTACACAACACGTTCAACTTGCGGATCTATTTGCTGCCCCGAGACGGTTTCCCACATAGTGGTGCTTATGCCTTGCTCGAACCGCATTCCCTCGGCAGGAACGAATGGCAGCTCCAGGTTGTGGTAGTAACCGCGGATTACTTCGCCGCGCTGCACCACGCGGACGGCAAGCATAACCTTGTACATTGGGTCTCCTTGAATGGGCGGCTCTTGGCCGGGCTTGGGGTTACTCGTCTTTCGGGGCTTTGGAATTCAGTGTGAGCTGAGCTCTCAATTCGTAGTACTTCTCTGATAGCTTGCGCTCTTGCTCCCAGAGACCGTCCAGTTCGGCCTTGGTGGCAGTTAGCGCAGCCTGCAGAGCAGCTTTTTGCCCAAGGCTCTGCGCGTTATCGAGCTCGTCCTGCAGCGCGGATCGGGCTTGGAATTTTGCCATCTTCATCTGGCCGACAATCATTCTCTGATTGCTCAGATCCTGCAGCTCGGCTACGCCGTCCTCCAAAGAAATTGCACGAGAGTGCGGCACGTATTCATAGCTAGCTTCTAGCCTCGCCACGATCTCAGCATTCAGGCTTCGCTTCGCCTGCTGTGATGAAGCCTCGAGTTTTTCGCGAAGATCGGCCGGCATGCGTAGCGAGTACGGTGGGAGTACGTGGCGATCGTTCATGGTTTTCCAAGGTGCAATGATATTAAACAGAGATTCTGTTCGTGCATTCAAAAAGATTCAAGAATCCACTTGACGTCACCATGATGTGACGTCAATATGAATCCACAGGTTCTGGGAGGAGAATTATGAAAGGCGCGCATCAATGTCCCGCGTACAGCTTGCGGATCGCGAGTGAACTGAAAGAGAAGGCGAGGCAGGAGGCGGGCATCAACCGTCGCAGCCTCAATGCCGAGCTGGGCCTGTTAATTGAGGAGGGGCTGAAATGGCGGGCAATGCAGAGGCAACAGGTGGCAGCCTGAAAACGAAGAAGCCCCAGTGCGGGAACACTGAGGCTTCGGGAAACGAGATCAACTTCGGAGAAGAAATCGTCATGGGCGATAATAGCACAAACGTAATCCCTTTCAATTTTGGCAAACAGCAGGTCCGCACGCTGCTGATTGATGAGCAGCCATGGTTCGTAGCTGCTGACGTCTCGGCAGCCTTGCTTTACGCAGAAGCCAAGGACATGACCCGCAACTTGGATGAAGACGAGAAGGGCCGGCAGATTGTGCCGACCCCTGGCGGCCCTCAGGAAATGCTGGTCATCAATGAGTCCGGCCTGTACTCAGCGCTACTTCGCAGTCGCAAGGCCGAGGCCAAGCGTTTCAAGAAGTGGGTTACGGCTGAAGTCTTGCCAGCGATCCGCAAGCATGGTCGATACAAAGACCGCCAGGCGAAGATGCCAACCCTCATGGACGAGCTGATCGGCATGAGCGAACTGGGCGTCATCAAGGGCCTGATCAGGAACAAGGGTAAGGCGGTTGCAGCAGATAAGCGCCAGAGCTTTGCCTTGGTCATGCACAATCGCCTGCACACTCGTTTCAACGTGCCGCGCACTGAGCTTATCCCTGCGGGCCAGTTCGAAGCGGCCTGCAACTTCATTGCGGCCTACAACGTGCTGGAAGGTGAGTTCATCGCCAAGGAGCCGCCACAGCTGCAACTGCCGCTGAACATTCATTACCCAGTCGAGGCCTTGGCAGCCCTGCGCGAAGGGATGCTGACCGTCCGCAACGACAAGCAGGCATGGCTAGATGTGACGCTTAACGACATCCGCGATACGCGTGACGGCACCACACCTCTGGAGAGCCTGCTTTGGGATCTTGAGAAGGCTGGCTTCGACATCCGTGGCGCCTGGTGGGAGCTTCGCACCTACCGCAACAAGATTCGGGAGATCACCTCGTTTGTGAAGGGTCTGGGCCGGGTGATGGAAGAGCCTCAGCGGTATGCAGTGGATTCACCAAAGGGAAGGGTTGCCGCATGAGCAATGTGATTCCGTTTGACTACGAGGGGCACCCAGTACAGCTCAGCACTGATGGCTGGCTGAACGCCACAGCAATCTCGAAGAAATTCGGAAAGCGTCCAAGCCACTGGCTTGAATTGCCAACGACCGGAGAGTACCTAGGTGCGCTGGCCAAGCGATTAAGTGTCGGAAATTCCGACAGTTTAATTCGCCGGAAAATGGGCCGAAACGGAGGGGTGTGGCTTCACCCAAAGTTGGCTGTAGCGTTCGCTCGCTGGCTGTCGGCTGACTTTTCTGTCTGGTGCGACCTGCAAATTGACTCGCTGCTTCATGGTGATGTTGATGTTCGCACCAGGTACGAATCGGCATGCGCAGCTCTTGATCGAGGCAAGGAGGTAGCGAGCCTCAGCGGAAAAGAGCTATCCAGTTGGCGCTGGGCCAAGCCAGGGCTTGAGCATAACGTCGAGTACTGGCGTAATCAGATGCAGCTAACCCTGAAGCTTGAAGTCGCATAAGTTGACGCCCTAAGCGCCCCGCACCTGAGGGGCATAGCGCGTTCAAGCCGAACCCCGCCCGCGCGGGGTTTTGGCGCTTCCTGCTGATGATGGTAGATTGCCGTCATTAGCCATGGATAGGCCGTGGCCAGTGAGCAAGGATTTCGAATGTTCGTCGTACGGCTACTGGTACTGGGGTTTCTCGCCTTCTTCAGTTATGCAATGGGAATGGAGCGAGGAGGGTTGAACGCCTTCGGCACATTGATGGCGTTCAGCGGAGTCGTGTTCGTGCCTGCCTTTTACATGCTTCCCACAATTGAAGCGTGGTTGCGAAAAAGCAACAATCTGGGAGCAATCGCTGCCCTCAACTTCTTCCTTGGTTGGAGCCTGTTGGGCTGGGTGGCTGCCCTGGTGTGGGCGTTCAAGAAGCCTTCTCCCGTGATAGTCGCGGACATGTCTGCAGCCGCCTCGCCCGAACCAGTTGTCGATATTCCTGCAGTCGCTGACTCCAAGCCCAAAAAAGACTGCCCATACTGCGGCGAAGAAGTCTTGGCGGTTGCTATCAAGTGCAAGCATTGTGGAAGTGACTTGACTGGAACTGCTGGAGGCGCCGTATGAAGGCTCTTATTCTGTCACTGGGGCTGGCTTTGCTGGCGGGATGTGTCTCGCCAGCCGATCTGGTAGAGCGTGGGCCTGCCTTCGAAAGCCAAACTCCTAAGACCGCGAGAGACTTCTCTAAATGTCTCGCCCCGAAATGGCAGGACATGAGTAGCGGAGTAGTCTCTACGGAAACCGAAACTGGGTATCGCATTCGCTTAGACATCGACATGGTGGGCACGCCAGTGATGGCGGTAGTGCAGAGCCAGACGGTTGGTGCCAAGGTCAGTATCTACACTCGGAACAGTACGTGGTCCAAGTGGGTGAAGGTGGCGCGAACCTGCATCTGAGCATATCCAAGATCAACACCTCCTCCGGGAGGTTTTTTTATGCCCAAAGGAATTTACAGCCATGCCCAATGCTCAGCTACCAGCGTTGACCAGCATCAAATTGTCTTGCTCGCTTGCCCGAAAATTCGGCCGCCTGCACCAAAAATTACTCGATAGCGGAAGCACTTTCGAAGTGTTCAGGGCTCTTAATGCGACCATTCCGGGTTTTGAGGCAGAGATCAGGAGGCTTGACCAACTAGGCATGCGCTTCGCTATTTTCCGGAACGGTCGTAACGTCGGCCCTGATCAATTCGATCGCGGAGGTGTGAAAGAGATACGTATCGTCCCTGTCGTTGGAGGCAGCAAGCGTGGAGGCACGCTTCAGACGGTTGTCGGCGCTGTACTCATCGCCGCAGCCTTTGTCCTCTCATTTACGCCATTTGCTGGCGCCTCCCCATTTCTCTACCAGCTGGGTGGGGCCATGGTCGCCGCAGGCGTAATCCAAATGCTCAGCCCCCAGGCCAAGGGCCTATCCCAAAGCGCGGCGCCAGAAAACCTTCCGAGTTACGCCTTCGGCTCCGCCAAGAACACCACAGCCAGCGGCAACCCCGTCCCGATCTGCATCGGCGAACGACGCTGGGGTGGGGCGATCATCTCCGCCTCGATTGAGGCACAGGACAAGGCATAGCGCCAAAAGAATGTACAGACCGCCAGTGGGCGGTTTTTTTTCGCCCGGAGGAAAGCATGGGCCCAGTAGATCACCTGGAAATTGTCGGCGCTAAAGGCGGCGAGAGCCAGCCAAAGCAGGCAGTGGAGTCGCCGGATAGCTTGCGCTCGACGAACATCGCCAAGATCCTGCTGGCAGTAGGCGAAGGCGAATTCGATGGGGTGCCCACCGACCGGGACATCTACCTCGACAACACCCCGATCGCTGATGCCAGCGGCAATGTGAACTTCCCAGGTGTGAAGTGGGAGTGGCGCCCGGGCTCTGTTGAGCAGAGTTACATCCAGGGCATCCCCTCGGTGGAGAACGAAACCTCCGTCAACGTTGAGCTGCGCAGTGACAACCCGTTCACGCGCGCCCTGAGCAACACCCAGCTCTCGGCTGTTCGCGTGCGCATGTCCTGGCCGCGCCTGGCCAAGCAGGAGAGCAACGGCGACACCATCGGCTACCGCATCGAGTACGCGATCGATATCGCTACAGACGGTGGCGCTTATGTCGAAGCTCATCTTGGCGCCGTGGATGGCAAGTCCACCAACGGCTACCAGCGCTCGGTGCGCGTGAATCTGCCCAAGGCAACTTCCGGGTGGATGCTGCGCGTGCGCCGACTCACGCCGAACGCTAACAGCGGTACCGTGGCCGATACCATGACCGTGGCGGGCTACACCGAGATCATTGACCAGAAGATCCGGTACCCGAATACGGCCTTGCTGTACATCGAGTTCGATGCCCAGCAGTTCCAGAACATCCCGGCGGTGACGGTGAAGTGCAAGGCCAAGCGCTGGCCGGTGCCGAGCACTTACGACCCGATCACCCGCACCTATAGCGGTGTTTGGGACGGCACGTTCAAGCTGGCCTGGACCAACAACCCTGCCTTCGTGACCTATGGTTTGTGCGTGGAAGACCGCTTCGGCCTGGGCAAGCGCATCAAGCCGTGGATGGTCGACAAGTGGGAGATGTATCGCATCGCCCAGTACTGCGACCAGCTTGTGCCGGACGGTGTGGGCGGTCAGGAGCCGCGCTTCCTCTGCGACATGAACCTGCAGGGCCGTGCCGAGGCATGGACGCTGCTGCGCGACCTATCGGCGATCTATCGGGGCATGGTGTATTGGGCTCACGGTTCGCTGTTCATGCAGGCGGACATGCCGCGTGCGCAGGACATCGACTACGTCTTCACCAGGTCGAACGTGATTGACGGTGAGTTCGTGTATGGCGGCGCCGAGCGCAGCACACATTACAGCCGCGCCTTGGTCAGCTACGACAACCCGGCCAACAACTACGACACCGACGTTATTCCGGTGACCGACAACGCGCTGCAGCGCCGGTACCGGGACCGCCCAATCGAGCTGTCCGCGATTGGCTGTACCCGGGCATCTGAGGCCCAACGCCGCGGTAAATGGGCGCTGCTGAGCAATAGCCAGGATCGCACCGTTACGTTCAAGACCGGCATGGAGGGCCGTATCCCGCTGCCTGGGTTCGTCATCCCAGTGGCAGACGAGTTGGTAGCAGGCCGGCCAAACGGCGGCCGTATTTCCTCGGCTGCTGGCCGCGTCGTGACGCTGGACCGTGACACCCCGATCAAGGCCGGCGACCGCCTGATCGTCAACCTGCCAAACGGAACCGCCCAGGCGCGGACTGTGCACTCGGTTTCGGGCCGGGCGGTGACCGTCACCACCGAATACAGCCTGCAGCCTGAGCCTGAATTGCAGTGGGCGATCGATTACGACGACCTGGCCGTACAGCTGTTCCGGGTGCTCAAAACCACCCGTACCCAGGAGGGCAACTACGAAATCACTGCGCTCGAGTTCAACCCGAGCAAGTTCGCTGCGATCGACACCGGCGCGAAACTAGACGAGCGTCCGATCAGCGTCATTCCGGTAACCACGGTGGCGCCTCCGGCCAGCGTATCGCTGTCGTCCGGCCACATGATCGACCAGGGCATCGCGGTCAGCACCATGACCATCGCTTGGCCGGCAGTAGCAGGCGCCGTTGCTTACGATGTCGAGTGGCGCAAGGACAATGGCAACTGGATCCGCTTGCAGCGCACCGGTGCCGCGTCTGTGGACGTGGTCGGTATCTACGCTGGCGCATACCTGGCCCGCGTGCGCTCGGTGAGTGCCTTCGATATCACGTCGATCTGGAAAAGCTCCAACCTGACCCAGCTGAACGGCAAGGAAGGTTTGCCGCCGGCGGTTACGTTCCTGACCACCGAGAGCTTGCTATTCAGTATTGGCATCAAGTGGGGCCTGCCTGCCGGCGCCGAAGACACCGAGCGTACTGAACTGTGGTACAGCGAAGGCACCGACCTCGGCGCGGCAACCAAGCTTGCCGACCTGGCCTACCCGCAGAGCGAGCACGTCATGCAGGGCCTGCGTGCGGGGCAGCGCTTCTTCTTCTGGGCACGCCTGGTGGACCGGTCCGGCAATGTGGGGCCGTTCTTCCCTGTGGCTCCGACCGTGGTTACCGGCATTGCAAGTGCAGATGCCAGCCCGATCCTCGAGCAGATTAAGGACCAGATCACCGAGAGTGAACTGGGCAAGGAGCTCACCAGCAAGATCGAGAAAATCGCGCTTATTGATGGAAACGGCCCAGGCTCGGTTAACGAGCGGATCGGCACCGCCAAGACCGAGCTGGCCAAGCAAATCAGCGACGTGAATAACGCCCTTAGTACCGTCAAGGGAAACCTTGAGCAGCAGATCACTGCCGTGAGCGCAGACGTTTCCGCCGCCAAGACCGAGTTGCAGCAGCAGATCGCGAACGTCTCGGCTCTGGCCGGCTCCCTGCCGTATCGCAAGGACAAGGCCTACAACGTCGGCCAAAGCGCCCTGGGCAGTGATGGCAAGCTCTACCAGGCCCTGAAAGCGGTACCGCTGAACACGCCACCGCCGAATGCCACCTACTGGACCGATGTTGGTCAGGCGGTGGTGACTGCCAACGGCATGGCCGCGCGGGTGTCGAAGGTCGAGACCGATGTGTCGACGATCGATGGCAAGGTGACCGCCCAGGCGTCGCAGATCGGCGGACTGCAATCGAGCCTGACCACCACCAATGGAAACGTTTCGGCTGCTCAGCAGGCCGCGCAGGATGCGGCCACGCTGGCGGGCGGGAAGGGCAAGGTCATCGTTCAATCGGCCGCGCCTGCCGTCGCCGATCGCTTGGCGCAAAACCTGTGGATCGACACCACCGGCAATGCCAACACCCCGAAACGCTGGAGCGGTTCTGCTTGGGTAGCGGTAACGGACAAGGTGGCCACCGATGCGGCTGCTGCGGCCGCTGGCGCATTGGCGTTGGCACAGACTAAGGCCGACGCCTCTGTAGTCAGCAGTTTGACCACCCGCGTCAGCGATGCCGAGGGCAAGCTCACGTCGCAAGCCACCCGCATGGACGGCATGCAGACCAGCATCGACGGCAAGGCCAGTTCTCAGACATTGCAGCAGGTCACCAGCCGCGTGACGGCTACTGAGCAAAAGGACGCCGCGCAGGACCAGCAGCTGACCTCACAGAGCCAAGCGCTGATCTCGCTGAACGACAGCGTGAGCAAGAAGGCCGACGCCTCAACGGTCCAGGCCCTGAGCAACGAGGTGAAGACCCAGGGTCAAAGCTTAACGGCGCAGGGGCAGTCGCTTACGAGGATTGATACCAACCTTGGCCGGCTTGGGGCTAGTGGCGTCAACTTGGTGCCGGCTGACTTCTCGGTGTTTACCAAGGATCTGCCTGCAGGTATCTATTCGAACGGCGGGGTCGCTCTCAGTACTGTAACCGACGCATCATGTTTCAAAGGCTACGCACTGAAGGCTGACAACAGCAACGAGAACTCGCACACGTTCGGGCTCGCTACCGCGTTCACGGCCGCTGCGTGCAACATGGGGTTCAAGCGCGGCAAGTATTTGGTGTCTTTCAGGGCTCGTGCTCAGACTGCAGGCCATGTAGTTGGTTGTTATGCCCGCGTCCTGCTCGCCGACGGCGTCAGCTTTAAGACATCCAGCGCTCCATTATTCACGTTGACCACGGCCTGGGCCCGGTACTCTGCGCTCATCGACCTGACCGCTGCAGATTACGATGGCACGCAGATGCAATTGGCTATCCAAACCAACCGATCAGGGGTTCCTAACCGCACCACCTACTTCGATCAGTTCATGTTCGAAGCGGTGGTCAATGATCAGGCTGAGCCGTCCATCTTCAACTTGGGAGACAGCTTCGAACAGGCGACCACAAATGCTGCAGCGACTACCGCATTGTCGGCCAGGGTGGAAAAGACTGAACAAGGGCAGACAAGCACAAGCCAGCAGGTAACTCAGCTGGAGAATACGGTGAGGTCTCTTGACTCGAAGGTTGGAGGCAAAGCTGATGCTGCTGCGCTGCAGGTGCTTGCTAACACTGTGGATCAGCATGGCAAGAGCATTACTGCCAATAGCCAATCGCTGACTAAGGTCAATGCCAGCCTCAGCGGCCTGGGGGCCAGCGGGGTCAACTTGGTTCCAGCCGAGTACTGCGCCTTCACCAAAGACTTGCCAGCGAACATGTACTCAAATGGCGGTGTTGCGATGAGCACCGTACCTGACGCTGCCGCTTTTAAAGGGTATGCGTTGAGGGCGAACAACAGCAATCCTGATTCGCACACCTTTGGATTGAGCACTGGCTTTAATGCTGCCTCATGCAACATGGGCTTCAAGCCTGGAAAGTACCTTGTGTCGTTTTACGCTCGTTCCGAAGTGGCTGGGCACATTGTTGGGATCTACGCGCGCGTGCTCCTTGCCGATGGCTCGTCATTCAAGACCTCGAACGCGCCTACTTTCGCGCTGACCACTGCGTGGGTCAGGTATGTGGGCGTCATTGACCTGACGGACCCGGCCTACACGGGCGCGCAAATGCAGCTCGCGGTCCAGAGCAACCGCTCAGGGGTTGCCAACCGGGTCACCTACTATGATCGCTTCATGCTCGAGGCCGCTGTAAACGACCAGACCGAACCATCCAACTTCAGCATGGGCAATAGCTTTGATCAGACAGCTGTTCTCGCTGAAGCAACCACAGCGCTCTCGGTGAGAGTTGGAAAGAACGAGGAGGGATTGACCTCAGCTAGCGCGCAGCTGACACAACTGAAGAATTCGATCGGTGGTAGTGGCGTAAACCTTCTGCCAGCCGAGTATTCGACCTTTCAGAAGACACTGCCAGTGTTGGACGGCAGCAGCTTCGTAGCAAGCGTTGAGAACGATTCGGCTTCATTCAGCGGCGGTACATTGAAGTTCGCGTGGGCAACTGACTCCACCGGACTGTCTGCTTTCCTGTCGCCGAAGTGGAACATCGGCAACATGGGTATGAAGCCCCAGAAATACATCATCTCTTATCGTGCCCGCGCTAGCGCCGATGGGCATGTAGTTGCGTTGTTTTTGCGAGGGATCAACCCGGATGGCAGCGTTGTCAACAGCCCGGCGGCAACCCAGCAGCGGACTGGCTACAAAGGCGAGCACCAGCGCACTGCAAACACTGACAGGTCGCGTCTCAGCTGCTGAGGGTGGACTCACTGCGGCCAACTCTAGCATCACGCGGATTGGGAGCCAGATTGACGCTATAGGCGGAGCAGGAAGCAATTTGATTCCTGCCGAGTTCACCACCTTCGGCTCAACCGCGCCGAGTATCTACAAACTGGCAGCCATGCAGGTGACCACTGAAGCGGACTCAGCGGCCTACTCAGGATATCTGCTGAAAGCGATCGTATCGGGAAGTGCTGCTACCGGTTTCATGTATCTGGCGTCGGCCATCGCAGACTACAACCTGCGACTTAAGCCCGGCGCGACCTACACGTTCTCGGTGTGGGTCAAAGGTAGCGCGGCCCATGTAGTGGGAGTGCGCTTGCGCTTCGTCAACAGCTCAGGTTCGGTGACTGAGGCTGTGGTTGGGGCTGTTTCCGTGACAACTACGCTGTCGAGGCAAAGCGTGGTGATCACGGCACCAACCAACCTGGTGTCAACTTGCTGTCTGGTGCTGTTCACCCAGAACACTGCGGCACTAGGAACTACCTGGTTCGACGGGTTCATGCTAGAGGCTCAGGTTGGAGCATCAGCCGAGCCAAGCGCATTTGTTCCTGGACCTTCAAGCCGCCAGATAGCTGCCCAGGCCATAGCTGTAGATGCCCTGGACACTAAGGTGACACAACAGGGTGCCAAGATCGAGTCGGAGGCCAAGCGTACGGACGGGCTGTATACGTCAGTGGGCAACGCCAATTCGGCGATTCAGGATGAAACGACTGCCCGTGCCACAGCCGACTCGGCGCTAAGCACGCGGATCAACACCGCCCAGGCGAAAGCCAATGAAGCGGCGGCGGCTGTCCAGAGCGAGGTCACGGCGCGAGCCGATGCCGACACTGCCTTGGGTAAGCGCGTTGACACTGTTCAGAGCAACCTGGGCAGCACCAACGCCTCAGTCCAGCAGATCAGCACTGCTCAAACCGGGCTCAACAACAAGGTCAATGCCTCGTACTCAGTGCGGCTCCAAGTGGTAAACGGCAACCAGTACGTGGCAGCGGGCTTCGGGGTTGGGGTTGAAAACAACGGGGGTGTTTTGCAATCGACGTTCGCCGTCATGGCGGATCGGTTCGCGGTGCTCAATCCGAGCGGGAACGGCTTTGTCAGCCCATTTGCAGTCCAGAACGGGCAAGTGTTTTTGAACGAAGCCTTCATATCGAAGGCCACGATCACCAATGCTGTAGTCGGCTCGACGCTTCAGTCTGCACAGTTCACTAACTTCGGGGAGCCCGTCCTCACGGTGAACTTTGCTTGGGGCGAAATGATTGCACGGCATCCTACAATGGCGAATACCTATACAAAGTTCGACAGGAACGGTATCGATGTTGTCGTTAGCGGTGTGCGACGTGTGAGGATGGGAATCTGGTGATATCAATAGCGGGCTTCGGCCCGCCACTATTTTGGAGAAGCTATGGCCGCAGGCCTCGAAGTGTATGACCCCGCGGGGCGACTGATCGTCAACATGGCGACAGTGTTTAGTATGCACCAAGGATACTTTGACACTAACGCCATAAATGGGGCGGCAGCAATGCCACCGATGCCTGCAGGTAAGAGCCGCTTTTACTACATAGTTTCACTGCAAGACACTAATAAATGGAGAGGAAAAAAACCAGGTGTGACAATTTCTGGAGATACCATAAGTTGGGTTTATCAGCACAGCACATGGTTCGGGCAGTTCTCAGCAAATTGTAGAATCTTTTACGGCTACTATTGAGGTGACCATGGCTTCTGGAATGCAGGCCTTCAAAGACAATGGTGAGCTGCTCTGGGACACTAATCTGATCTGTTATGGATTGCTCAAAAGCGGGCCTCTCAATGTGGTGGATGTGTGGCCTAGGTACCTATACAAATCCCTGGACCTGAATCCGAACGAGGAAAGCAGCTGGAGGGAGGACATACCCAAGCAGCCCATCACCGGTATCACTGTCTACGACAGCATCTCACCTGTTGTTTTTTTAGTAGGCGACGGATCGCGATGCGGTGAAATGGTGTCAGGCAATGCGCGCACGTTACTTTTTTATGGGACTACCCCGGAAACAAAGGCATACGTTTTCGACCTCATGAGGGACGTCGGTGATTCATCTGGCCTGAATTGCTATTCGGATACCGGCGTGCTGACGTTCACCAGCGGCATGCCACCTCTTAACATCGCAGCGCTGGTGGGGGCGCCTCCCTTGGACGATATTATCCCCGGTACGGAGAACATGCCGCAGCCCAACCAGCAATGGAATGCTTTCAAAAACGGGACTACGGAAGAAGTATTCAGCGGGCTCGGAACTTACACCCCGTATCTAAAGGGAATTGGCACGGTCACAGTTTTCAATGAAGAGATAGCAGCGCATCTGACGTTTTCAAGATCGGGAGGCGTTGTTTGGAGGTCAGGTTCTCCTGTCGGGGGTAGCACTGAGGGTGTGAGTAACGGCCCAGGGAGTGTAATGGGCATGCAGGAGGGGTGCGGTGGCACCTCTGACGGCAAAGTAAGATTTTTCTTTATCCCCGCTCCTACGACTACAAGGAGAGGCCTTACCAACAACGCCAATATCTGGTTCGATATACCTCGAGATAGAAACCCAAGCGCTCTGGTAATCAAAACTAGTCAATACCCTTATCCGTTTCGCTAGAAGCAAATCTTTTATCACTAAGCCCTGGAGGGCAATCCAATGCCATACGTAACAATCAACCTAGCCAATGACTATGACGTGGCCAACAAAACCCGCTATGCCACTCCGGAAGAAGCCGACGCCCGCGCTCGCGAGATCCTGAACCAATTCCCGACCGCGCAGGTTTGTGTGGCCCAGGTGCTGAAGGACTATAGCGCCAAGGTCTCCATCACTGCGAAGGAACCCGCAGCGGCGCCGGAGCCGGAAGCCCCGGCCGCCTGATCTAACCTGGCGGGACCACCACTACCTAATCAGTGGTATCAATATTCCAGCCTACGAATTGGCACATTGCCTTGCTTGTACTGCTGATAGCCGGTGTAAGGAAGAACAAAGGTGTCGACGATTCCCGACGCTGCCATGTCGAGCAGGATCGGGAATGTGGCCCAGTGCGGGCCTGTTCGAGGAGGACTGTTTAAGTTGCAAAACTGATAAGCAACGCCACTATATGCCCGGGAGATCGTATAACAATTAGTCTGCCATTTCGCCAGATCGTCCACGGCTTTTGACTCGTTGGAAACCGTGCGTACAGTCCCACACCCGCCCAGCGCCGAGGCGAGCATCACGCCCATCCATAGTTTTTTCATGAGGTCACTCCCAGTGAGAGACCAGATCATAACGCGTCTTATGTGTGGCCCGCCCAGCGCGGGCTTTTTTTCGCCTGGAGAAAACCTATGACCACACCCCGCGGTGTCCGCAATAACAACCCAGGGAACATCGATTACAACCCGCGCAATGCCTGGCAAGGCCAGCTGGGCCTGGAGGTAGGCGTGGCCAAACCGCGCTTCGCCCGCTTCGACCATCCAGAGAACGGCATCCGTGCCCTGGGCAAGCTGCTGCTCAACTACCGGGGCAAGGATGGGATGCCCGGTGTTGGCCGGCCTGGTATCGACACCCCGCTGGAGTTCATCAACCGCTGGGCGCCGGCGAGCGAGAACGACACCAATGCCTACGCGCAGGCCATCGCCAAACGCCTGGGCGTCGGTGTGCGCGATTCGATCGACATTTCCAGGCCGCAAATCCTGCGCGAACTGGTGGTGGGCATCATCGTGCACGAAAACGGCGGTAACCCGTATCCGTCCGCACTAATCGATGAGGGCATCAGGCGGGCCCTGGCATGAGCCCCTGGGTTGGCTTGGCGGCTGCCGTGGTCCTGGTGGCCAGCCACTGGGGCGCCTACGAGCACGGCCGAAGTGTAGAGCAGGCCCAGGCCGGCCAAGCCTCGGCCCAGCGCGATAGCGGCGACCGTCTTGCCGAGGTGATAGGTGAGCGTGGCGCTCGTCAGCAGGAACATCAACGCGCCCAATCGCAGGAGGAGGCGAGAGCCCATGCATACGAACAACACCAAGCGGCTAATGCTGACGCTGCTGGCGCCGATGCTGCTGGCCAGCGGCTGCGCAACGAAGGCGCCAAGCTCGCCGCCGCCGTCAGTTGCCCCGGCACGGATACCGCCGCTGTCGCCCGAGGCCAGGCAGCCACCCGCGCCGCCATGGTGCTCTCCGACCTGCTCGCACGGGCTGACGCTCGAGCGGGAGAGCTGGCGAAGGCTTATGACAAAGCCCGAATAGCGGGGGAGCAGTGCCAGCGAGAGTACGACGCCCTCTCGTCGACTGGACAGCGATAAAACCTACCAAGAAATTCGAAGGCTTCATGCAAAGAGAGCGGCCACCGGGAGTGCATCAACATCCCTGCTGACCGCCGGAAGGCCCCAAAGAATTAAAAAGGCACTCCAGCGATGCACTAAGTGGCTGATTTGTAAATATTATGCGGTACAATTGGTGGTGTCTGAGTCAGTTTACTTGGGTAACCGATTTAATACTGCCATTAAGTTTTCATTCTTGTCTTCTATTTTCTGTGCGATCTCAGCAAGAACACTGCGAAAGGAACGGCGCTGGATTGTTGTTTCGTCAATTGAGATAACATGACCTAGGTCATAATCGTCTTCATTTCTCAATGTATGCCCTAGAGCAGGAACGTTAATAAAACCGATGAAGCTTCCAAGAATACCTACCGCTACCCCAAAGCAATCGTATCCTGGAGTTATAGTTACACACGAATTTTTGGACTGGTTAGCAATTAGCCACATCACGCGATGAAGGTCCGTTTGAGGCGCTTGCCATCGATCAAAGCATCGCACGTTAGGTTTGATTTTTCTAAAGTCGGTGGATTCTAGTATGATCCTTAGCTGTTCGTGATCCACCTGTTCTTTGAAGTCATTTCCATAAGCGAAGTACCCTGCACTAAGGGCAACCTTTGCTACGAACCTCAACGGCGCGTCTAGCTGAACACCAATACCTCCAATTTCGATTTCCTTTCCTAGAAATTGATGTCTAGGAATATCTCGCCTTGAAACTACATCAAATAATTTTAGACCGTCTTTTTCAAATCTTGCTTGAACTTTTCGGCCATTGAAGCGAGAATCTTTAGCAATGGGGCTTTGTGGCTTGTTGCTATTTCCGCGTTTGTCTAGCTCTGCCCTGTCAAAAAGAATATTAAAGTCGTTTGCCAGTGCAGCATCTGCTTTTGCAGCGCATCCGCTATTCGACTTTCTATCAACTTTTATACAGAAGCTGTTATTTCCCCCAAGTGAAAGTGGGACTATGTGTTCTAGCGATAGGTCGCTACTTTGACGGTTACTGTAGATGCAGTATCCCTCATCCTGCTTTGTCGTGTTTTGGGTCAATTTTAAGGAACTCCATAGATTTTCCCCTTAGGACCGGCTTGGATATCCGCCGGCATCCATCTGTCGTATGCCCCCCAATCATAGTCCAGTCGCTTTGTCCCAAGTGCTTAGCCATCCACATAGGATGTTCGCCTGCCGACGGCATCATCAAGGCGAGGGTGTGTCGGGTCTGATAGACGGCCGGTGCCGTACCCCAGCCTATCTCATCGCCGGATGCCCCATGGTTTTGCGGATCGGCTGATTACACGCTCAGCGCTCAAGCTTGCGTGCACCGTCAGCGCTTCAAAAGCAGAACGGAGCAGCGTCAACAAAAGGCCGGCCTGCGAATCCTCTGCAATACCATCGCTACCCATCAGCGCCAGGCAGGAACCTCTACCGACGGGTTCTCGGCGGATTGCTTGAAGAATGGCGGGCAGCCTCGCGACAGCGCTTAAGCGAAGCCGAGTAGCAGGCCTGGCGTGCGAGTCTGTCTATAATGCCCTGACCAAATAAGGGTGCCCCCGATGGACAAGGATAAATTTGCCGCTGCTATTGAGGCAGGCGAACCGCTGATCGAGCAGTCGATGGAAGCTCTCAAACGGTACTGGGAGGCCAGGGACTATGGCGCTCCACCTGATGAGCTAGAGCGTCTGCGGCTCCATTCCGAGTCCTTGGCCCAGGCGGTTTCTGACTATCAGCTTCGCACCGTCTCCAAGCTGATGGGCAACAAACTGCCCCCGCTGCACTAGCTCACCCCGCTTGTCGGCAGTTGCCGGGCCTATAGCAGGCCACTACCATACTGTTCATTCATACAGTATGGAGGCCCTGCCAATGAACACCGCCCTTGACTTCGAAATAGACGACATGCCCCAGCTCAGCCTGGACGATCTGATGCAGGTGCATGCGCCCTGGACCTACCTGGTCAAGATCGAAGGCGAGAGCATGCAGGGTATTGGAATGTATTCCGGCGACCTACTGGTCGTTGATCGAAGCGTCGAGGCCAAGCACGGCGACATCGTGATCGCGGCGGTGAACGGCGAGCCGGTCTGCAAGCGGATGTGCCATGAGCACGGTGTGCTGGTCCTGCGGTCGGAGAACCCCAAGTACCCATCCAGGTACATCATGGAGGGGGATACTTTCGAGGTGTGGGGTGTTGTCCGGTTCAGCGTGCGGGATCATGATCGTGTTGCGGGGTAGGGAATTCGGGTCGGCAGAACGCCGGAGACAGGCAAAAGCCCGAGGGGAGATTTTCGGGGGATTGTTGAATCGGGTATGGCACAGTGCGGCACCGTTTGCAGCGAGCGACCGCTCAAGGCCTTGATCCGTAAGGCTTTATGTCTGTACTGCACGCATGGGGTGCAAGGGGTCGAGTGTTCGAATCACTCCGTCCCGACCATTATATTCAATGACTTAGGCCATTTCCGAAAGGGGTGGCCTTTTTCATGTGCGTGACTTTTACGTAACTTCTCAGGTTGTTACGCCTGCTTCCTCTTCAAAATAGTTAGCACAGGCACGCACGAACCTGTGACCGACAGTTCATTTGCTGCCTCTAAGCCTTGGGCAGTGGCAATTGAGAATGCCTGGATACTCCAGGTGTGAATTGCGGTCACCTTTGACCAGCGGGCTGGCGAGTACCGTGCTTATAGCTGTACGGGGTGTCGGGCGCGTATGGGTAAATGAGCCGGTCGTCAGGTGTTTTCCTGTAATACCGCTTTGAAGTTGCGCCATCCAGACAGAGAGCTACCTTCTAGGTTCACCATTCGAGTACGACTTAAGTCGGAGGAGGCTGGTATGCGGCGCCGTGGCAGCGTTTATTGGGGATGGCTGATGTGAATCTCCATCACCGAGTACACGAAGAAGTGTTGAACGACGGTACATACATTGATGTGCAGGTATGTCTCTCGCGCACAGGCAGCACTCAATTGTTCATAGGCATTTACGCCTCAGGAGGCTTACCGATCCTGGAAGATGCGTTCAACTCGACCCGGAGAATCCATGACCAGAGCCTTGGCTTGGGGGGTAGGTCGGGCACGCGGTATAGCCATCGATCAGAATGGCGAATTTGATCAGCTAGGCTCTGCGTGAAAGGTTATCTGGCTAATCGACTGCGATCTTAGCCCTTCGAATCAAGCGCAGCGCGAAGTGGGCGGATTGTCTTTTGATTTATCAATGAACTTGAGCCTAACCCCCGACTTGGTGAGTCCGCCAAAACCACATCCCGGCTTGAGCGTTTTGCCAAGTACATCGCGCATCAGCTCTTTTGAGCGCTTGCCCGACCAAAATATGAGGTTGGCGATCAGCGTTGAATCGAGAGCTCAGTGGACTTGACCAGTCAGTTGCACATTGGTTTGAAGCAGGTGCGCAAGCATGGCTACCCTGCCGAGTACACGTGCATGTAAGCTTGGATGCCCACACAGATAATTGCAAACAGGAGGTTCGATATGAGCAAGGTAGCCAAACCATTTTACTTCGCTGCAATGCCGCTGCTCGCCGTAGGTGCGGCGTTTGCCGCCGTGGGCGCATCGGGGCAGGCCGCTTTTGGCTACACTGCAGTGGGGATGCTGGTGCCTGGGATGGCATTATTGATCGCCGGGTATCGTCGGCGTTCATGAAGGCTTGCAAGCGGGTGAATACTGGCTTCTTGCAGACCAGATAGATCCACGCGCAGGCTTCACCGCCGGCGCTTCAGTTGCCACCAAATCAAGCAGTCTGCAAGGAATGTCGGCTGTGGTGCCGAGTGCTTAGTGATGTCCAAGGCGGCAGGCAAGCCTGCCACCTTCGAACGGCTTACTTCCAGTCACCGCCTTCAACAATCACCGCAGCAGGATCGGTATCGGCCGCCAGTTGTGCACGCACGTACTGATCATACAACTTGAGCAGGTACTTCTCCTTGCCCAGGCTCGCCAGTTCGGTATTGACCCACTGTTGCAGCTCGGCATTGCCCTTTTTCACCGCTGGCGCGATCGGCGCTTCGTCGCCTAGTTTCTGCGGCAATAGGCGATAGCCCGGGTTCTGCTTGGCCCATCCGAACAGCACCAGGTTGTCTTGCGCATAGGCGTCACCGCGACCATTTGCCAGCGCTTGCAAGGATTCAGAGTTTTTCTCGAACTTGAGCAGCTTCCAGTCCGGGTGATTTTTCGTCAGCCACACGTCAGCAGTTGTTCCTGCAGTCACAATGACGGTTTTGCTTGCCAGGTCATCCAGGCGTTGGACCGTGCTTTTCTCCGGTACCAATGCCTGCACCGCCACACGCAGGTTAGGGTTGGTGAAATCCACTACCTGAGCGCGCTCGGGCGTCACGGTCATGTTGGCCAGGATCAAGTCCACCTTGTCGCTTTGCAGAAACGGAATGCGACTAGCTGGCTCTACCACGACGAATTCGATCTTTTTTTCATCGCCCAGCAGATCCTTTGCAAAGCGGCGGCCAAGGTCCGTGTCGAAGCCAACGTAATCGCCTTGTTCGTTGACAAAACCGAAGGGGGGCTTGTCGCTGAATACGCCTACGATCAATTTATCCCGAGCTTTTATCTTATCCAGATACCCTTCAGCGTGGGCAGCGGCGCTGCCGATTAGCAGACCGACAGCCAGCAGTGGAAAAACGAGGGCAGATTTTAGTTTCACGATGCATTCCTCTTGGGCAGATTTTCTACATAGGAAAACTTCTCCAGAAACTGCTGCGCGCGTGCGGTCTGCGGGGAGCTGAAGAATGTTTCAGGGTTACTCTGTTCAGTGATACGACCGCCGTCCATGAAGAGGATCCGGTCAGCCACTGCGCGGGCAAAGGCCATTTCATGCGTGACGATCAAAAGCGTCATGCCACTGTCGGCCAGGTCCAGAATCACCTCCAGCACCTCCTTGACCATTTCCGGGTCGAGGGCGGCAGTGACCTCATCGAACAGCATGACCTTAGGGCGCATGCACAGGGCACGGACAATCGCGATTCGTTGTTGCTGACCGCCTGACAACTCGCGTGGCCAGGCATCGCGTTTGTCCAGCAGCCCAACCCGCGCGAGCAGCGTTTCGGCTTGGGCGCGCACTTGGTGAACGGGGCGTTTTTGCACGCTGACAGGGCCCAGCGAAATATTGTCAAGCACGGTCATGTGCGGGAACAGGTGATAGCTTTGAAATACCATGCCTATCTCTTGGCGCACCGCACGCCAACCGCCATTGCCGGGCAATTGGCGTCCAGCAAAGCGGTATGTTCCCGCGTGGCCCAGTTCGAGGCCATTCAAGCAGCGCAGCAAGGTACTTTTGCCGCAGCCGCTAGGGCCGAGAATCACCACTACCTCACCCTCACGAACGGACAGGTCGATATCGTTTAAAACCGGATTACTGCCAAAGTTCTTGGAGAATCCCGCCAGTTCAATCAATGCAGTCATGAGTGATTCCATCGCCGTTCGAGCACACGCGACGCGGCTGACAGCGGATAACAGGCCAGAAAGAAGAATGCGAAGAGAAACCCGTAGATCAGCATCGATTCATAGGTACGCTCGATGATCTGCTGTCCGATCTTGATCACGTCCACCACGCCAATCAGCACTGCCAGCGAACTCGTCTTGATTAGCCGCGTGAACACGTTGATCAGCGGGGGCGTCATTCTGCGCAAGGCTTGGGGCAGGAGCACTTTGACGTATAATTGCGGCAGGTTCAGGCCGATCGCCAGGCCCGCCTCACGTTGGCCGCGGGGTAGGGAGCGTAGCGCGCCACGGACCACCTCACCCACTTCGCAAGCGCCCCATAGCGACAGCACCAGCACAGCGCACCAAAATCCCGAAATACTCCATCCCAGAAAGATCGGCATACCGAAGAAAAACAGGTAAAGCCAGACCAGCACCGGTATGGCCCTGAACATCTCCAGGTAGACGATCAGCACAACGTCGATCCAGCGCACCTCCAAGTTGCGCACTACGCCGTAGAGCATCCCGCCCAAGCTGCTGAACACTATGGCCAGCAACGAGATTCCTAGTGTGCGGCCTATGCCGATCGCCAGTTGTGGCGCGGACACCCACAACAGATCAATGCCCGAACTGGCCATGTTGCAACCTCCTTTCTAACGTACGCAGCAGCAGCGATAGCGGCACGAACAGCAGAACGCAGAGCAGCGTCATGACCGCAAGCATTTCGTAGGTCTTGTAGTAAAGGGCGATATAGTTCTTGGTGGTGTAGAGGATTTCCGGCACCGCTACAGCAGACACTACTGTGGTTTCCTTGAGCAGAAACACGAAGTTGGCGAACAGCGCCGGTGTACTGAGGATGCCGGCCTGCGGCAGGATGACGTGGCGAAGCAACTGCCAGCGAGAAAGACCAATGGCCAGACCTGCCTCGATCTGGGCGGCAGGCACGGCGTCAATGCCCGCGCGCAGAATTTCCGTGAGGTAGGCGCCACCGAGGAAGGTCATGGCGATGATCGCCGAAGCGAACCCAGAGACCCGTATGCCGATGCTGGGCAAGGCGAAGTAGATGAAAAACAGTTGGATCAGCAGCGGCGTGTTCCGTGCAATTTCAACGTACACCCGCACCATCGGTTGAAGCACAGGCACTCGGAACATCACAATCGCGGCGTTTAGAGATGCCACGCCGAGTGACGTGACGATGGCAATCAGCCCCACTTGTAATGTGACGCCGACTGCCGAAACGAACGCGGGTAAGGTGGACAGGGCGAAAGCAACATCGAAACTCATTATGTGAAACCGACAGGAAGTTGACCAAGTCATAGGCCGCTGCCCAGTAGTGCGCAGTGACAGCCCAGTAGGTGAAATGACTTGTTACATCGAAGTCACCTGTCAGAATCTAATGGAATAAAAGAAATTACTTAAATATCTTTTATGAATAACAATATGCCATCACCTAGCGCCTACCGAGCGATGGTGCCATTCAGGAGGGTATTAGACTGGAGCGTCTGCTTCATGGGACATCAGGGTAGGCGAGCCCGCAAGCATGTACGAAACAAAGCTTGTTGCCCTCAATATCCCTACAGTAGGCACCGTAGTAATCCTGCCCATACTGCGGCCTAAACCCAGGTGCGCCTTCATCCTGAGCACCCATCGCCAACGCTGTGCGCCATGCCGCCTGCACCTGATCCTGTGAGCTGGCGGCAAAGCTTATTTGCACGCCGTTGCCCCATGTCGCAGGCAGTCCGTTGAATGGCAGTTGCACATAGAACTGCGGCCATTCCCTGTCCGGCCGTTGCCATCCAGCGCCGCAGGGGCCGCCATCGTGGTTGTCGGGCATGCGGACAAGCCCCAGGGTGGCGAGTACGGCATCGTAGAACCTGATCATGGCCGGCAGGTCCCGAGCACCGAGCTGAATGTGGCTGAACATAAACGCTCCAGAAGACCTGTTGATCGACAGCAGTTACACACAGCTCATCTGAGAAACGCAATGCCATCACTCACCAAGCCGAACTTCACACTACGGTGTCCTGCCCCAGCGAGCTTCAGTCTGACCGCCGATGCGGTGTTGCGCCAAGTAGCGCTCATGTAGCCCTCATTTGGCAAATGCCGCAACGATTGCGTCCACTACAACCCTCACCCTTGCCGTGTGCGCCAGGTCCCGATGCAGCACAAGCCAGGCTTCATATGGCGTGGCCCGCTTACGATCAGGCCAAATTCGCACCAAACTGGTATCTCGCCGGGCCATGTATTCCGGCAACTCACCGAGGGCCAGGCCGGCGCGTACGAAGGTTGCCAGCATGAGGCTCGAGTCCAGCTCCGCGACAACACAGCCTGCGGATCTGGGTTCTCCTGCCAGCGTGTCATCCTGACGCTCGGTTACACCTTTCTGGTAGAGGGCGATGTCATGCCCCACCAGGGCGCTACCAGGCTCTGGCTTCCCACGCAATTCAAGGTAGCGCTGTGTCGCATACAGTCCGACAGTCCAGTGAGCCAGCCGTCGCACGATCAGGTCAGGTTGTTCTGGGCGTACCGTGCGCACGGCTACATCGGCCTCCCTGCGCCCCAAGTCCAATAGCCGGGTAGTGGTGGTCAGAATGACCCGCACCTCAGGATGAGTGGCCCGCAGTTGCTCGATCGCGGGTATGACGAAATCAACGGCCAGCGCATCGGTGGTGGTGACGCGCACCTCACCCGACGGATGAGGGTCGCTGCCTTCACCCTGGCGCTCGAAGGAGACGGCCATCCGCTCCATTTCCTCAGCCTTTTGTACGAGCTGTTGTCCGGTGGTCGTCAACGCCAGCCCCCCAGTGCTGCGGAGGAATAGACGGCTGCTCAAGGTTTGCTCAAGCCCCGCCAGCCGCCGACCGACCGTAGTCTGGTCGATGCCCAAAGCTTTGGCTGCAGCCCGCAGGGTGCCGGCACGGTGCACTGCGAGGAAAATGCGTATGTCATCCCAATTCATCGTGGCGCGCTTCCTGAAGATGCAAATATGCAGCCCTGGGCTGCGATTACGTGCATTTTCGCATTGATGCAGGCTGCATAACATAGCGAGGTTCATTCATCGTCCATCACGCAGCCGGCCCAAGCCGGATGCCAGGGAGCACAATGCCTCGCTTAACCTTCATCCTGACAGTCGCCATGCTGAGCGCCTTCGGCCTCGTCGCCTCGGATATCTATCTACCCGCGATGCCCGGCATGGCTACTGAATTTGGCATTGCCAGTTGGCAAATGCCGCAAACCGTTTCGTTCTATCTACTGGCACTGGCCATTGCGCAGTTGGCTTATGGCCCAATGTCAGACCGAGGAGGACGCAAGCCGGTGCTGCTTGCCGGTGGCGTTCTCTATCTGCTGGGCTCCGTGGGCTGCGCGCTGTCCAGCAGCTACATGGACTTCATCGCGTGGCGCATGGTGGAAGCGGTGGGCGCGGCGGCGGGGCTGGTGATTGGTCGTGCGTTGATCGCCGACACCTGCGACAAGCGAACCTCGGCGAAAGTCTATGCCGTGATTTACCCCCTCGTATCACTCTCGCCGGCATTGGCCCCGGCAATCGGTGGGCACTTGGCCGTCGCATTCGGCTGGCGAGCCGACTTTCTGTTCGTCGCAGCATTCGGGGCGGTAGCGCTGCTTTTGGCGCTGTTTTTAATACCTGAAACGCTACCGGTCGCGGCGCGGAGCAGGAACGCCCCCTTTGCGGGTTTTAGCCGTGTGCTGGGTGACCGCAGCTTTTGCCGCTACACGTTAGTGGTGTGTTCTATCTATTGTGCTTGGTTCGTTTATCTGACGCAGTCGCCGTTCCTTTTCGTACAAGCAGGCTTGAGCGAGGCGCAAAGCGGTTGGCTGTATATGCCGCTTACCTTAGGCATCATCGGGGCCAACCTGTTGGCCCGGCGGCTGCTTGACCGCTTACCTTACGACCGGATCGTTGCGATCGGCATCACCTGCTTCGTACTCGGCGCCATGGCGTTTCTTCTGGCGTACGCCATGGGGTGGCACAGCGTTACGGCCGTGGTGCTGCCTATGTGCCTGGTCAGCTTGGCCAATGGGTCATCGCTTTCACTGGCAATCTCAGGTGCTATCGCCAGTGAACATGGGCATGCAGCCACCGCTTCGGGGTTGGTGGGGTTTTGCCAGATTGGCAGCGCAGCCGTTGTGGCGATGGGTGTGAGCGCGGTATTAGGCACAGGTTTCGGTGTGCTCGCCGGGGCGGTGGCGGTGTTGAGCTGTTTGGCATTGTTTGCTTGCATGCCGTCGCTCTATCGCAAGCAACCGGCGCAGCCAGGGTAGCGCTCGGGCGGGCCTGCACGCTTAATGCTGGCCCAGCGCTCGCTGACTCAAGCAGAGCTTTCAGCGTTTCGAGCTCATGCAGAGACGTCAGCATCAGCACCGAAGAGGGCGACCTGGAACCCAGTGACAAGGCCTGTTGCACTACAGCGGCCGCGCACGTAGCGTACTCGGTGGCCTGGATCAAAATGTCTTCTAGGCAGGCATTGTGGGGAGGGGGGCGGGGACGATCTTGAGCATGGTTCAACTCCAACGTAGGAAGTGGAGCCGCCTCACTGTTGCTGTCAAACAATAGGGTGGCAGCTGTACGTGGGTTGACAGACCGAGACGTTGGCACTGGGCGCACCACAGGGGTGCCCACACGTACAGCCACCATAGAAAGTGTGCACCTGAAGGCAACGTCAGGGATCTGTCAAAACCGGTCGCTGAATTGGCAGCGACCTGGCGAGACTAGATTCCGCGCACCTCAAAACTGGTGGGTCCCCAGGCAGGAAGTGCCGGTGCTCATCCAGGGCTGCCTGGAAGCCCTGGATGCCGCAGTCACTATGTCCGACGGGGGCTGTGCCCCCGCCGCCCCTCAGAAGCGAACCGTGATGCCTGCATTGACCGAATGGAACCGTGTATCAGAACCAAACTGCCCTTGATACGACAGCCCTACATCAGTCTGACGGTTCAGCTGTACCTTTGCCCCCACTTCAGTGAGTGCCACGTTTCGCGTCTGCGCAATCCCTTGCACCTCAAAGTTCGGTCCACCGGCAAACGCCTGCTCATTGCGTGGGTCCAGGTCGCCGTAGGCCCGGCGCCAGCCCAGCGAGCCGAACAGTTGCGTATCGTGATTGGCCACACGTGTGTGGGTCGAAGCCCGCATGCCGACCGTGGAGAACCAGGTGTCCTGTTTCTCGCTCGATACGTTCAGCGCCGCTGCGCCGCCCTTTTCGCGGAAACGGTCGGCGTCGTAGTTCACGTAGGACACCCCTACGAACGGCTCCAACGCCACCGCGCCCAGGCCGATGCGGTAGGCCGCCTCGCCACTGGCTTGCAGCGTTTTGGCGTCGCGCTTGCCCTTGAGGTGGTCGCTGTAACCGGCAAACGCCACGTTGCGGCTGCTGTCGAGCTTGTGCCAGGTGTAGCCCACATCTGCACTCAGGCGCAGCGCGTCGATCTGGGCGCCGGTGTACAGGCCCAAGTGATAGTTGTCACTGTGGCCCTTGGCATCGCGGTCATCGGCATCGAACTTGGAGCGGCTGTAACCGCCGTACACGCCGGCACGCCAGTCCTGGGTAATGCTGCCGTCCGCGCCGATCAGCACACCACCGGTGCGTTGGTGCAGGCCGCTGGCGCCGCTGTTGCCATCGAGCTTCGACCAGTTGCCGAACACTTGCGCCCACGCGCCGCCTTGCGCCTCGGGGGTGGCCGGCATCAGGTTCGATGCCCCTGGCGGCATGCGCACGGTGTTAGTGTCCAACAGGCCGCGTACGCGGGTGCCGAGCACGCCCGACACGACTTGACTATTGGCAATCAGCGCGGTGCCCGTGCTGCTGTGATAATCAGCGGACAGTTGGTCGATGGCATTGCGGGCACTGGCTGCATCCAGTACCAGCAAGTTGTTGTACAGGCGCAGCGGGTCGCCGCTCTGTTGCAATGCACTCAGGGCGCCCGCCGTATTCCACTGGTTCTGTGTGAGCGCCACCGTCTGGAAGATGCCCGGGGTACCTGTGGTTGGCGTTTGCACCGGCGGCTGAACGGGTGGCTGTACCGGTGGTTCTACTGGGGGCTCGACCGGCGGCTGTACCGGGGGCTCGACAGGCGGTTCTACAGGCGGCTGCACCGGGGGTTCAACAGGCGGCTCGACCGGCGGCTGTACGGGCGGTTCGACCGGGGGCTCTACAGGCGGCTGTACCGGCGGCTCCACGGGAGGCTCTACAGGCGGTTCCACGGGTGGTTCAACAGGCGGCGTGGTGCCTTTCTGCGCAATGGTCAGGTTCAGCTCATTGGCGGTGCGCTGCAGGCTGACATTGAGAAATGCCGAGTTGGTAAACGCTTGCGCATACGCGGTACCTGCCGCTGCGCCCTCCACCACACCGCCTTGCGCGGCCAGCAGGGTATAGGTTTGCCCGGTCTGGTAGCTTTGAGCGTCGTTGAGGGTGGTCACGTCCACACGCGTACCGCGCAGGGTGGCGCTGCCGCTTACGTTGACGCGGTCCGAGCCGCCATTGCCAGCAATGTCGGCGGCGTACCTGGAGCCTTCTGCCATGTCCAGGTCGCCCTTGATGTTCAAGGTGCCCAGTGCTGCTTCACCTGGCGAAAGCGTACCGCCCGAGGCCACTTGCGTGCTCCCGACCTGACCGTTACCCGCCAGCACGCCACCGGCCAATACTTGGGCACGGTTGCTGTAGTTGCCTGAAGCGTCGGTATGCCCAACGGTGCCGTTGACCACCAAGGTGCCGTTGCCCACGCTCAGCAATGATGTGCCTCGTGGGTTGGTCTGGTCCACGTCGCCGCCCAGTACCAGCCGCCCACCACGTACCACCGTGCTCCCCGAAAGGCCGGTCAGGTCGCCGCCCAAGGTGGTGTCGCCGCTGAACGCGTACACACGGCCAGCGCCACTGATGCGGTTGTTCACTTGCAGGTTGCTGTCGGTATGGTTGAACGCCAGTGCACCGCTGCCGGCGCCGAAGCGAATGGCCGTTTGCGGGTCGAGGCGGCCCGCCGCCTGGGCAGTACCGGCGCTGATGGCATCGATGTCGGTACGCGCATCGTCCCGCACGACGGCGCCACCGATGCTGAGCGTGCCACGGGCGGCGGAGTTGATGCTGGTCAGCTCGCTGATGTCGATCCCGTCGGTGCTGCTCAGCTCTGCGCCGTTGGACAGGGTCAGGATGGTGCTGGAAGTCGTGGTGCCCAGTGTCATGGCACGCGTGGCCAGGCGGGTGCCTTCACCGGAGACATTGACCTGGGTGTTGCGGCTGACGTTGGCCGACCCCAGCGCCATGGAGTCGCTGGTCAACACGGCGCCGTCGCTCAGGCTCAGGTCGTTGCGGTTTCTGAAGGTGCCGGTGTTGTCCCAGCGCGTGCCAGCGCCCGACAGTTCGCTGATCGAGTTGATGGCCACACGCTCACTGACCAGTTGCCCGCCATCCTTGAGGTTGATGCGCGAGTCGTACAGGAACACGCCACCGGAGGTGACGTTGACCGTGTCCACTTTTGAGCCCTGGCCGCTGACCAGCAGGTTGGCCCGGGACAGTGCGTTGCCGGCATTGCCATTGTCGCTCAGCTGCAGGTCCCGGACCGACACCTGCCCGCCGCCAAGCACGTTGAGAGTGCCTTGCCCGGCGCCGCCGATCACGATGGTGTTGCCCAGCACCGCGCCGGTGCGTGGCACGTTCCAACGTGTACCAGGGCCCTGTACGACGACCGTGGCCATGGCCGTACTGGCAGCGTCGTTGGTGGACGATCCACCGATCCGGCCGCCGAAGCTGGTGACCTGGGCGCCATTGTTGAGGGTGAGGGTGGACGGCGTGCCGTTGCTGGGGCGTAGCACCACAGCGCCATCAATGCCTCGGTCGCTGCTGAAAGTGTCCTGACCGCTGTCGAGCACGTAGTCGGCTGCGTACGCGCCGGGGGCCAGGGCGAGCGTAATCGCGAAGGTGAGGGGGGATAACTTGAATAAGGGGTTCATAACGGCTCCGGAGACTCCATGAGATGCCACCAGCGTGGCCACCGCGCCCCAAGGGCTTGGCGTTCCTGTGTACGGCGGTAAACAGGGGGAGTATCGGGAGCGACCCAAGACGGTGAAATAGTACGGATGTGCTAGTTAGGCGCCCAATGTGACGCACGCCACACTCCGCGGTAACGGATGGCCGATTCGCCACGTCCAAAGGCTGTTACGCCAATGATGGCCTTATGATTATGCTTTTTGGCGCTCAGCTGGCCGGGTCTTGCCCTAGCACCTTGCTCAGCGCCAGGCGGGCATCTTCGAGCTGCACCAGGGAGGCATGCCGGGCGCCGAGGGCGTCGCCGTTCTGGATAGCCGTCAAAATGGCTTTGTGCCGGGGGAGGGCGAGCTCATCGAAATTCGGACGCTGGTTGGAAAAGCGCACCGATTCGCGCAACGCCATCGACAGCATGTTGCACAGGTAGGCGAGCAGGTCATTGTGGGTGGCATCGGCGATACGAGCGTGAAAGTCCAGGTCTGGCTGCAGCCGCTCATCTGGCGTGCGCGCCGCTTCCATTCGCTGGTAGGCCTCGCCGATCGACGCCACGTCCTCTGGCGTGGCACTGGTGGCGGCCAGGGCAGCAGCAGCAGGCTCTATGACCCAGCGTACGCTGGACAGGGTATTGAAGAACTCCTGTTGCGGCGTTGCCTGCATCAGCCAGTGCAGCACATCGGGGTCGAGCATGTGCCAGTCATGGCGCGGCCTGACCAGGGTGCCGACCCGGGGGCGCGCTTCAACCAGGCCCTTGGCCGTCAGGGCACGCATGGCCTCACGAAACACCGGCCGACTGATCGCGTAGCTTTCGCACAGGCTTGCCTCGGACGGCAGCTTCTGCCCTGGGGCGAGTTGACCGGACACGATCTGCAGGCCCAGGTCCTGGACCAAGGTCGCGTGCATGCTCTTGCGCGTTGAGGGCTGGCGGTAATTCATGAGGGGTGTGCGAGGTCCTTCTGGCGGGGGCTCGCATCATAGCACTGATGGATGCAGGGCTGTTTTGCAGCGCCTTGATGGCGGACAGAGGGGGGCTGGCGGGCCTCGGCACTCTAGCGGGCGCAGAGCTGTCGGTGCATAGACAGCTCCACGGCGTTCAAGCGGCAAGCGGCATCAAGCGCCCTCGTGCCGTTCAGCCAGTCACGGTCCCGCTTGGGGTGATGTCCCCTGGGCTAGTGAGAGTGCTTGGGCACCGCCGCCCCGCGGCAGCCGACGAGAAAGTCGAAGTCGCAGCCCTCATCAGCCTGCATCACATGGTCCAGGTAGAGCTTGGCATACCCCCCGGTGATCAGCTGTGGCGGTGGCTGCAGATCCGCCAGGCGACCGGCCAGTTCCTGTTCGTCGATGTCCAGGTGCAAGCGGCCTTGCTGGCAGTCCAGTTCGATCCAGTCCCCCTCGCGTACCACGGCCAAAGGCCCACCTGCGGCTGCTTCCGGTGCAACGTGCAGCACCACGGTCCCATAGGCCGTGCCACTCATGCGCGCGTCGGAGATGCGCACCATGTCGGTTACACCCTGGGCAAGCAACTTGGCCGGCAGCCCCATGTTGCCCACCTCGGCCATGCCGGGATAACCCTTGGGTCCGCAATACTTCATCACCAGGATCGAGTTGGCGTCCACATCCAGGTCCGGGTCGTTGATGCGGGCCTTGTAGTCTTCGAAGTGCTCGAAGACCACGGCGCGCCCCCGATGCTGCATCAGCGCGGGGGTGGCCGCCGATGGCTTGAGCACTGCGCCCTTGGGCGCCAGGTTGCCCCGCAGAATACAGATACCGCCGTCGGCAACCAGCGGTTTGTCCAGCGGGCGGATGACTTCCTCATCGTAAAGTGGTGCGGTGTGGCAGTTGTCCCACAGGCTCTTGCCGTTTGCGGTCAGCGCAGTCGGGTTGGGCAACAAACCATGCTCACCCAGGCGCCGGATCACGGCCGGCAGACCGCCCGCGTAATAGAACTCCTCCATCAGGAAACGCCCCGAAGGTTGCAGGTCGACCAGCGTCGGCGTACCACGTCCCACCCGCGTCCAGTCCTCCAGTTGCAGGTCGACGCCAATGCGCCCGGCAATGGCCTTGAGGTGAATCACCGCGTTGGTCGAGCCGCCAATGGCGGCGTTCACCCGGATGGCATTTTCGAAGGCTTCGCGGGTGAGGATTTTCGACAGCCGCAAGTCTTCGCGCACCATGTCGACGATGCGCATACCCGACAAGTGCGCCAACACGTAACGGCGTGCGTCCACGGCAGGGATGGCGGCATTGTGCGGCAGCGAGGTGCCCAGCGCCTCAGCCATGCAGGCCATGGTCGAAGCCGTCCCCATGGTGTTGCAGGTGCCGGCTGAGCGCGACATGCCCGCCTCGGCGGAGAGGAATTCGTTCAGGTCGATGTGGCCGGCCTTATAGGCCTCATGCATCTGCCACACGATAGTGCCGGCGCCAATATCCTTGCCTTTGTGCTTGCCGTTGAGCATTGGCCCGCCGGTCACCACGATGGCCGGAACGTCGCAGCTGGCAGCGCCCATCAGCAACGCAGGCGTGGTCTTGTCGCAACCGGTCAGCAGTACCACGGCATCGACCGGGTTCCCGCGAATGGCTTCTTCCACATCCATGCTCGCCAGATTGCGCGTGAGCATGGCCGTGGGGCGCAGGTTGGATTCGCCGCTGGAGAACACCGGGAATTCCACCGGGAAGCCGCCTGCTTCCAGCACGCCTTTCTTGACGTGCTCG
The DNA here is from genome assembly GCF_002021815.1 of Pseudomonas parafulva. Classification (NCBI taxonomy): domain Bacteria; kingdom Pseudomonadati; phylum Pseudomonadota; class Gammaproteobacteria; order Pseudomonadales; family Pseudomonadaceae; genus Pseudomonas; species Pseudomonas parafulva. The sequence continues at coordinate 2,047,752 of NZ_CP019952.1, forward strand.
GCGATCTTGCGGAAATGCGCGTTGCACGGGGTCAGCTCCGACCAGGTGTTGCAGATGCCGATAATCGGTTTGCCCTGGAACTCGTGGTCCGGAATGCCTTGGTTCTTCATCCAGCTGCGGTACATGAACCCGTTCTTGTCGGCGGTACCGAACCATTGGGCGGAGCGCAGCGACGGCTTGCTATCGGACATGATGGACACCTTATTAGTATTACTATTTATCGTTATGGTGCTCAATGTATCGCCAAAAAACCAACATGTGAAGGGTTGTTGTTTTAAATAGTAATACTATATGATCGATTTCCTAGGTCAGCGGTCTGCCAAAAACCTCGGCCTGGTGTTGTACCCATTACAAGAACAATTGGAGACATCGCCATGATTCAGGAGCAGCGGCTCGTCCGCCTGATCACACTCAAGCTCATCCCTTTTCTGGTTCTGTTGTACCTGGTGGCTTATGTCGATCGCTCGGCGGTCGGCTTTGCCAAGCTGCACATGGGCGCCGACATTGGCCTGGGCGACGCGGCCTATGGCCTGGGCGCCGGGTTGTTCTTCATCGGCTATTTTCTATTCGAAGTGCCGAGCAACCTGCTGCTGGACCGCTTCGGCGCACGCCGCTGGTTCGCGCGCATCTTGCTCACATGGGGCGCCATCACCGTTGGCATGGCATTCGTGACCGGGCCGAACGGCTTCTATGTGATGCGCTTTCTGCTGGGGGCAGCCGAGGCGGGTTTCTTCCCGGGGGTGCTGTACTACATCACCCAGTGGTACCCGGTGCGTCATCGCGGCAAGATCCTGGGCTTGTTCATCCTTTCCCAGCCGTTGGCGATGCTGGTCACAGGGCCGCTTTCCGGCGCATTGCTGGGCCTGGACGGCACCTATGGCCTGCACGGCTGGCAATGGCTGTTCATCTGCATCGGGACCCCTGCGGTGCTGTTGGCCTGGCCCACCCTGCGCCTGTTGCCAGATGGCCCGGCCAAGGTGCGCTGGCTCAGCGACGCGCAACGCACCTGGTTGCAGGAGCAGCTGGCCAATGACCTGCGTGAATACGGCCAGACCCGCCACGGCAACCCGCTGCATGCACTCAAAGACAGCCGCGTGCTGCTGTTGGCGCTGTTCTACCTGCCCATGACCCTGAGCATCTACGGGCTTGGGTTGTGGCTGCCCACCTTGATCCACCAGTTCGGCGGCAGCGACTTGGTCACCGGTTTCGTGTCGGCGGTGCCCTACCTGTTCGGCATCATTGGTTTGCTGGTCGTGCCACGCAGCTCGGACCGCCTCAATGACCGTTACGGTCATCTGGGTCTGCTGTACGCCCTGGCCGCAGTCGGGCTGTTTCTCAGTGCTTGGTTGAGCGTGCCGGCCTTGCAACTGGCGGCGTTATGCCTGGTGGCGTTCGCCTTGTTCTCGTGCACGGCGATCTTCTGGACCCTGCCTGGGCGGTTTTTCTCCGGGGCCAGCGCTGCGGCCGGCATCGCCCTGATCAACTCGATCGGCAACCTGGGCGGCTACCTGGGCCCATTTGGCATCGGCGCCCTGAAAGAACACACGGGGCACCTGTCGTCCGGGCTGTATTTCCTGGCCCTGGTCACCGTGTTCGGGGTGCTGCTTACCGGAGTTGTCTACGCCCGCCTGGAGCGTCGACAGCGTGATGCATCCACCCAGGTGGCTGGCGCCTCCCGATAATTTTTCGCAACCGACAAGCGAGTACGACCATGCGACTGATCCAATTCGAAACCGTCACCGGCGAGCGCCATGTCGGCGTGGTGGAAGGTGACTACGTCTTGCGCGTGTGTGGCATCGACACCACCCGCGAGCTGGCCCTGCAGGCCATCGCCGCTGGCCTGACTCTGGCCGATCACGTGCAGGTAGTGGGCCTGGGCGAGCGTCACGATTACCAAACGCTGTTGGCCGAAGGCCGGGTGCTACCGCCGCTGGATCACCCCGATCCGGCCCATTGCCTGGTGACCGGCACTGGCCTGACCCACTTGGGTAGCGCCGCCACGCGCGACAAGATGCATCAGCAACAGGCCCAGGACGCCGTGACCGACAGCATGCGCATGTTCCAGTGGGGCATGGAAGGCGGCCGGCCACCAGCAGGGCAGGTGGGTGCACAACCGGAATGGTTCTACAAGGGCGATGGCGCCATCGTTGTGCGCCCTGGGGCAGACCTGCCGCTGCCGGCGTTTGCCGAGGATGCAGGCGAGGAGCCGGAGTTGGTCGGCCTGTACCTGATCGGCCCTGACGGCACACCGTACCGCCTGGGCTACGCGCTGGGCAACGAGTTCTCCGACCATGTGACGGAGCGGCGTAACTACCTTTATCTGGCCCACTCGAAGCTGCGCGCCTGCAGTTTCGGACCGGAGCTGCGGCTCGGTGCACTGCCGGCGCACCTCGAGGGCACCAGCCGCATCCTGCGTGATGGCCAACCGGTATGGAGCAAGCCCTTCCTGTCGGGTGAGCAGAACATGTGCCATAGCTTCGAGAACCTGGAGTTCCATCACTTCAAATATGACCAGTTCCTGCGACCTGGCGATATTCATGTGCACTACTTCGGCACTGCGACGCTGTCGTTCGCCGACGGCATCCAGGCGCAGCCTGGCGATACCTTCGAAATCAGCCTGCCAGCCTTCGGCGAGCCGCTGCGCAACGGCATTGCGCCAGCAGCGAAGCAGGTGCAGCCAGGGAGCGTGAAAAGCCTGTAAGCCCACCTTTGGCCGTCAGGGCACGTGCCCCGTGCCCTGGGCAGCGGTCAGGTGCGGCAACTTCAATCTCTTAATTCAGGAGTCCATCATGACTGGAAGCAATTTCATTGGCGGCCAACGCAGCGCCGCTGGCAGTGTGCGCCTGCAAAGCCTCGATGCCTGCACGGGGGAGGCCCTGCCGGTCACCTTCAGCCAGGCAACCCCCGAAGAAGTGGACGCCGCAGCCCAGGCCGCCGAAGCCGCCTTCCCCGCATACAGTGCCCTGGCACCTGAGCGCCGCGCGCAGTTTCTAGACGCTATCGCCGATCAGCTCGATGCATTGGACGATACCTTCATCGCCACCGTCTGCCGAGAAACTGCCCTGCCAGCGGGGCGCATCCAGGGCGAGCGTGCCCGCACCAGCAACCAGATGCGCCAATTCGCCAAGGTGCTGCGGCGCGGCGACTTCATGGGCGCCCGCATCGATCGCGCGCAACCCCAGCGCCAGCCGCTGCCACGGCCTGACCTGCGTCAATACCGCACCGGCCTGGGCCCGGTGGCGGTGTTCGGCGCCAGCAATTTCCCCTTGGCCTTCTCCACAGCCGGTGGCGACACCGCCGCTGCGCTGGCGGCAGGGTGCCCGGTGGTGATCAAGGCGCACAGCGGGCACATGGCTACGGCCGAGTGGGTGGGTGAAGCCATCGAACGGGCCGCTGTAGCGACCGGCATGCCCGCTGGCGTGTTCAACATGATCTACGGCGCGGGGGTAGGTGAAGCCTTGGTGCGTCATCCGATGATTCAAGCCGTGGGCTTTACGGGCTCGCTCAAGGGTGGACGGGCCCTGTGCGACATGGCGGCCGCTCGCGCGCAGCCGATTCCGGTGTTTGCCGAAATGAGCAGCATCAACCCGGTGCTGGTGCTACCAGGCGCGCTGCGAGCGCGAGCCCCGCAGATTGCCAGGGAGCTGGCCAATTCGGTGGTGATGGGGTGTGGTCAGTTTTGCACCAACCCGGGGCTGGTCATCGGTATCGCTGGCGAAGCCTTCAGCGACTTCCTGGCGCAGTTAGGCGCGCACCTGGTTGATCAGCCTGGCCAGACCATGCTCAATGCCGGAACCCTGCGCAGCTATTGTGCCGGCGTGCAGCGCCTGCACCAGCACCCAGGGATACGCCACCTGGCCGGGTCCACACAGGGGGGCAACCAAGCCCAGCCCCAGCTGTTCATGGCGCAGGCGAGCCTCTTGTTGCAGGGCGATGAAGTCCTTCAGGAAGAAGTGTTCGGGCCTACCACGGTCGCCATCGAAGTGGCTGACGAAGCAGAACTGCGTCGGGCTCTTGAGGCGTTGCAGGGGCAACTGACGGCCACGCTGATTGCTGAGCCTGAAGACTTCCAGCGCTTCGCCGCGCTGGTACCGGTGTTGCAACGCAAGGCCGGGCGCTTGCTGGTCAATGGCTACCCCACTGGCGTCGAAGTGTGCGAGGCGATGGTGCACGGCGGGCCGTACCCCGCCACATCCGATGCGCGCGGTACATCCGTCGGGACCCTGGCGATCGACCGTTTTCTGCGCCCAGTCTGCTTCCAGGACTACCCCGAGGCGCTACTGCCCGACGCCCTCAAAGACGCCAACCCGCTGGGCCTGCTGCGCCTGATCGACGGCCAGCATAGCCGCGAGGCGCTTGTATGAAGGCTTGACGGTTCTGGCACCGGAGCACGTGCCGCCTGGTGAGGGTCAGGCGGCTGTCAGCGGTGGAAGTCCCAAGTGATCACTGAAGACTGCTGAGTGTCAGGCAGTGAATGAGGCTCTTGACCGATTTGGGGATCTATTGAGCGTCCAGACCTGCCTTGAGGCTTTGACGAAGCGCAGTACCTGGATGGCTAGATCCACAGATCATTAGGCGCCGTGCGCTCACCGCCCTCATGGCCAGTGTTGAGGACGCCACAGGGCTCGATCATCAGCAGCTTGGCCTCGCCCTCGGCCGCTGTTCGATGCAGCACACCCCGCGGTACCACGAACAACTCGCCGGGCGCTACATGGACGCTGCGTTGCGGCTGATCGATGCGCAGCGTGCCTTCGATTACCAGAAAGGCTTCATCGGTTTCCGGGTGCGCATGCCAGATGAATTCCCCCTCAATACGCACGACCTTGAACTGGTAGTCGTTCATCTGTGCAACAATCCTGGGGCTCCACTGACTGTCGATCATCGACGCCTTCTGGTTCAGGTTCACAGGGTGCGGCTGGATGTGCTGATTGGATTCGAACATGGTGGTTACTCCTGATTGGAGCACGCAGCCTATTGCAGCTCGGTGTCTGCAGGCTTGTACGATCCTGCACGTTGCTGGCCTGGCCGCAGGCGTTCGAGCCAGCGTAGCGGCGGCACCCCATAACTGCGGGTGAAGTGTCGGGTCATGTGGCTTTGATCATGAAAGCCTGCCGCCAGGGCTGCGTCGACCAGGGTGAAGCCATCGAGCAACAGCCGTCGCACATTGTCCAGCCGCCGGAGGGTGACGAAGCGATAGGGGCTGGTGCCGTACAAAGCCCGGAAGTCCCGGGACAGGCTCCATTGCTCACGGCCGCTGGCGCGTTCGAGCATCTCCAGGGTAATGCCCAGGTGGAGGTGCTCCAGAATGAACGCCTTGGCGCGCTCGGCGGACCGGTAATCCAGGCGCTTGCGCCCGCGTGGTTTGCCCGCGACAGCGCGCAACGCCATGGCCAGGTCGTAGACAGCGTCTTGCTCTTCCAGCCTTTCCAGAGGGTGGTCCACGCCCTGAACGAACGTTTCGCTGGCGTGGAAAAGGCGCGGGTCACTGGAGAGCCCACCGGGCACGAACGGTAGCGGCTGGCCGCCCAATGCGGCCTGAATCAGCGCAGGGTCGATGTAGGCCATGCGGTAACGGAAACCTGTCTCGGTGCCGGCCATGCCGTCGTGCAACTCATCGGGGTGCAGCACCAGCGTGTTGCCCGGCATGCCGTGGCGCAACGCGCCTTTGTAATGAAAGCTCTGAACCCCGGCCAAGGTACGGCCGATGGAGTAGGTGTCGTGCCGATGGGGATCATAGCCATGGCTACCGAACCACGCCTCGATCCGCTCGATGGCGCCAGGCTGCGTGCTGCGGATGACCCAATCGGAAACCGGGGGCATGCTGGGCGAACGTTTCATGGCACAGGCCCCGGCGGTTCACGGAAAGGAAAGACAACGCGCTATCATAGGCTCCATTCCTTCTCACCAGAACCCACCATGAACCGTCAGAAGAAAATCAAGCAACTGCTCAAGGCGCACGCCAAGAAGGCCAGCGCCAAGCTGGCGCCGCGCAGCACCAAACCCAAGTACATCAGCAAGGCCGATCGCGAGAAGCTGGCGCTGCAAACGGCCGCAGACGCCGCAGTGCAACCCGAACCCCAGGCCTGAGCCTCAGGCTTCCGACGGGGTTTGTTCCTGCTTGTAGATCTTGAAGCCGCGCGCTTGGTAATTGCCCAGCGCGGCAGGGTGATCCAGGGTGCAGGTATGCACCCATACACGCTGCGTACCGGGCCACGCCCAGGCGCAACGCACCGCCTGGCTCAACAACGGGCCGCCAAAGCCTGCGCCCAGAAACTGCGGGGCCAAGCCGAAGTAACGGATTTCGGCGTTACGCCCGTCAGGGCGATACAGTTCGTAATACCCGGCGATGGCGCCCCGGTGGTAAGCCACCCAGGTGCGGTGAGCTTCCTGCTCGACCTGCGCCTGCCACTGCGCCTCGCTCCACGCGTCCAGGTCACCCCAGGACCAGGGCGTGCCGACCAGCGCGTAGAGAAAGCGGTTGAAGGCCGGTTGTGGCACCTCGCATTCGACGATGTGCAAATCCGGGCGCTGGGGTTTTTCCACCAGTTGCTCTGGCGAGGTCATTTCTAGGTAGTACGTGGTACAGGGGGATTGCATCGTCATCTCGCATCTTCCGTTGGTCAGCTTGCCAGCATGCCTGTGGCGTAACGCCTTTGCCACCTACGCATAGGGTCACGACGGGCATGGTGCGTTGGCAAACCTTTGACAGTCGTTGGCGCAACCGCTGGCTTGATAGGGAACGCCGCCGAAAGCTTCCGATTGAACGTTTCAGCGCGCAGGTACGTCGGTATTTCTAGTCTTTTGCTATGGAGGTTTCCATGAAATATCGCGCACTCGGCAACACCGGCCTGCTGGTTTCGGAACTGGTCATTGGCACCGTACCTTTTGGCGGGCGAGGCTCGTTCGAGAAGACCGGCAGCGTCGATGTGGACCTGGCCAAGCGCATGTTCGCGGCGGCGTTCGACGCCGGGGTCAACCTGGTCGATACCGCCGACCTGTATTCACATGGGCTGGCTGAGGAAATTGTCGGCAAGGCACTGGGCGAGCGTCGCCACTCGATCATCCTGGCCAGCAAGGCGCGTAGCCCGATGAGCGACAACCCCAATGACAGCGGCGCTTCGCGCTACCATCTGATTCGCGCGTGCGAGGCCAGCTTGAAGCGCCTGGGCACCGACCATATCGACCTGTACCAGATCCACAACTGGGACGGCGTCACGCCAGTGGAGGAGACCCTGGCAGCACTGGATCACCTGGTGCAAAGCGGCAAGATTCGCTACTTCGGCACGTCCAACTACACCGCCTGGCAAATGATGAAGACCCTGGGCAGCGCGCAATTGAACGGCTGGCAACAGCCCGTTTCCCAGCAGATCTACTACACGCCCGAATCGCGCGAGGCCGAGTACGAGTTGTTGCCGATGGCGATTGACCAGGGCTTTGCTACGCTGGTCTGGGGGCCGTTGGGTGAAGGGCTGTTGACTGGCAAGGTGCGTCGTGGCCAGCAGACGCCCAAGGGCACTCGTCAGGGTAACGACTGGCCGGAACCCTATGTGCATGATCGTGAGCGCGCCTACGACATCATCGAGACCTTGATCGCGGTCGGCGAACGCCACGGTTGCTCGCCTTCACGCGTCTGCCTGGCCTGGCTCAAGGATCGCCCAGGCATTACCAGCGTGATTACCGCTGGCCGCACCCTTGATCAACTGCAAGACAATTTGCAGGCGGCAGACCTGGTGTTGACGCAAGAGGACCTGAAGCAGATCGAACAGGCCACCCGCATCGCGCCGCAGTATCCCTACTGGCACCGCATTGCCGCCGGCATGGACCGCATCGATCCGGCTGAAGCGCCGTTCATCGAGCTGTACCGAGAGACCATGAAGTAACACCTGCACCGCTTGATACCAGGTCGTCTTGCCCGCTTGGCAAGGCGATCTTGGTGGTGGTGTGAATTATTTCCTGTCTCGCCGGTCAAGTAATGAGTTCCCAACCTAGACCGAGGTGCTCATGCACGCCTTCACTGTTCGCTACTCGCTCAATGGCAATTCGACAGAACATACCTTCGAGTTGGGCCAGCCTGACCTGGCCCTGCACGAAGCGGCCTTGCACCTGATCGTGCTGCATTTCGGCGACGGCGAGAACAGCCTGGTGATGCCCGCAGCCGATGCCACGCCCGATGAAATCCTGGCGCAAGCCCAGGTGCTGGGGTTGACGGATATCGTAGTGGTCTAGGTTGCTCGCTGGTGTACGCTAGGTGGAACTGTCTTGCGCCGCCTTCGCAAGCTAGCGAGTCTCGCGTAGGAGCGGTCTTGTACCGCGATGGGCTGCGCAGCAGCCCCAGGATTTCAGCTCCGCAACTGAGATTGCCGGGGCCGCTGCGCGGCCCATCGCGGTACAAGACCGCTCCTACCCTTACATCGGCAAGCCTTCAGGGGCGGCATCAGGCAGTTCCTTCCGCAAAGTTCAGGCCTCCGCTCTCTAGGCCAATACAGAATCAAGACTGTATTTACACGGGATTTGCCGGGCGTCAAAGATAGCCCAACGTACTCACTTGCACCCTAAGTTATCCAGCAGTCAACACCTTCGCCATGACCACTGTTCGCTCATCTCCATGGCGGACTTCCCGAACCACCCCATAACCTAACTTGGTATAGAAACCTTGAGCAGTGAGTGAAGAGGGCACCTGCAACTGCAAGACCCCACTGTCCAGCGCTTCCTGCTCAATGCAGCCCATCATTTGTTCACCGATACCCCGGCGCTGATAGGTCGGGTCGACGAATACACTGCGCACCACATCCTTCTCAAGACCTGCCGTTGCGACGATCAGGCCGCCCTCCAAGGCCACCCATACAACCCGCCTGTCCAGCAATGTGGCCACCGCCTGGGGTGTGAAGGAACGCGCCACGCGCGCCAGTGTGGCGGCGTCATAGTCTGCTGCGTTGCTGTGGCGCAGGGCAGCCAGGATCACCCGGCTGATGCCTTCTGCGTCCAGGACGGTCGCCGCTCTGATCACACTTGCCATCATCCCTGTCTCTCTCGATTGCGACGGACGGGCTTCAATCCGATCGAACGCCTGCGCCGACCCTGTTCTCGAAAGCATGTAAGCCTCATCCATTCTTTCGAGGTACGCGGCAATGAACAGAGACCCCATGGCACAGGACGACGCTGACGAGGATATGCCCGTCTCACCGGACCCGTCGGTAAACCCCGACAACCCGACCATACCCGATCCGGACGATGATCCGCTCATGAACGAAGAGGAGGGTGGTGACTGGGAGGATACCGAGCAGCCGCCCATGGATGTGAATACGCCCAGAGAATAACAGGCGCTGTTTAGTTTTCAGCCATCCCTGGCCGCCTTGCCAAAGGTGCCGGCGGCAACAGCTCTGACCAGACTCATGCTATTTCAGCGCCTCAATCAGGAGAATGCGTATGCCAATCGATAACAATGGTCCTGCAGCACCCTACCCAGGCCCGGCTCAGAACACCCCGGACACTGGTGAGGGTCATGGTTCAGGCCTTGAACAGGCCCCTTCGGAACCCAAGCAAGGCGCCGGCCAGGCAGGCGGCGAGCGCCCCGAGGACTGGAATCCACCCCCCGGAAACCCCGGCTCCGACCAGGACAGCCAGGTGCCACGCGACAACGGTACCGCACGAACCCATGAAGACCCTGGCGCTGGGGATGCAGCGCTCGAGGAAGACATGAAGGACGTGCAAGCCAACAACTCTGTTTCGCAAGAACATCCGTGATACTGGCTTGAACCCGAGGCGCTGGGGCTGTCCACAGCGCCTTTGGGCAACGCTAACGGCCGCGCAGCAAGCCTGCCAGCACTACCGTCAACGCAACCGCCGTCCCCATGGCCAGCACGATGGTCGGAATGACCCCCAGCGCTTTCATCAGCCCCGACAACATCAGGTAGAACGCCAATACACCCACTGCGCCAATGGCATTGCCGCGCACCATGGCCGCCATGCCCGCGCGCCCATTCTGCACATGGGCAAACACCATCAATGGCCAGGCGATGACGGGGATCGGCGCGAGCATGCCGCTCGTCTGGGGTCCAAGCCAGGCGGCTAGGTGCGTGGTGATCATCAGCAACGCCGTTGCCGAGACCATGCGCAAGGGAATTTCCCAGTAACGATGCCGTACACGTGCCAGGGTTTCAGGCTTGGGCTCGCGCCCGCTGGCGATAATCAGCAGTACGATCAGCCCCAGCGCCACGCCTATCGACACGTACAAATGGCCCCAGTGCGTAAGCACATAGGCGACCAAGCCGTAGAAGACGATCGCCAGGCCCGCAGCAGCCCCGATGGCGAGGCTGCGTGTGGCATACAGGTAGAACGCGTAGGTAGCGAGCACGGCTGCCAGCCCCCCGAGTGCACCGGGCACGGCGTTGAGGGCAAAGTCCGTCCCTTGCTCCAGGCTCAGGAAGGTCATCACCAGCCCCGAGGTAATGGGCATGCCCGCCAGCAATCCCCCTAACAGCCCGCCCCAGCGCCTGGAAGCGAGAGAAATGGCCCACATCAGCAAAGGGGTAATGGCAAGTTTCAGGTAGAACAAGGTCATCGCGGCGCGTTCCGGCTCTCAAGACAGTGCCGACTTTACCCTGTTGAATGCCCGGGTGCTCGCCACTGATGCCTACCAGGGGATGTTGCGACCGTCCCAGCCCCAGAAGCTACCCGTAACGCTCGGTCCGAGACGCCCGATCAGTTCCACGATGCACTGCGCGGCAAACGTCGTCTCGAACAGTTTTCCCTCAGGCACATTGCCCTGGAACGGCCTTGATAGTTCTGTGTCCGTGGTACCCGGGTGCAGGGCCAGAACAGTCGCATTCGGGTTCAGGCGCTTGAGTTCGATACTGGCTGTGTGCAGCAACTGATTGAGCGCCGACTTGCTGGCCCGGTAGCTGTACCAACCCCCCAGACGGTTGTCGCTGATCGAACCCACACGCGCGGACAGTGCAGCGAAGGTTGCAGGTTGCTTGCGCAGCAGAGGCAGCAGGTGCTTGAGCAGCAGAATCGGGGCGAAGGCGTTGGTGGTGAAGCTGGCGTGCAAACTGGCAAGGTCCAACTGCGCCAGAGACTTTTCGGCCCTGGCGTTTTCCTGGTGCAGGATCCCCAAGGTACTGATGACAACGTGCAAGTGCGCACATCGCTCGCCGGCTTGCGCGGCCATGGCGGCCAGGCTGGCCTCCTCGCGCGCGTCGCAGTCCACTAGCAATATACGATTCGGATTAGCGTCGGCCAGCGCCCTCAATGCCGGATTCTGCGTGGCATGGCGCGATACAGCGATCAGCTGATCGACGTCTTCGCGCCTCGCCAGCGCGTTGCACAGCGCGAGCCCGATTCCACGGCTGGCCCCGCAGATCAGTACGCAGGCTTTATCGTCCAACCCTGATATGAGACTCATGACAAGCACACTCTGGCCATCGTTTCGGTCATGGGTAGACCGCCTTAGTCATCCGAATTTCCATCGACATGAGGTTCAGCCGTCGGTATCCGGTTCGCCACCCCAAACGGCACGTGCACCATCGGCAAATCGCCCGCAGGCGAGTGCAGGTGGCTGCGCTGGTCATCAAAGAAGACGTGGGGCTTGAGAATCGACAAGACGCGCGGTTTCTCCATGCCACCCAGAAAGAAACACTCGTCGGGCGATACGCCCCAATCTTTTAGGGTCGTCACCACCCGCTCATGGGAAGGTGCATTGCGCGCCGTCACGATGGCGATACGCAGGATGCGCTTGTAGTGGGGGTCATCTTCGAGCTTGCGGTCTTCGAGGGTGCGAATCAGCGACAGTTTGCGGTACAGGTCGGCCAGGGGCCCAGGTGTGTGGGGAACGCGCTGGTGTGCCTGCTCGTGGGCCTGGAACTCATCCAGGCTGTTGCCACGCTTGTAGACGCTTTCGGCTTCGTCGTCGGCGATCACGCCATCGAAGTCGAACGCCACGCGCAGCTCGGTATCGATTTCGTCATCGTAGATGCGGGTCGGCAGAACACGGCCTGCGGGGTAATTGGCGTCGATGGCTTTCTGTACGTCCTCTTCGTTAGCGCTTAGAAACAGCGATGCGTTGAACGCTGGTATGTACTCGTATGGAGAGCGGCCGGACATGAACGCGGCGCGGGTGATGTCCAGGCCGTAGTGGTTGATCGAGCGAAATACCCGCAGGCCTGTTTCCGGCGAATTACGCGATAGCAACACCACCTCGACGGGCAGCTGCTCCGGGAATGCCTGGTTGATACGCAAAAAACGACGGATAAACGGAAACGCCACGCCTTTGGGGAAAGGCTCATCCAGATTCTGTTCCTGGTGCCGCCGGTACGCTTCGACGCCGTCTTGGGTGTAGATGTCGTCCGAGACGGTCAGGTCGAACAGCGCACTGGAGGCAACGCCAATCACCAGTTTCTGTTCGATGGGGTAAGGCATGGGAGACTCCCTAGGGCCCCGGCAGAGGCGCAAAGTCAGAGGGGAATATAATCGTTACGCGAAACGACAGGTTTGTGCGGCCCTTCGACCAGGTGCACGTACAACCCGTCTACGCAGTCGATCGCCAGGCAGTCGTCCACGCTCAGCACGGCATCGGTATGCGGCTTGAGCCAGCCGGTTTGCATGTGTTGCTTGCCCAATGCCTTGGCATCGGCCTTGTTGCGGGCGCTGACCAGCACGTAGCGGTGCGCTTCGCCGAACACGCCGCGTTCGTAGCCGCCCAGGTTGATGAAGTACAGGCGCAGCGCACCACGTTTTGCCGGGTGGGGGTGCAACTCCACCCGCATGCCATCCACGCCGTCGACTTCCAGCCAGGCATCGATGTGCAGCCCCTGCTGGCTGCCGAACCATGCGTCGCGCAGCTGCGGGTAGGCCTGTTGCAAGCTGGGTGCCTGGGCGAACACCATGTCGTGGACCTCGATCTTGGCCCCTGGGTGGCGTCCCCCCAGCATGACGATATAAAGCATGTGGTTTCCTTGATGAACCGGTCATCGCAGGGCGTCATTTTGCAGCATCCGCAGGCGGCTTCAAGCGCAGTGCTTGGCGCCTGAGCACAAGACGGCTAGTGTGGGCGAACCTTTGACTGCGAGATAGCAAGATGCGCACTCCTTTTCTGTTCCTGGCGATGCTCTGTGCACCCCTGGTGCAAGCCGCCGAGCACTGGACCTTGAATGACCAGTTCGACCAGGCATTCACGTTGGACGACAAGACCCGCGTGGTCATGGTTGCGCGCAGCATGGCCACTGCACGGTTGGTCAACAATGCGGTCGAGCACACGCCAGAGGGCTATCTTGAAGCGCGGGGCGTGGTCTTTGTCGCAGACATCGAGAAGATGCCCAGCATGGTGGCAGCGGTGATGGTACCTGCCATGCGCTCGGCCAATTACCGGATCTTGCTGGATCGGGACGGGGAGGTGGCCAAGGGCTACGGCGGGGACCGCGAATCGGTGCAATGGCTGGAGGTTCAGGACGGCAAAGTAATGGCCGAGCAGCGGTACAGTGATTTGCCCAGTTTGAGGCAGGCGTTGGTGAAGATGGCTGGGCGGGTGGCGGGAGGGTGATACACGGGCATGAGGGTTGATGCACGACGTACAAGCGTCTGGATTGGGAGCGAGGGCACCTTTCTTACCGCACCAGGGTATTATCGCATCACGCTGAGAGCTCAGCGATATGTTGCAACGGACCGCGAAGCAATCCAGCATTCAGGCTTCCCAGCTCAAGTGTGTGACACCGCTCACCCAGACCTCGCACGGCCATTGTAGGAGCGGCCTTGTGCCGCGATGGGCCGCGCAGCGGCCCCGACGATATGAGCTGCGGAGCTGAAATCCTGGGACTGCTGCGCAGCCTATCGCGGCCGGTCCCGCGCCCCGGCAATATGTGCTGCGAAGCTGAAATGCTGGGGCCGCTGCGCGGCCCATCGCGGCACAAGGCCGCTCCCACCCGGAAATCGGCTAGCCTCCATAAACGGCGCTAGGCCGTTACTTCTGCATGATCCAGGCCTGCGCTATCTCAGCCAATACAGGACCAAGGTAGATACCGTCTTGACCCTCAAATCGCACCTGCGAGGTGAGGATCAAGACGGTATCTACACCGGTAAAGCGTAGCCTTCGAGGGATGTGCCACGATTCATCACGCGGCATAGCTAGATGTTGATGCTTCCAATTAGAGAAAGGCTGAATTAAACAATAGCCTCCCAGGCTCCTTCAACCCGCCACCATGGCAAACCCCACCCCAAACCGATTCCACGCATTGATCGTCGCGATAGCCAGCGTCAGATTCACCACCTCGGCTGGCTCGAAGTGCTCCAGCAACGCCTCATACTCCCCCTGCGGGGCGCCACAATCGGCCAGCCGGGTCAGGGTCTCAACCCAGGCCAGCGCCGCTCGCTCACGCCCCGTGAAGTAGGTCGTCTCCCGCCACACACACAACGTCTGCAGGCGCGCCTCGCGCTCGCCGGCCTTGCGCGCGTCGTTGGCATGCAGATTGAGGCAGTACGCGCAGCCATTGATCTGCGAGGCGCGTAAGCGCACCAGTTCAAGCAGATCGTGCTCAAGGCCCGTGCGGGTCAGCGCCTGCTCCAGGGCTGCCATGGCCTTGTAGGCGTCAGGGGCTTGTTTCGACCAGTCGATGCGGTGTTGCATGGCGCTCTCCAGAAACGCTTTAGGGTGGCGTCACGATACCCTCGGGCACCGATACGTCCGATAGCCAATCCGCTCATCTTCGGGGAGGCCAATCCTGCCATTCGCATCCCCACTGACAGGCATCCAATCTCTTCATTTCTGCCACTGCCACCGACTCAGGATAATGACCCGTCCCATCCAAGGAGATCGAGCCATGCCAGAAGTCCGTTTCATGCGCGAGGCCCTCGAACTGGCACGCGCCAACATCGCAGCCGGAGGCCGGCCGTTCGGTGCCGTCCTGGTGTACCAAGGCCAGGTTGTGGCGCGCGGTGTCAATGAGATACACCGCTCACAAGACCCGACCACCCATGCCGAGATGCAAGTCATCCGCCAGGCCAGCCAGGCGCTGGGGCGCGCCCGTCTTGACGGCGCCCAGGTGTATGCCAGCGGCCACCCATGCCCCATGTGCCTGGCGGCCATGCACCTGTGCGGTATCAGCCAGGCCTGGTTCGCCTATGACAACGACGAAGGCCAGCCTTACGGGCTGTCCACCGCTGACTTGTACGCGCAGATGACGCGTGCGCCCCAGCAGCAGTCATTGCCGCTGCGCGCCTTCAAGCCCGACGACGAAAGCGGGCTGTACGCTCAGTGGCAACAGGCCAACGATCAATGACAGTAGCTTGGAGAGCGATGCTGGTCGTGCTGCTGGCCTTGAACCTGCGCCCCATCCTGACCAGCATCGGCCCTTTGCTCGAGCCAATGCGCATCAGTACCGGCCTGGGTTATCAGCAAGCGGCATTGCTGACGGCGCTGCCGGTGTTGTGCATGGGAGCGGTTCCGTTACTGCACCCTTGGTCACGCCGATGGCTGAGCGAACATGCCGGCATGCTCGGTGGTTTGGCGGCCATCGCGCTGGCGTGCTTGTGGCGGTTGCAACTTCAAAGTGCCTGGGCACTGGTTGCCAGCGCCGTGCTTGCAGGCTTGGGCGTGGCGGTGGTGCAGGGCATGATGCCAGGGCTGGTCAATCGCTGGTTTCCGGGGCGCCTTGCTGGCGCAATGGGCCTGTACTCGGCTGCCTTGATGAGCGGCGGCGGGTTGGCTGCTGTGCTGGGCCCGCACCTGGCTGAGTATTCCGGGCAATGGCAACTGGGCCTGGGGGCCTGGGCCGCACCGGCGATGCTTGCCATGCTGGCATGGCTCATCCTGCGGCCACGCAACATACAGTCCCCAGTGTTCAAAGGAAACGGCGGGCACTGGTTTGGCCACCGACGGGCCTGGTTGCTGGCCGTGTACTTCGGTTTGATCAATGGCGGCTACACCAGCATGGTCGCCTGGCTGCCAGCGTTTTATCTGGAGCAGGGTGGCAGCGCACAGGGAGGCGCCGACCTGGTGGGGTTGATGACCCTATTCCAGGTACTGGGCGCATTGGGCCTGCCGCTGCTGCTCAGGCGCTGGGTGGATCGGCGCCCAGGCCTTGCGCTGGCGCTGTCGATTCAACTGGTGGGGTTCATGGGGTTACTGATGGTACCCACCGCCGTACCAGGGCTTTGGGTAGCGTTGATCGGGTTCGGGCTGGGCGCCTGTTTCAGCCAAAGCCTGACCCTGACCCTCGAACATCTTCCTACGCCAGCCGAAGCCGGCGGCCTGGCGGGTTTCGTCCAGGGTATCGGCTTCATCATCACCGGCTGTGTGCCGTACATCGTCGGGTGGCT
The DNA here is from genome assembly GCF_002021815.1 of Pseudomonas parafulva. NCBI lineage: Bacteria > Pseudomonadati > Pseudomonadota > Gammaproteobacteria > Pseudomonadales > Pseudomonadaceae > Pseudomonas > Pseudomonas parafulva. The sequence goes on from NZ_CP019952.1 coordinate 2,064,060, forward strand.
GCGTGCGCTCGACGGTGATTTTCAAAGCGCGTGGACCGTGCTCACGGCCAGCGTGTTGACGATGCTGCTGGTGACGATAGCCTTCAGCCCGCAGAGCTACGCGAAGGCCTTAGCTCGACCCGTCCCGGTCGATAACGTCGATGCCCTCAGCTGATCCGCCGCAGCGTATCGCGCAGTCGGTCGAGTGCTGGGTCGATGTCGAGCATTTCAATGGCACCAAAGCCCATCAACAGCCCCGGACGCACTGGCGTTTCATTGAAGAACGGGGCGAGCGAGTAAATGCCCAGGTCGACCTTGCGTGCCTGTTCGACCAGGTGCTCCACGTCGAACCCCGTTTGCGCCAAGGCACTTAGATGAAACCCCGCCTCGGCGGGAATGGCCCTGAGCCAAGGGGCAAGGTCGTCGTCCAGACGCTGCAACATACGATCGCGACGCGCGCTATATACCTCATGGCAACGGCGGATGTGCCGGTTCAGATGCCCCTGTTCCACGAAGCGGGCCAGGGCCCACTGCAGCAGGGTCGGGCTGTGCCAGTCGCTCAATTGCTTGGTTACGCAACTGGCCTTGAGCACGGCTTCTGGCAAAACGGCATAACCCAGGCGCAACTCCGGGAGCAGGGTCTTGGAGAACGTGCCGACGTAAGCCACAAGGCCCTGGGTGTCCAGGCGTTGCAGCGCATCGGCCCTAGGCCCCAGATAGCGGAATTCGCAGTCGTAGTCGTCCTCGATGATCAGCGCACCCAACGCGGCTGCCCGGGCCAACAGCGCTCGCCGGCGTGTCTCGCCCATCGGCATGCCCAATGGGAACTGGTGCGAAGGCATGACATAGATCAGCCGCGTGCCCTCGGCAATCTGGTCAACGCACAAACCTTCCTCATCCACTGGCACCCCCTGCAGCTGGGCGCCCAAGGCCAGGAACAACTGCCGTGCCGGCGGATACCCCGGGTCCTCCATGGCGACCTTGCAGCCAGGCTCCACCAGCACCCTGGCGATCAGGTCCAGGGCCTGCTGGGCGCCGTTGCACACCAGGATATCGTCAGCCGTGCAGTGCACGCCCCGGGCGTAGGCGATGTGGTGGGCGATGACCTCGCGCAGTTCCGCAAGGCCCTGGGCTGGGAAATGCCGCTGTGGATGATGCTGGCTTCGCCGCACGGCGTAGTTCAGGCAGCTGCGCCACAGGTCGAACGGGAATAGCGCCTTGCTCGCCACACCGCCGATGAAGTCATAACGCACCCCCGATAGCGCGTGACGTTGGCCCGGTACGGTGGCGCGGGATTGCCAGCGCCTGAGCGACGCATCGCCGGCAAGGGTCAAGGCGCTTGGCGGCGCGCTGCGCTTGGGTGCAAGCGCATTGATGAACGTACCCCGGCCGACTACCGCGCTCAGCAGGTTGTCCTGGGTAAGGCGTGCATAGGCGTCCGCGACGGTCTTGCGCGACACTCCCAATTGCTCGGCCAGCAAGCGGCTGGGCGGCAACTGGCTGCCAGCCGCCAGGTGACCGCATTCGATGCCTGCGCGCAACTGCGCGTAGAGCTGGGCAGCCAAGCCTTTGCGGCCCTCCAGGCGAATATGCAGTTCCATGGAGCATTCCAAAGCAAGAGAGCGCTCAGGATAGCGGATTGCGTACGGCGGGGTGCCTGCTCACGCCGCAGCAAGACTGCTTAGGCCCTGGCCATGCTCACCGTGATGTAGCCTTTGCCCGAGAGAATGATGCGGATGCGGGTTTCGTCGGCAGGGGCGCTACGGCAGCGCTTGATCTGAACCCCTTCCACGACGGCGGCCTTCATGTGATGGGTGATGGCCCGGCCCCGAGCATCGAAAAACGCTTCGCTGGCGAGCAGTTCGATTCGCTCGATCAGTTGCCTGGATGGCTCGTCGGTGACGCAGAAAAACATGACGCCAGAGAGATGGGGGTCCTGGTCTGGGTTGGCCAGGTCATGGGTGAGCAGTTCGCGCAGGTGGCTGCGCAGTTCGGCAAGAAGGTGCGGGTTGGCGAGCATGCGCAGCGTCCTGTGTGGGGGCGACTGCGTCGATCATGTTTTCTGCTCTGCCATGCGACAAGTAGGACGGTTCCTAGGTTGGCTGGTGAAAAATCCCAATAAAGTAAAGGGGCGACGATGAAGCTTATCAAGGACGAAATGCACAAGGCGGCAGGGGACGCCTATCCCTCGTTCGCCCCGGCGCGCTCTTCTGCGTGCCTGAGCGCCTCTTCGACGATCTCCACCCAGTGCCGAACCGCGGTGCGCCCTGCGCCATTCAAATGCACCTGGCAGCCGATATTGGCGGTGGCTATCTCGTCCGGTTGCCCGCGTTCCAGAGCGTCCAGGCGGCTGTCGCGCAGCTGCCTGGACAACCCTGGCTGGGTCAGCGAATAGGTGCCTGCCGAGCCACAGCACAGGTGGGCATCGGTGACCGGAGTCAGGGTAAACCCCAGCCGGATCAATAGCGCTTCCACAGCGCCACCCAGTTTCAAGGCATGTTGCAGAGTGCACGGACAGTGAAACGCCAGGCGCCGTCCGGCGGGCACCGCCAGCTGCTCGACGGGCGCATCCCCCAGGACTTCCACCAAGTCACGGCACAGGCTGCTGACCCGGGCCGCCTTGGCTGCATAGGCCGGGTCAGCAGCCAACAGGTGAGCATACTCGCGCACGAACGCGGCGCAGCCGCTTGCTGGGATCACGATAGCCTCGACGCCCGCCTCAACGGCTGGCCACCAGGCATCGATGCGCCGCCGTGCGCGCTGCAAACCTTGCGCCTGGGCGTTGAGGTGGTAGTCCACTGCTCCACAGCAACCCTCGGCCGGTGCAGGGGTCACGCTGATACCGAGGCGATCGAGCAGGCGCGCCGCCGCGGCGTTGGTCGCCGGTGACAATGCCGGTTGCACACACCCCTCGAGCATCAGGACACGCCGCGGATGGCGCACCGCCGGGCGCATCAGGTCAGCCGCCTTTTGCAAATGCACCTTTTGCTGGGCCTGCGCCGGTAGCCAGGGGCGCAGGGCTTGGCCAGTTCGCAGCAGGGCCTTGAAAACGGCGGGGCGCACCATCGCAAAGCGCAGGCCGTGACGTAACAGGCGCTGGCCCAGTGGTCGTGGCACCTGCTGCTCCACGACGGCCCGGCCAATGTCCAGCAGGTCGTGGTAACGCACACCCGACGGGCAAGTGGTTTCGCAGCTGCGGCACGACAGGCATCGGTCCAGATGAGATTGAGTACTGGTAGTGGCGGGCTGGCCTTCGAGCACCTGCTTGATCAGGTAGATGCGCCCGCGCGGGCCATCGAGCTCATCGCCAAGCAGCTGGTAGGTGGGGCAGGTCGCTGTGCAGAAGCCGCAGTGTACGCACGCGCGCAGGATGCGTTCTGCCTCCTCGGCGCGCTCGAGTGTGCGTGCGCTGTCACTCAGGTTGGTCTGCATGGGCTGCCCTCAGAGGTCCGGGTACAGACGGCCAGGATTGAAGATACGCTTGGGGTCCAGTTGGGCCTTGAGGCTCCGGTGGTAGCGCATCAGCGGCTCTGACAAGGGCGGGTAGGGGGCCTGGCCTGGGGTGAGGCACAGCGCGTGGCCACCCGCCTGTTCGGCGATGCGGTGAATGACATGGGCTGGGGCGTCTGTCCGCAGCCAGCGCTGGGCGCCTGCCCAGTCCAGCCATTGGCGTCCCGGCAGGTGCAGTTCCCCTGTTGCGAGGGGCAGCGACACACGCCACAAGGGCTCGCTGCCCTGGGTGAAGAATGCCAGGCGCTGCTCACGCAGTTGCGTCCAGAACTCGCCGTCCACGTACTCGCCCCCCAGGCGCTGGCGGGCCGACGCTACCGAACCCTCGCCACCTTCCAGGCGCACGAACAATGCTTGTCCATCGTGGCAGGCACCACTGAGCGGCAGTGGTTCCGAGCTCCAGCGCGTGAGCGCGGCCAAGGCCTGGCTCCGATCCATTCCAAGGCGCAGGCTTACGCAGTGCCGCGGCACGGGCAGGACTTTAAGCGACACCTCGGTCAGCACACCCAGGCAGCCGAAACTGCCTGCCAGCAACCGTGAAAGGTCATACCCGGCCACGTTTTTCATCACTTGGCCACCGAAGCGCAGCACGCTGCCCTGGCCTGTGATTACCTGGGTGCCCAGCACGAAGTCACGGACCGATCCTGACCAGGGCCGCCTGGGCCCGGACAAGCCAGCCGCCACCATGCCGCCCAAGGTGGCACCCGGGCCCAGGTGCGGTGGCTCGCAAGCCAGCATCTGACCGTTTTCCTGCAACGCCGCCTCGATGTCGCGCAACGGCGTACCGGCGCGAGCCGTCAGCACCAGCTCCGTGGGGTCGTAACTGACGATGCCGCGATGGCCGCGTGTATCGAGCACTTGCCCGTTGACGGCATGGCCGATCATGGCCTTGCTGCCACTGCCCTGGATGCGCAAGGGCGTACCGGCATCCAGCGCCTGGCGAACCTGCTCGAGCAACGCCTGGCTTGCATCCTGGTCCGTGCCCATCAAAACCGCTCCAGCGCAGGGAAGGGCAACTGCCCATGGTGCACGTGCAGCGCACCGAATTCGGCGCAGCGGTGCAGCGTGGGAATGTTCTTGCCAGGGTTGAGCAAGCTCTGCGGGTCGAATGCAGCCTTGACGGCGTGAAACACCCGCAGCTCGTCATGGGTGAACTGGGCGCACATCTGGTTGATCTTCTCCCGGCCGACCCCATGCTCCCCGGTGATGCTCCCACCAACGGCCACGCACAGCTCCAGGATTTTTCCACCCAGGGACTCGGCCCGCTCCAGCTCCCCAGGCCGGTTGGCGTCGAACAGGATCAGCGGGTGCATATTGCCGTCACCTGCATGGAACACATTGGCCACCCGCAGCCCATGTTCGCGCGCCATTTCACTAATCCGCACCAGCACGCGGGGCAGCTCACGCCGCGGAATCGTACCGTCCATGCAGTAGTAGTCCGGGGACAAGCGGCCGACGGCAGGGAAGGCATTCTTGCGTCCTGCCCAGAACCGTGCACGCTGCGCCTCGTCACACGCCAGCCGCACCTCGCTGGCACCGGCCTGGGTGAACAGTGTGGCCACCCGTTCGCAGTCTTCGTGCACATCGGCCTCGACCCCGTCGAGTTCACACAAGAGGATGGCGGCTGCCTCCACTGGGTACCCGGCATGGATGAAGTCCTCGGCCGCCCGAATGGCCAGGTTATCCATCATTTCCAGCCCCCGGGAATGATGCCGGCGGCAATGATGTGGGCAACGGACCGCGCGGCGTCCTCGACCCGGTCGAAGCTGGCAAGCAGAACCCGTGCCACGGGTGGCTTGGGTAGCAGCCGCACGGTCACCTCGGTGACGATCCCCAGCATGCCTTCGGAGCCGGTGAACAGTGCTAGAAGGTCGAACCCAGGGCTGTCGAGCGCATCGCTACCCAGGGTCAGCCGTTCACCTTCCACGGTAAGCACTTCCAGTTTGAGGATGTTGTGCACGGTCAGACCGTACTTCAGGCAATGCACGCCGCCTGCGTTTTCAGCGACATTGCCACCGATGGTGCAGGCGATCTGCGATGAAGGGTCGGGGGCGTAGTACAACCCGTAAGGGGCGGCGGCCTGGGAAATGGCCAAGTTGCGAACGCCCGGCTGGACCCGGGCGAAGCGGCCTTGGGGGCTGACTTCGAGAATACGATTGAGCCGCGCCATCACCAGCAACACGCCTTTGGCCAAGGGCATGGCACCGCCAGACAGCCCGGTCCCGGCGCCGCGAGCCACGACCGGTACGGTGAGCCGGTGGCAAAGCTGCAGCACACGCTGCACCTGGTCTACGCGCTCGGGTAACACCACCAGCAGCGGCACCGTACGGTACGCCGCCAGGCCGTCGCATTCATACGGCTTGAGGTCTTCATCGCGGTGGAGCACCTGAAGGTCAGGCAGTGCCTCGCGCAGGGACTGAACCAAAAGCTCGCGATCAACTGTCGGCAGCGCGCCGTCGACGTGTTCGTCATACAGCATCGTCATCTCACTTGGATGCGTTGTTCTTATAGGGTCATGACGAGTGTAGCCCCAGTCTGGACTTAGGGCTTGCGGGGCGGGCTACGACCGGCGCTGGCCACAACGAGGGCCAACGCCGGCGGCAGTCATTGCTGGGCGACCAGAGGGTCGTCCTGGGAGAGGATGGCGCGAGCGAGTTCTTCATCGTTGACTTGCAGGCCGGGGTGGTCCTTGCGTGCTTGCTGCAAGGCAGCTTCCACGTAGGCACCACGAATGGCACCACCGCTGGCGACGAACGCAGACAGCTCGTCACGGGCAGGAATGATGCGTTTGTCATCCTTGAACGTTGAGTACAGCGAAGCCGAGACACCGGCCGAAGTGGCAATGTCGCGGCCGTCGACGCGGGCCATGGCAGCGCCGGCAGGCAACAGAAGCAGCAGTGCGGGTACGAGGGCAAGTTGGCGCATGTCGTGTTCTCCAATAGGTGAAGCCCAGGGGATTACCACTATTGGTGAGAGGCTACGCATGCAGGTGGAGTTCCCTCACCGAAGCGTTAGCCGATGGTCTGCTCAGGCGGGGCAGGGTTGGGCGGGTCAACGGGTCTGGCCAACATCGACGTCAGGCCCGGATTGACCGCATCGCCACCGGTGTGCTCTGCTCAGCGGCCTACCCCAACAGCCACCGAGGGCTGCACCATGTCCGAGTACACGCTGCATTGTTTCGCCGAATCCGGCAATGCCTACAAGGCTGCGCTGATGCTCGAACTGACCGGCCAGGACTGGCAGCCGGTGTTCGTGGACTTCTTCAATGGCCAGACCCGCGACCCGATGTGGCGCGACGAGGTGAACGAGCAGGGTGAGGTGCCGGTGCTGATGCATGGGGGCACCTGCTTGACCCAGTCGGCGTTGATCCTCGACTACTTGAGCGCACAAACAGGCCAGTTCGGCCCCCAGAGTGAAGAAGAGCGGCGTGAGATCTGGCGCTGGATGCTGTTCGACAACCACAAGTTCACCAGCTACTACGCGGCGCTGCGCTTTTTGTTGTGCCTGAAGAAGACGGGCGAAACCGAGGTGACGACGTTCCTGCGCGAGCGAGCCGCCGCGGCCTACCGCATCGTCGATGCGCACCTGGCCGGCACACCGTTCATGGTCGGCGCGCGGGTGACCATCGCCGACTTGTCGCTGGCCGGTTATGTGTTCATGCCCGAGGACACCGGCATGAACGTGCAGCAGTACACGCACATCGAAGCCTGGAAAGCGCGACTGCAGGCGTTGCCGGGGTGGCAGCACCCTTACGATCTGATGCCCCGCGTTGCGCCCTGAACGCAAGGCCTGACCGCCTGCGGGCTTTGCTTTCAGCCGTGGGCAGGTGACTTGCCCGCCGAGCTGCCGGCGTATTCGGGCTTTAGATGACCTTGTTCGTCCAGCAGGTAGGCATCCATGACCTCACGCACTACCGGGCCTGCCACCCGCCCACCGGCTTCGCCGTTTTCGATCATCACCGCCACGACCACGCTGGGGTGCTCGGCCGGGGCGAACCCGACGAACAAGGCGTTGTCACGGTGTCGTTCCAGAGTCTTGTTGCGGTTGTAGCGTTCCCCTTGCTTGATGGCCACCACCTGGGCCGTGCCGCTCTTGCCGGCAATGCGGTATTGCGCGCCAGCGGCGGCAGCGCGCGCGATGCCGCGCGGGTCGTGCATGACCATTTGCATACCCTGGCTCACCTGATCCCAGGCGCGTTTGTCGTGCAGCACGATATCGGGCATGGGGTTAGGGTCGATGGGCGCATCGCCACCGACGGTCATCGCCAGGTGCGGGCGATGCCATACGCCTTTGCTGGCCAGCAGGCTGGTGGCTTGCGCCAGTTGCAATGGCGTGACCTGCATGTAGCCCTGACCAATACCCAGAATCAACGTTTCACCGGGGAACCAGGGCTGTCGGCGGGTCGCGCGCTTCCATTCGGCCGAAGGCATCAGCCCGGCCGCTTCTTCGAACATGTCCAGCGACACCTTCTGGCCAAGACCGAATTCGGCCATGTAGTCGTGCAGGCGCTCGATACCCAGTTTGTGCGCCAGGTCGTAGAAGTAGGTGTCGTTGGAACGCATGATCGCGGTGTACATGTCCACCCAGCCATCACCGCTGCGGTTCCAGTTACGGTATTTGTGATCGTAGTTGGGCAACTCGTAGTAACCCGGGTCGAACACGCGGTTGGCCGGCGTGATCACGCCGCTGTCCAGCCCGGCAATGGCCACTTCGGGTTTGACCGTCGACCCTGGGGCATACAGCCCGCGCAGCACGCGGTTGAACAGGGGGCGGTCGATGGAGTCGCGCAGTTGTGCGTACTGCTTGAAGCTGATGCCCTTGACGAACAGGTTGGGATCGAACCCCGGGTTGCTGACCATCGCCAGCACATCGCCGTTGGCCGGGTCCAGCACCACCACCGAGCCTCGGCGCTCGCCCAGGGCCTTTTCCGCCGCCAGTTGCAGGTGGGCATCGAGGGTCAGCACGATGTCCTGGCCTGGCGTGGGGGCCTTGTGATTGAGCACACGCATCACCCGGCCCTGGGCGTTGGTCTCGACTTCCTCATAGCCTACGTGGCCGTGCAACTGACTTTCATAAAAACGTTCGATGCCCGTCTTGCCGATCGACTGAGTCCCCCGGTACTCGGTGCTGTCCAGGGTCTTGGCCTCTTTTTCGTTAATCCGGCCTACGTAACCGACCGAATGGGCGAAGTGCTCGCCCAACGGGTATTCGCGAATGAATTGCGGCTCCACCTCAAGGCCCGGCAGCCGGAACTGGTTGACGGCAATCAAGGCAATCTGCTGTTCGTTCAAGCCCACCATCAAGGTGACCGGTTCGAAGGGTTTGCGCCCGCGTCGCAGATCCTTGTCGAACTGCTTGCGGTCCTCGTCATCCAGCCCCAGCACCTGGGTCAGGGTGTCGAGCACCTTGGCGCTGTCGCCGCCGGTCCGTTCACGGGTCATGGTCAGGTCGAAGCTGGGCTTGTTGTCGGCCAGCACAGTGCCATTGCGGTCGTAGATCAAGCCTCGCTCGGGTGCGATCGGCAGCACATGGACGCGATTGTTTTCCGACACGGCGCTTTGCTGGTCATGCTGGATGATTTGCAGCACATACAACCGACCAATCAGGATGGCGACCAGGCTGAAGACCAGCGCAGCGCAGGCCAGGAGCCGGCGGTTGACCAGGTGCTTTTCCTTTTCATGGTCCTTGAGGGGGATCGGTTGGGGCATGGGCTCTGTCTGTAGAAGGCTGGGCGGGCAGGCGTTGGTAACGGGCTGGTGCCGGGTGGGGCAGTGATGCTACGCAAGCTGCATGCCCGCCTCAAGGCGCCGCGCAGCGCGGTGAGGTGGGCCGCGCCCAGGCCGCCCGAGCCTGCGGGGCTCAAGCCTGCATGAAGATTTGTTCATCAGTCTGGCCGAGCACCGTCGTGCATGAGCGGGTTGGGCTTCAACGCGCTTGTCAGGCCCAGGCGGGTATACTCCATGGCTTTTTCATGACGGAAGGTGCTCATGCGTCAGGTCCTGCTCATCGTGGACGTGCAGTCCACATTCAGCCCGCCGGAATGGTTGGTCGACGGCCTGCGACTGCTTTCGGCCAACATACCTACCATCGCCTCGGTCGAGTTGCACGATGAGCGAGTGACACCTTTCGAGCGGCAATTGGGCTGGCACCCGGCTGCCCAGGATGAAAGCCTGATCGAAGCCGATCGGGTGTTCATCAAGCATGGTTACGGACCGGGTAAAGAGATGATCGAGTACCTGCGCGGTCTCGGGGTGGAGCGTGTGCTGGTGAGCGGTTTGCAGACCGACACCTGTGTGCTGGCAGCCGGTTTCGCGCTGTTCGACGCCGGGTTGATGCCGACTCTGGTGACCGACATGACCGTCGGCTCCTCGCTGGATCGTTCGGCGAAGATGGGCATCGCCTTGTGGGAGCATCATTTCCGCCAGGTCACCACGTCCGCGGAAGTGCTGGCTGAGCTGGCCCAGCCGGGCAATCCTTGAGGGATCGGCCCGGCTGAGTGCCAGCGTTTCAGGCGACGTCCACCAGCACGATCTCGCTGTCTTCCAGGGCGGTGACCTGCAGCAACGTTTCTTCGGCGATGGCCACGCCGTCCCGGGCATTGGCCTGCAGCCCATTGACCTCGATGCGGCCCTTGGCCGGGACGAGGTAACCGCGCCGCTTGGGGTCGAACCGGTACTCGGCGGTTTCTCCGGCGCGCAGCGTTGCGGCGACCAGGCGGGCATCGGTACGAATCGGCAGGCTGCCTTCATCGCCATCTCTGCCACTGGCCAGGGTCACGAAGCCTTCGCCGCGTTCACCCTTGGGAAACGGGCGTGTACCCCAGGACGGTGCATCACCAGTGCGCTCGGGCACGATCCAGATCTGGAAAATGCGCGCCTCGCTGTCCTCTTGATTGTACTCACTGTGCGCGATGCCTGTGCCGGCGCTCATCACCTGCACGTCGCCAGCCTCGGTCCGGCCCTTGTTGCCCAGGTTGTCTTCATGGGTAATGGCCCCTTCGCGGACGTAGGTGATGATTTCCATGTCCCGGTGAGGGTGGGGTGGGAACCCGCTGCCAGCGGCGATGATGTCGTCGTTCCAGACCCGCAGGTTGCCCCAGTGCATGCGGGCTGGGTCGTAGTACTCGGCGAACGAGAAGTGATGGTGCGCATCGAGCCAGCCGTGGTTGGCGGCGCCCAGGGTGTTGAATGGTCGTAGTTGAAGCATGATTGGACTCCTTCAAAAGGTGTAATAGGGCCATCATGCGCTTATGAAACATCTAAAATAAGCGTAAATATCGGCTCTATTTTATCGCTTTAATCGATATATCTCTGAGCTATCGTCCAAAATGCCGTTGCCGTTGCCGTTGCCGTTGCCGTTGCCGTTGCCGTTGCCGTTGCCGTTGCCGTTGCCGTTGCCGTTGCCGTTGCCGTTGCCGTTGCCGTTGCCCTTGCTTTCGCTTTTGCTTCTAAGCGCGCGGTAGTTCAGGCGCCGCAGATCGCGACTTCAGGAGGCCGAGCGCAGGGCTTGCGGAGGGAGGTGACAGGCATGGATGCCTGTCAAGCGCTGGGCCCCAGGATGGGGCCTGCAGCGCGGTCCTCCCGGGAGCAAGCCCGGAGCGAGGGAACCCCGGAGCGTAGCGTAGGGGCCGGATGATAGGAGCAGGCGGTTTTTGCTTACTTTTTGACAAGACGGTATGTGTCAAGGTAGTTGTCGTGTCTTGCCTAACCGACTTGCTGCTGGGCGTCTCGCTCACGATTCAGATACACATGGTCAGGCAGCTTCCAGCTGCGGATTCCTCGAGCCCAGCGCTCTGGACTCCCACGCTGAGCCACCGTGTAGACCTGTTCACGCTGCTTCAGCGCAGCAGCATCCTGCCTCCCATGTCGCTGCGCAGGAGTGACGTATTTAAGCGCGCTATGGCGGTGTTCATTGTTGTACCAGGCAGCAAACTCCATGACCCATACCCGAGCCTCGTCCAGTGATTCAAACGGCAGGCCTGGCCATCGCGAGCAGTACTTGGCCGTACGGAACAAGGCTTCGGCATAGGCGTTATCGTTGCTGACCCGCGGGCGGCTAAACGATGGCAGCACACCCAGATCACGCAGAGCGGCCAGCATTGTCGCGCCTTTCATGGCGCTGCCATTGTCTGAATGAAGCACCAATGTTTCCGGGCGGATTGCTTCACGCAGACAGGCACGTTCCAGCAAGACGCTGGCATGTTCAGCGCTCTCTGCCTCATGCACCTCATTCATGACCAGCTTGCGGCTGTAGATATCTTTGACCATGTACCAGTAGAAGTAACGGCCTTTGACTGTGCTGGGCAGCCAGGTGATATCCCAGCACCAAACCTGGTTCGGGCCGTCTGCCCTGTGCGTGGTGAGCGGCCTGGCTTGGGGCTTTCTGCCGCGTCCACGCCGATGTGCCTGGCCTGCTGACTTGAGCACTCGATAAAAGGTGGATTCTGAGGCCAAGTAAAGGCCTTCATCTGCCAACTTCGGCACGATTTCATGTGGAGTGAGGCCTGCACAGTCAGGACGATTGGCTGCTGCCAGAACCGCCAGCCGCTCCTGCTCGCTCAGTTTGTTGGCCGGCGTTGGGCGACTCGTTTCAGGCCGCCGGTCTTTAGGTTGGTTGCGCCACCGCTGCAAGGTGCGCTCGGTGATGCCCAGCTCTGTGCAGGCTGCACGCTGACGAGCGCCTGACTCGATAGCCGCTTCGATCAACTCAAGGGCAGTGGTGCGATCTGCGGCGCTGGTCATTCGTCCTCGCCCTTGCCCCAGATCGCATTGGCCTTTTTTCGCAGCACCAACAACGCTGCCGTTTCTGCCAAAGCCTTTTCTTTGCGCCGCAGCTCACGCTCCAATTGCTCGATACGCTTGACCGAAGCAATATCTTTGGCGGGTTCCTGCTGGGTAGGCGTATTGGCTTGCTCACACGCTGCACGCCACAACACCAAGTCCGCCGGCACAATGCCTGCGGTACGGCAGTATGCCGAAATCTCTGCCTCGCTCATTGCGGCTGTCTGGAGCACTGCCCTGAACTTGTCAGCGCTGCTCCAGCGCCCGTTGCGCTTACCTGTTCCTGCCATCTGTGCTCCCTGGGTCTTGGCTTCGTTACGCCAAGTCCTGAGTGTGACAGCAGTGATGCCCGTTTGCTTGGCCAGCTCTACGACCGTACGGCTGATCGGGGCCGACATTTGCTCCAGCGCCCAGGCTTTTTCCTCAGCGGTGTAACGTCGTTGCTTCATGAGACAGTCCTCGCCCTCCATCTATTGCACGGGGCGACAACTATCCTGACATGGAGGGAAGACAAAAAGTGAGCCGCCGTAAGGGCGGAAAGGTGACTGTGCGCCACCTGCGCCAATGAATATCAACTTGCTGTGTGCGCCCACGCTCTGAAGTTTGAAGTCTGAAGTCTGAAGTTTGAAGTTTGAAGTTTGAAGTTTGAAGTTTGAAGTTTCAGGCTTCAAGTTTGATTGCGTTGGTGTGGGTATTGAAAGAGAGCATAGTCCATTTGCGATGGCGACGCTTAGTCACCTTTTCGCCCTTGCGTGAACTGACCCCCGAATGTTGGACACCTATCTCACCGGAGGGTGTTCCATGACGAAATACAACCTGGCGCTCAAACAGGCACTCATCGAAGAGTGCCTTTCTGCTCCTAGCATTCATGAAGTGGCGCTAAAGCATGACCTCAGTCCATCGATGCTACGTCGGTGGGTAAAGGGCTATGAAAAACACGGCGCAGCCGGTTTAAGTGCCAAGTACAGCCGCTACGATGCCCAGTTCAAATTGAAGGTTTTGCAGTGCATTGAGCAAGAAGGATTGTCTGCCCAGCAAGCCTGCATCCAGTTTGATATTCGTGGTCCAAGTAGCATCAGGCAGTGGAAAAGGTTGTATGATCAAGGCGGAGTTGAAGCACTTCATCCGCATCATACCCGAGAGTTGAGCATGCCCCGTAAGCCATCGAAAAAAACCAGCGCAAGTCCTCCTACCGCTTCGGATAGCGACCTGACACCCGAGCAAATGCTCGAAGAGCTGGAATATCTGCGTGCGGAGAATGCTTACCTAAAAAAGCTCGATGCCTTGATCCAAGCGGACCCTCGCACTGCGCAGGCGAGAAAACGAAGGCTGTCCAGGGATTGAGGCACGGGCATCGACTCGCTCTGCTGTTACGTGCCGCCGGGCTTGCACGTAGTACCTTTTATTACCAAAGCAAGGTGTTGTTGACTGACAAGCATGCGGCTTTGAAAGAGAGTATCAACAACGTCTATCACGAGCATAAGGGACGGTATGGCTATCGCCGGATCACTGAGACCCTCAAGCACAACGGTCGGATGATTAATCACAAGAAGGTGCAGCGACTGATGCAGCTTATGGGTCTCCAGTCGCTGGTCAGGGCGAAGAAATATCGCTCGTACCGAGGCTCAGAGGGACTGGTTGCGCCTGATCTGCTCAGGCGAGAATTCAAGGCAGGAGCCCCTAATCAGAAATGGGCAACCGACGTGACAGAGTTCAAAGTGAAGGGGCAGAAGCTGTTTCTTTCGCCGTTGATGGACCTGTATAACGGCGAAATCCTCGCTTATCAGATTAACCGGCGCCCGGAGTTCAAGATGGTCTCGGCAATGCTTGAGCAAGCCTTTGAGCGGCTGAATCCAGGTGATAAACCGATATTGCACTCCGATCAAGGATGGCAGTACAGGCAGCCCACTTACCGGCATATGCTGGCCGAGAAGAACATTGAGCAGAGTATGTCGCGTAAGGGCAACTGCCTAGACAACGCCGCAATGGAAAGCTTTTTCGGCACACTCAAGAGCGAATATTTTTACCTGGAGTCGTTTGAAAATGTCGAGCAGTTGGCTTCAGGACTTGATGATTACATCGCTTACTACAACCAAAAACGCATCAGCCTCAGACTTGATGGCCTGAGTCCGATACAATTTCGGACCCACGCGCTGGCCCCATAGCGCTCACTGTCCAACTTTTGGGGGTCAGTTCAGCGGCGAGTCACTTTTTGTCAAACGCGACAAAAAGTAACCAAAAAACGCTGCGCTCCATTCATACGGCCCCTACGCTGCGCTTCGGGGTTCCCTCACTCCGGTCTTGCTCCCGGGAGGACCGCGCTGCAGGCCCCATCCTGGGGCCCAGCGCTTGACAGGCATCCATGCCTGTCACCTCCCTCCGCAAGCCCTGCGCTCGGCCTCCTGAAGTCGCGAAGATCAAAAGCAAGATCAAAAGCCAAAGCAAGATCAAGATCAAGATCAAGATCAAGATCAAGATCAAGATCAAGAATAATGGCAGCTACCGGGAGTTAAGAGTTGCAACTTTGAAGGTATTAACTGACTTTAATGAGTGGATCGAAGCTTGCGCACTGCCCCAGGCTACAATTACACCCGTGTGGGAGCGGCCTCGTGCCGCGATGGGCCGCGTAGCGGCCCCATGGTCACCTACCCTGCACCCCCCACCCCCACCCAACCACCGACCCAGACGTTTTCCCACGCATTCGCTGGCGCTTTTGCGCCATTGCGGCGAACATTGCCGGCTGATTTTGCTGCCAACGGAGTGACTGTGGCCAACGAGCAACCCAAGGCCCTCGCCGAACTGACCCCACCCACACGCCTCCCCTGGCTCAAACGGCTCATCGCCCAGTGCCTCGGGCGTGGTCTGACCCGCATTCAGGCGCAACACCCTCACTCCTGGTGGCTAGGCCATGCCGATGGCCAGCACCAAGGCCGGGGCGAAGGCGAACGCGCCGGGTTCGAACGTGGCCATGCGCAAGGGTACGAGGCAGGCCAGCAAGTGCTGGTCATCCGTGACCACCGCCCCGACACCCCAGCCATTCCCGGCCAGGACGATCACCTGTTCGAAGACTGGCGCCTGGCCCTGACCGCCGAGCTGAAGAAACGCTTCAAGGCCGACGTTGCCCAGCGCCTGCCCAGCCACGCGCAACCCAGCGCCGCGCAATGGAAACTGATCTTCAGCGACACACCGTCCACCTGCGTGGTGGCCGGGGCAGGGGCGGGCAAATCGACCTCCCTGGTGCTGCGAATCTTGCTGCTGCGTCACTACCTGGGCTACGAATTCGATGCGATGACGGTCGTCACCTTCACCCGTGAGTCGCGCAAGGACTTCATCAAGCGCTTGGTGCAGGTGTTCGCGCTGTGGGACGTTCATCTGCAACCGGCACAGGCGCGCGAACTGGTCCGCACCTTCCACTCCCGCATCCTGCCGCTGGTGCGCAGCTTGCCTGGGTTCGAGCAGGTGCGCGCGTTCGAGACCCTGGGCAACGAGATGCCCGCCGGGCGTGAGGCCGAGGCGGACAGCAACCCGTTCGACCTGCGCCTGAACGATGCCCAGCGCCAACAGCTCAATCATTGCTACAGCGCCCTGCTGGCGCACAGCCCCCGCTTTGCCGAGCTGATCGGCCACTTGCGCAACGAAGCCTTGCAACTCAAGCCACTGGACCCGGACAACCCCGAGGTGCAGAAACGCGCCCAGGTGACGCAACTGGCCGCGCAACGCGATGAAGAGCTGTGCGATGTGATCGAGGACCTTTGGTTCGCAGCGGGGGCCTGGCCAATCCAGGGCATTGAGCCGATGCGTGACACCGTTGAGATCCGTGGGTGCCGTTTTCATGTCCACGGCCGCTTGGGTGCCACCGGGCCATGGGTGGTGTTGGGCTTCGACCCTTCCGAGAGCGCCCAGTACCAACGACCCGGTGCCAAGCTCGCCGTACGCGCAGAGTGGGCAGTCAAACGAACCCTGTTGCAGGCATTCTGCGATCAGCCGTTGATCTGGCTGGACAACTACGCCATGGCCCGGCGCCTGGCCGCTTCGCTGGCAGGTGACGCCGTAGCCGGGCCTGGGTTCGAATACAAGGTCAAGGGCGAGCTGTCGGCCGCGCCGCTGCTCGACGCATTCGTTAGCGCCGCGAGCTTTATCGAAAACCTCGGCCTGGAAGTGAACACGGCTATTGCCGACATGCGCTTTGTGCCAGGCGACAGCGACGCGCTGTTCTTCGAAGCGTTGGCCCTTTACTGGAAAGCGTTCGAAGCGCATTTGCTTGACCAATTCCCTCCGGTCATGAGCTACAACCGCATGTTCGCGCTGTTCGGGGAAAACAACCCGGAAAACCTGCAACTGTTGCCCGACCCGCTGTTGCGGCCGCTGGCCCACCTGATGATCGATGAATTCCAAGACGTCTCGCCGCAAATCGTCAGCTGGCTGCGGGCGTCCTTGCGTGAAATCCGCAGGCGCGGCCCCGGCCTGAATGTCGGTCGCCATGCTCAGCACTCATCGCTGTTGTGCGTGGGCGATGACTGGCAGTCGATCTATGGCTGGCGAGGCAGCTCGCCCAAGTACTTCACCGAATTCACCAAGGCGTTCCCAACGCCCGCCAGCACACGGGTAATGATGGTGGAGAATTATCGCTGCCAGCAGCAGGTGATCGATGCCGCCGAGCACCTGGTCAAGGGCACGTCCACCATCGCCGGCAAGAAGGCCCGGGCCGCTGGCCCTGCCGCTGAACTTGCAGGCTCTCCGGTCAAGGTCTTCGAGCGTGACGAGGCCGCCTTGGGCCAGACCCTCATCGAGCATTACCAGCGCGGCGAGTCGGTGCTGATGCTCTACCGCAAGGGCAATGACCGGGCGGCGATGAGCGAACACCTGGAACCTGTGCTTCAAGCCGAGGCAGCGGTGCCCCCCGAGCAGCGGCGTCTTCGCCAACTCACCTACCACAGCGCCAAGGGCTTGCAGGCCGATGCGGTGTTCATGCTGGGCGACTGCCAGTACCTGACCAGCTCGCCCTACAAGAACCAGGTCTATCGCCAGGCGGGCCTGGGCAAGGCGGGCGACCCGCAGCCGTTCGATACCGCCCAGAAAGAGGAGGTGCAGCGCTTGGCCTATGTGGCCGTGACCCGAGCGGTGCAGCATTGCTACTGGCACGTGGAGCCGGCCAATGGCGATGCCGCCGTGGCCGCTCGCGCTTCCAGCCGTGTGGATGGCCGTCAGGACTGTTTCGAAGACTGTCGGGGTCGGTGACGGTTAAGTCACCGTCGGTAAGGGGCCAGTGGTGGCCACTGGCTTGCGCCAAGGTGACCTGTCGGCGCCCTGCGCGCTCCGGCGCAAGGGTTGCCGCAGACGACAGGCGTCGTGGAACGCGGTGGCGTGTTCGGTCTGGTGTAGCTGCATCAGGCTGCCGATCAGGAAGCATACCCATGCGATCAACCACCACACCCAAGGATCACCCGCTGGACATCAATGGCATCGAAGTGGCTGTGCGCTGCTGGGGGCCGGAGGATGGCATTCCCGTACTGGCCTTGCATGGCTGGTTGGACAACGCCGCCTCGTTCGAGCGCCTGGCGCCCCTGCTCGATGGCTGTTTCGTGGTAGCCCCCGACCTGGTCGGCCATGGGCGTTCCGACCATCGGCGCCATGACAGCGGCTACTACCTATGGGAACACGCCGAGGACATGCTGTCGGTCACCGAAAGCCTTGGCATGCGGCAATTCCATGTACTGGCCCACGGCATGGGCAGCGGTGTGGCTTCGCTGCTGGCGGCCATGACCAGCGCGATTGCGAGCATGACCTTCCTCGACGGCATGGGGGCACCGTTCACCGTGGCCGAGCATGACCGCGTGCAGCACCTGGCACGGGCCTATCGCCTCAAGCGCATGGTCCAGCGTACGCAGATGCAGGGCTTCAACGAGCCGGATGTGCAACGCTTCGACGATTTGGACAGCGCGCTGGCTCAGCGTCGTGAACGGCTCGACACCGACTTGTCGCAAGAGGCTGCGAGGTTACTGGCGCTGCGCGACCTGCTCCAGCTCAACGACGGTTATTGCTGGCGCCACGACCCGCGGTTGGTGCTGCCTGAGCCCATGCCGCTCACCGAGCCTGAGGCATGCGATCTGCTGAGCCAGATTCGCTGCCCGCTGTACCTGATGTTTGGCCGGCAGGGCGCTTTCACTGGCGAAGCCTTCGGCCGCCGTGAAGCGGCATTGCCGCCACAGGCGAAAGTGTCCTGGCACCCAGGCGGCCATCATTTCCACCTCGATGCGCCGGACCGTGCCTTGGTTGATCAACTGCTGCGTATCCTCGCGCGCCATGAAGGCGGTGTGTTGCAGCGCTTGGTCAACGAATAGCGCCCACACACGGTTGCGCCGTTCGTTCAAGCGCGGTGTCGGCCGGTACGGGGACACTGGGGGCTCCTGTCATTCTGGAGTTGCCCATGCGCTACCTCTACGCCCCTGTGTTTTTCTTTGGGTTCATAGGCGCTGCCCTGGCAGTGGCGGTGAACACCTATCTGTTTTGGTTGCTGCCCTTGCTGGTGGGCATAGTGCTGGTGGCTGTCGGTGCGCCCCAGTCGCCCCGTCACCAGGCAATGATCCTCGGCCAGCCAGATCTCGCCCTGCCAACTTGGCTGCGCTGCACCGTTCATGGCCACAGTGAAGGCGTGTCAGTCAAAGTAGCCTCGCAGGCTGAAATTGTACCCAGTATCCACGGTGGTGTTCGCCACACGCCCAGCACGCTTGTTCAAGACGAACTCGAAGGTCGGTTCGTACAGGCCATCACACAGGCAGGCGCCGGCCAGGACTTCGACGTCATACCAGCCGTTGTCCAGTTCGATCACAGGGCGGCCCGGCTCACGGTAGCGCGCCAGCAAGTCGCCCAGGGTCTTGGGGGTTAAGTACTGGAGGATACGCCAGGTGTACAGCATCACAGCGCCATGCTCGATCTTCAGCGAATAACCACCGCGCTGGTGCTTGAGACGGCTGCTCGCCTCGCGCAATTTGGGCGTTTGCCCATCGAGCGTGAACACCACGTGGTAGGGAAGGTTGTCGACGCCGGCCACAGGCAGCACGACGCCGTCGCGTACGGCCTTGTCGCCGCTGTCATGGTGGGTGAATTCGTAGGCCAGGTCGTCAGGCAGGCCATGCTCCTGCTTGAAGCGCTCGAGCAATTGGATGTCACCTAGCAGGAAGTAGTCGACCAGGTCGTTGAGCACTTCGTCGAACTCATGACGCATCGTGTGTCCTTGGGCAACGATCGATAGGGCTGCGCCAGTCGGGATGTTGGACGGGCGCAGGCGGTGGACAGGCGCCAGTCAGTGTAACTGCGTAATCTGGATGAGGTTGCCGCAGGTGTCGTCGAAGATTGCAGTCATGACGTTATCGACCTCGGCGGGAGTCTGATGGAACTGGACACCGGCAGCGGATAGCCGGATGTATTCGCCTTGTATGTCTCGCACGGCAAAGGTTGCGGTGGGTATGCCGTCTTCTTTGAGCGCGGCCTTGTACGCTTTCGACGCAGGGTGCACCTCTGGCTCCAGTTGCAGTTGCACGCCGTTGGGGTCGTTGGGTGAGGTCAGGGTCAGCCAGCGGTGCTGGCCCATGGCGAGGTCTTGTTTAGGTTCGAAGCCCAGTACGTAGTGATAGAAGGCAAGCGCTTTGGCTTGGTCGTCGACAAGAATACGGGTGAGCATGATCTTCATGGGCGCACACCTATGCTGGGGTCGTTACTTATCAGTAAAGACGGCCCTTGACGTTTGGCAATGCAGCCCAGTATCAAATCGCGTCTTTGATCACGCCATCGGTGCATCAGGGCCGCAAACTGGTCAATGGCCGGCGCAGCACAAGCGTTCAGCCTTTGGAAGTGTTCGTAGTGGTGTGCAGGTCAGCGGCGAATACCTCGGTGACCTTCGTCCGATAGGCTTCGAAGGCTGCAATGGCACCGGCGATCACGTCAGCTTCTTGTTGTTCATCGAGCGCCAGGCCGTCGATTGCGCTCACGAACGCCTTCCAGTGCTGGGCGCGTCCTTGCGGGTGGGCTGCCAGGTGCCGCGCACCCAGGCTTTCGTCCAGGCCAAGGCACTGGGTGTGCTTGAACAAGAAGGCGGCGCCCAGGTTCGAACCCTCGCTGCAATACAGCCAGCCCAGTGCCTGGGCCGGGTCTACCTTCACCCTCGCCGGCAAGGCAGGTGGTAGTTGGCCCAGGTCGCGAATGTCCTGCTCGACCGCAGCGAGCCGCGACAGCGACGAGAGGCCCGGCAGCCACGCATTGAGGTGGGGGTCCTCGTAAAGTCCATGGAGGCTGCCGTGAAAGTGATGCTGTACCAGCAGGAAGCGCCCATAGCGCGCTCTGTCCTCAAAGGGGTGCGCGGCCATGACCAACTGATCGACACTGTCATGTTCGCGGTGGGTGGCCGCTTTGAGGCGTTTGCAACGGCTTGTCTCCAGGGGTGACACGGGTACTGCGATCATTCGGTGAGTCCGTCGCGGGCAGAAAGGCATCCATGATGCGTGGCGGTGAGCATCGCAGCAAGCATCAGGCGCGGTTATCATGGCCGCCGTATCGTTCAGACCCAAGGAAAAGCCGGTCATGTCTTCGCTTCAGTTCCGTACGCCGTCCCTTGAGGACGCCAGCCGCTGCCACGCCATCGAGATCGGTGCCTACGAGGGAGACGAAGCTGCCACGCTGGAAAAGATCCAGACGCGCATCAGTCAGTACCCACAGGGGTTTCTGTTGCTCGAAAGTGATGGAGAGATCGTTGGCTTCATCAACAGCGGCTGCGCCCATCAGGTGGTGATGTCGGACGAAGCGTTCAAGGAACTGGTGGGGCATGACCCCGATGCCCCCAACGTAGTGATCATGTCGGTGGTGGTCGACCCGGCGTATCAGGGCCAAGGTCATGCCAAGCGATTGATGGAAGCGTTCATCCTGCGAATGAAAGCCTGCGCGAAGCAGACCATCCACCTGATGTGCAAAGAACAGCACGTACCGCTGTACCGCAAGCTGGGTTATCAGTACGTCCAGCCTTCACCTTCCGAGCACGGCGGTATGGCGTGGCATGAGATGGTAATGGTGCTGTGAGCCATTGCCGGGCGGCGTCAGGTAGGGCCGCACTGCGGCCCACCGGCGGCAAGCGCGACGCTACAGGTTGAACCTGCCGGTGAGCTGGGGCTGGCTTGCTGGTGATGGGCTGTCATGCAGCCCCAGAGGCACAAGACAGCCAGCATCACGAGGCGGCGCCTCTATCAGCCTGCGACCAACTGATGGGCCAGGCGGTTGTGACGTTCGAGTACCCGTGGCAGGTCGACAGTGACCAACTGGCCGTCCCTGACCACCACCTTGCCGTTGATGACGCTGGTATGCACCTGGGTCGGGGTGCAGAACACCAGCGCTGCAAGCGGGTCATGATGCCCGCCGGCGTAGGCGACATGGCCCAGGTCGAAGGCGACGAAATCAGCGACCATGCCCGGTGCCAGTGCGCCGATGTCATCGCGGTTGAGCACCTTGGCGCCGCCCAGGGTCGCGATTTCCAGCGCTTCGCGGGCCGTCATCGCATCCGGGCCAAACCCCACGCGTTGCAGCAGCAGGGCCTGGCGGACCTCGCCGATCATGCTGGCACCGTCGTTGGACGCCGAACCGTCCACCCCGAGCCCGATCGGTACGCCATGATCGCGCATGGCGCGCACCGGGGCGATACCTGAAGCCAGGCGCATGTTCGAGCATGGGCAATGGGCGACCCCGGTGCCGGTGCGGGCGAACAGTTCGATGCCATGCTGGTCCAGTTGCACGCAGTGCGCGTGCCACACGTCGGGCCCGACCCACCCCAAATCCTCGGCGTACTCGGCAGGGGTCATGCCGAATTTTTCCCGGCTGTAGGCAATGTCGTTGACGTTTTCGGCCAGGTGCGTGTGCAGCGATACGCCATGCTGGCGAGCCAGAACAGCCGCTTCGCGCATCAGGTCGCGGCTGACCGAGAAGGGCGAGCAGGGCGCCACCACGATCCGGCGCATCGAGCCATGGCTGGCATCATGGTAGTCCTCGATCAGGCGTTGGGACTCCTTGAGGATATCCGCTTCCTTTTCCACTACCGAGTCCGGCGGCAGCCCGCCCTGGCTCTGGCCCACGCTCATGCTGCCGCGGGCGGCGTGAAAACGCATGCCGATTTCGGCAGCCGCATGGATGCTGTCGTCGAGCTGGCATCCGTTGGGGTAGATGTACAGATGGTCGCTCGAGGTGGTGCAACCGGAAAGGATCAGCTCGGCCATGGCCGTCTGGGTCGAGACCGCAATCATCTCGGGGGTGAGCCGTGCCCAGATCGGGTACAGCTGGGTGAGCCAGTTGAACAGCTCGCCGTCCTGGGCGGCTGGCACCACCCGCGTCAGGCTCTGGTACATGTGATGGTGGGTGTTGACCAGCCCGGGGATGACCACCTTGCCGGACATGTCCAGCACCTCGTCCGCCTGTTGGGGCAGGGTATCGCTGGGGCCGACTTGCTTGATCAGGTTGTCTTCGATGTACAGGCCACCGCCGCGGATTTCGCGGCGCTCGCCATCCATGGTGACGAGCAGTTGGGCATGCTTGATCAGGAGCGTTCTTGGTGCGTGTGAAGATGACATGGTCGATGCCTGTTGCAATACGCGCCGGCGATGGCCAGCGTCGTAGGCGACGCGGCAATGTAATCAGGAAATGATCAAGTTGTATACATTGACCGTATTTGTGAATGTGCGTCACCTCATATGTGAAAATCGGCCAGAAATAAGACTTCTGCGATCGAATAAACTGGCAGCCAATGTCTTGAGAGTTCTTCCATGTCTGCCGCATCCACCACCGCTTCACCCGTTGACGAAGCTCCACGGGCAGCCATCAGCATTGCCATCCTCGCGTTCTCCGCTTTCCTGATTGTCACCACCGAGTTTCTCATTGTGGGCCTGTTGCCTGCCCTGAGCCGCGACCTGGGGGTGTCCATCTCCATGGCTGGACAACTGGTCACGCTGTTCGCATTCACAGTCATGCTGGCAGGGCCGTTCCTCACGGCCATGCTGGCGCATCTGGAACGTAAACGGCTGTTCATCACCATCTTGCTGGTTTTTGCCGCGGCCAATGCCCTGGCGGCCGTGGCCGATAACTTCTGGGTACTGGCCATTGCACGTGTCATACCGGCATTGGCGTTGCCGGTGTTCTGGGGTACTGCCAGCGAGACGGCCGGGCACCTCGCCGGGCCCGAGCATGCAGGGCGTGCGGTATCGAAGGTTTACCTGGGCATCTCTGCCGCCATGCTGCTGGGCATCCCGCTGGGCACGTTGGCCGCTGACGCGTTGGGCTGGCGTGGCGCCTTCGGGGCGCTGGCGGTGCTTTCCCTGATGATGGCCGTGGCGATGGGCGTCTGGATGCCCCACGTAGCCCGCACCGCCAGGGTGGATTTCGCCCGTCAGGCGCGGATTTTCACCGAACGCTTCTTCGTAGCGAACGTGCTGCTGTCGATTCTGGTGTTCACCGCCATGTTCACCGGCTACACCTACCTGGCCGACCTGCTCGAGCGTGTGGCGGGTGTGGCCCCGGCTCACACCGGTTGGTGGCTGATGGGCTTCGGCGCCGTTGGCCTGCTGGGCAACTGGATCGGGGGGCGCGCCGTCGACCACTCTGTTCTCAAGGCCACCGCGGGCTTTCTGGTGCTGCTGGCGATCGGCATGGCAGCGCTGGTGCCCTTGGCCCATGCAGGCCTGGTGTTCTGCCTGGCGCTGGCGTTGTGGGGTATCGCCAACACCGCGCTTTACCCGGTCTGCCAAGTGCGCGTAATGGCGTCGGTGACCCACGCCAAGGCGCTGGCCGGTACCGCCAACGTATCGGCTGCCAACGCCGGCATCGGCCTGGGTGCGGTGCTTGGTGGCATGACCATCGACGGGCTGGGGGTTGCTTATCTGGGCTATGTGGCCGCCGCAGTCGCTGTGCTGGCGCTGCTGGCAGTGCCCGTAGTGGGCAGGCTGGCGCCTCAGACGGGTTCGGCGGTACGTGTGCCGTGAGGGGCGAGCCTGGGCAACAGGTAATCGAGCAGTGCACGCACTTTGGGTAGGTGCTCGCGACGCTTGAGCCAGACCAGGTTCATTGGCAACCCGTCGGTTGCCAGCTCCGGTAGCACCTCGACCATCCGTCCATTATCGAGGTGCTGCTGGGTCAACCAGGTGGGTAGCTGACCTATGCCATGGCCGGCCAGCACCGCCGCGACCTCGCCTTCGCCATCGCCCACGGCGATGCGCGGCTGTACCGTGCGACGCTCCATCTCCCCAGGCTGGCGCCCCTTGAAGAACCACGGGCTGACCAGGCCGTCGGTGTGCCCATAGCCCACGCAGTGGTGATGCTCCAGGTCCTCCTCGCTTTGCGGAGTACCGTAAATGTCGAGGTAGTCGGGGGCTGCGCAGAACATCAGGCGCTGGGCGCCAAAGTACTGATGGCCCAGGGCAGCGGGCCAGGTATCGGGGCCGCCGATGCGCACCACGATGTCGATGCCTTCCTGCACCGGGTCGACGAAACGGTCGGAAAACGAGACGTGCGGCTGCAGCAGCGGATGCTGCCGGGTAAACGCCAGGATCAGCGGCAGCACATGCAAGCGCCCATAGGAGGCGGGCAAGTCGATGCGTACCCGTCCGTGAGGTTCATTACCCGTAGTGGCGAGGGTGTGTTCGACTTCTTCCAGATCGGCCAGCACCGAGGTGCAGGTGCGGTAGAAAACCACGCCTGCCTCGCTCAGCGACAACCGGCGGGTGGTGCGCTCGAACAGGCGAACGCCCATGCGCGCCTCGAGGCGCGCGATACTCTTGCTGACCGCCGAGCTGGTAAGGCTCAGTCGCCCGGCCGCTGCCGTGAAGCTGCCGAGGTCGGCGACCGCGACGAAGACGTCGATCCCTTTGAGTCGTTCTGAGGAGTGCATGACCGGCCTTTACATGGGTTCGTGGGGCAGACCCCGGCAGCATAAGGGATCCTGTGATGGCGTTTTAGGGTAATAGCGTCGGGAGACAGGCCTGTGTAGTGCGTCGGCAATGGAACACCAGCCCATCTTGCACACTCATAGGCTTTGCGCCAGCGCCTTGGGTAGATCATGCTGTACCGACCCGGCCCTGATGCACCAAAGGACTGCCCCATGTTCCCTTTTGCCTGGATAGCCTGCGCATGACCCTGACGTTGCTCACCTTTTTCGGCACCCTGGCCGCCATGGAAGGCGTGGCCTGGTTTGCTCACAAGTACATCATGCATGGCTTCGGCTGGGGCTGGCACCGCTCGCACCACGAGCCGCGTACCGGGATCTTCGAGAAGAACGACCTGTACGCCGCGGTGTTCGCCGTGCTGGCGATCGTGCTCATCGCCCTGGGTAATGCCGGTTGGTACCCGTTGCAATGGGTAGGCGCAGGCATGACGGCCTATGGGGTTCTGTATTTCGTCGCCCACGACGGCCTGGTGCACCGGCGCTGGCCTTTCAAAGTGGTGCCGCGCAAGGGTTACTTCAAGCGCCTGTACCAGGCACATCGGCTTCATCATGCCGTACAGGGACGCGAAGGCTGTGTGTCGTTCGGTTTTCTGTATGTCCCCACTATCGAGAGGCTGCGCCAGCAACTTCGGGCACTGCATGGCGGGCCGCTGCGGGCGAAGGGCGCTGCCACAGGCGAGCCGGGCGTTGGGGGTAGCGACGCAGCCGACAGCTCAGCGCCTGCCAAAACCCCGTGACCAAGGCACCGACCTTTTCGCGTTTTGACGTAGACAGCCGCCCGTCCCAGGCGTCGATCCCGGCGCTGTCGACCTTCAGGCCGATGCGCCGGTATACCTGACCAGCCGTGGCCACTGCCCACGCCGAGCGCAGCGGCAAGGCCGGCAGCCCCGCCTGGGCGCTGGCGTAGTAGGGCTCGGCCTGGGCGACCAGGCGCCTGGCCAGGGTGGCGACGGCTGCGCGATGACGCACATCGGCCAGGTCGTCTGCACTGAGGTCGAATTCCGACAGCCAAGCCTGGGGCAAGTAACAGCGCCCGACCTTGGCATCATCGACGATGTCTCGGGCGATGTTGGTCAGCTGCATGGCCAGGCCCAGGTCGCAGGCCCGGTCAAGCACGCGCGCCTCCTGAACGCCCATGACTCTGGCCATCATCAGGCCCACCACACCTGCCACGTGATAGCAGTAGACCATGACCTCATCCAGGGTCTGGTAGCGGCAGGCGGACACGTCCTGGGCGAAGCCTTCGAGCAGGTCGAAGGCTTCGGCGCGGGGGATGCCGTGGCGCCTGGCCACTTCGCGCAGTGCGGCGAAGGCCGGTTGATCCACGGGCAAGTCCGCGCAGGCGGCTTCGGTCTGGCGCTGCAGATCCAACAGGCGCACTTGCGCTTCTTCCTGGCTGATTACCACCGCATCATGCCCGGCTTGCTGCCCATCGATCACGTCATCGCAATGGCGGCACCAGGCATACAACAGTACGGCGCTGCGCCGAGTGTGCGCATCGAAGAGCCGGGCTGCTGCGGCAAAGCTCTTCGAACCCACGGCAATGCTGTGTTCGGCATGGGCAAGCAACTGGTCGTGGGACGGTGCGGTCATGCGCCCAGGTCCTCGAGCATCAGCCCTGCCGTGGCCTTGGCCGAGGCGATCACGCCAGGTACACCGGCCCCCGGGTGCGTGCCTGCGCCCACCAGGTACAGGTTGCTCACTTGGCTGTCACGGTTGTGCGGGCGGAACCAGGCGCTCTGGGTCAGGATCGGTTCCAGGGAAAACGCCGAACCCAGGTGCGCATTGAGTTCCTCACGGAAGTCCAGCGGCGTGAAGGTGCGGCAGGTGACCAGGTCCTCGCGCAGGCCAGGAATGTAGTGACGTTCCAGGTAGTCGAGAATCTTGTCCCGGAACCGTGGCCCTTCCACTTCCCAATCGATGGCCGCGTTGCCCATGTGCGGTACGGGCGCCAGCACGTAGTGGCTCGAGCATCCTTCCGGAGCGAGGCTCGGGTCGGTGGCGCAAGGGGTGTGCAGGTAGAGTGAAAAGTCTTCGGCAAGCTCATGACCGTTGAAGATTTCGTCGATCAGCTCCCGGTAGCGCGGGCCAAAGCAGACCGTGTGATGGCGCAGTTGCGGCTGGGTGCGCTTGAGGCCGAAGTGCACCACGAACAGCGAGTTGCTAAAGCGCTTGCCCTTGAGCCGCTTGCCTTCCTGTTCACCCCGTGGATGCTCGCCCAGCAGGTCGGAGTAGGTGTGCACTACATCGGCATTGGAAGCGACTGCGTCTGCCAGCCAGTGCCGACCGTCCTGGGTGCGCACGCCGGTCACGCGGCTGCCTTGGGTTTCGAACGCGGCCACCTTGGCATTGAGCTCCAGGGTGCCGCCCAGGTCGGTGAACAATTTGGCCATGCCCTGCACCAGGGCACCGGTGCCGCCTTTAGGGAACCACACACCCCAGGTGCGCTCCAGTGCATGGATCAAGGTGTAGATCGAGGACGTGGCGAAGGGGTTGCCCCCGACCAGCAAGGCGTGGAACGAAAACGCCTGGCGCAGTTGGTCATCCTGGATGAACCGCGCCACCATGCTATAGACGCTGCGCCAGGCCTGCAGGCGAGCCAACTGCGGCCCGGCATGCAGCATGTCGCGAAAAGACAGGAACGGCACCGCGCCGAGCTTGATGTAGCCTTCTTGCAGCACGGCTTTGGAATAGGCCAGGAACTGTCGATAACCTTCCACGTCCTTGGGCTCGAAGGCCTCGATCTGGCGTTCCAGGTCGGCCTGGTCATTGCCATAGTCGAAGGCCCGCCCATCCTCCCAGCACAGGCGGTAGAAGGGCGTTACCGGCAGCAACTCCACGTAATCCTGCATAGGCCGGCCGGCGAGGGTGAACAGGGCTTCGATGGCACTTGGGTCGGTGATCACCGTGGGGCCTGCGTCGAAGGTAAAGCCTTGGTCGTTGTAGACGTAGGCGCGGCCACCGGGTTTGTCGCGTGCCTCGAGCAAGGTGGTGGGGATACCCGAGGCCTGCAGGCGAATGGCCAGGGCCAGGCCGCCAAGGCCTGCCCCAATGACCAGGGCGGATCGTTCGTTGCTCATGGATAGTCCTTGAAATGGGCAGGAGAGTGTCGCAAGGCAGCCTTCATGGCCTCGCCTACGGGCACAGGCGGCTTGCCGCACAGGATCCGCAGACGATCACGCAGCGTACTCTGGCCTGCGTAGAAACGGGCGATCAGCCCATCAGGCAATCGATAAAAGCGCTGCATCACCTGCCAGCGACGGTTCGGCCGGCCGGCCAGAAACAGCATTCGGTTGAGCAGGCGGTAGAACCCTTGTTCCCGCCAGCGTCGGTGGAGGTAGGCGCCCAACGCGGGCTTGAGTGACGCCGTATCATCCAGCGCTTGCGTCGCCAACCAGTCGGCTAGGCGCACAGCATCGGGCAGTGAATAGCCCGTGGTGCAGTGAAACAGTCCGGCCCGCAGGCCAACGGCGAGCGGCCCTTGCTGCTCGTTCCACCAGCCAGGAAAGTCGTCGGCCAGGGTGATCGGCAATACGCCCTGTTCTTCACGCAGGCACTCGGCGACGTGCCAGCCGCGCTGCTGCAGGTAGCGTTCGATGTGCTGGCGCAGCTGCTCTGCGGCGGGCGCCTGGCTGTCGACGTAGTGGGTGTCCTCCACCAGCAGGGTGTCGGCCGTGAAGGGCAGTACATAGACGAAGCGATAGCCTTCGCCCTGGGGTACCCGCGCATCCATCAGAATCGGTGTCTCTAAGCCATGGGGGGCCGTCAGGCGCACGATCTGCCCAAGGAATGCTTGCTGGCCGAGCACCCGGTGAGAGCTGTGCTGCATGCCCCGGCCATCGATCAC
Source organism: Pseudomonas parafulva (assembly GCF_002021815.1). NCBI lineage: Bacteria > Pseudomonadati > Pseudomonadota > Gammaproteobacteria > Pseudomonadales > Pseudomonadaceae > Pseudomonas > Pseudomonas parafulva. The sequence goes on from NZ_CP019952.1 coordinate 2,093,143, forward strand.
TACCGCGGCGTGCAAGGTTTCGCCGCTGGTGAGTGTGACGTGGCTGGCACCCACTTCAGCGACAGCGCAGCCCGTGCGCAAGCTCGGGCCGAGGGCAGGGGTGATCACCTGGGCGAAACGCTCGCTGGTGATGCTCGCATAACCGCCTTCCATACGCCTGGAAAAAGCCGGGAAGTGCACGTGGTACGCAGGCCAGCGCTGCTCGACCAGCGGGGCCAGCCAGCGTTGTTGCTCGGGAGTGAGGTCGGCGTCATGGAAGGACCAGGTGTGGTTCCCGCCCAGGGCCGGCCCGTGTTCCAGGCACAGCACGCGCAATTGCGGGCGCAAATGCTGGAGTCGCCAGGCGATCAGGCCGTTGGCCAACCCACCACCTACCAGGATCAGGTCATAGGGCACGGTGTGTTCTCCGAAATGCTGGGCTGGCCACTGTGCAGCGCGGCTTCGATGAGGCTGGCAGCGTGCTGTACGCCACCGCAGGCGGCAAGCTCGGCTTCCAGCGCGGCATCACGTGGTGCAGCTTCATCAAGCAGCTGACGCAACGTCTGGCCAATGGCAGCTACGCTGGCTCGTTTGGAGAGTACCCGCCCCAAGCGGTGATGGCGCACCCGCGCAGCCACGCCAGGCTGATCGAATGCAATCGGCATGACCAGCAACGGTGTGCCGGCGCACACGGTATCGAGCACCGTGTTCAAGCCGCCATGGCTGATCACCACATTGGCTCGCCGCACCGCCCAGTGCTGAGGGGCGAAGTCGGTCACGACGGTGGCGCCAATCTGGCGCAGCCTGGCCTGCTGATGGGCATCCAACCCACCGCAGTGCGCCACCAGCAACTGGGCATCCAGGCGTCGGCAAGCCTTGGCAATACGTGCGAACAGATCGAACCGGTGGCCCTGGAGCGTCCCCAGGCTTGCGAATACCAAGGGCTTGCCGGGTTCGAAAGACCAGTTGGGGCTCGCCTGAGAGGGCGTGCTGCGTAACGGGCCGACGGCGTGAAAGTGTTTGGGCAGACCCACTCTGGGGAAATCCAAGTGCAAGGGTGTCTGGCTCAACTGGGCCAGTGGCGAGAGAAATTCATGGGCGCCGCTGCGCGGTTGCAGCCCGTGGCGATGACAGGCCTGCAGCAAGGTGTCGTGCAGCGGGCGCATGAGCCAGTCATGGACCTGAACACTGCCTTCGTAGAGGCGCGCATCCAAGCCCAGCCCGAACGGCATCACGGGCAATGGCAAGCCTGGCTCGCGATTGATTGGCAATGCACAGGCCACTGAAAAGAACGGCAGTTTGCAAGCCTCGGCCACCAAGCCGCCTGCGGGCTCCATCTGATCGCAAATCATCGCATCGACCCGATGTTCACTGAGCGCCTGCGGCAGGTTGCTGATCAGCATTGCCGTGGTGTGCGCCAGCTGTTTGATCAAGCGACGCAGGCGCAGCGGCCCGGCGGGGTCAGCCACGCGGCGCATGGCAAGGTCAAGGCTGCCCGGCGGGCACTCGGCATGGCCGATGGCGACGAAGCCCACTCGCCTGTCGCTCAGCCAGCGTTCGGCTTCAGGCTGGTGAAAGAAACTGACCCGATGGCCGCGTTCGATCAATTCGCCGCCCAAGGCTTGCATCGCTGCAAAATGGCTAGGGTAGGGCGGGGCAATCAGGGCGAAGTGGCTCATTTGATGTCTAACTGGGCGTTGACCAGTCGGGCCCGGCGCAACTGCGCCAGCGTGGCCGAGCCTGTGCAGAAGCAGGCGATACGCAGTTGCCGGATGATCACGTCGAAATGCGAGACCACCGCTTCGGTGGATGCCATTGCAGAGGTCAGCACCCCGGCAGCCTGGCCCACCAGGTCCGCCCCCAGGCGGATGGCCTTGGCCGCGTCCACGCCATCGCGGACCCCACCCGAGGCGATCAGGCCAACCGTCGGCACGGCGCGGCGCACGGCAAGCAGGCTATGGGCGGTCGGGATGCCCCAGCCGCTGAAGGCCATCGCCACCGCACGCTCGGCAGGGTCATTGGCACGCTCGGCCTCCACCGCGGCCCAGCTTGTGCCGCCGGCACCGGCCACATCGATCATGGACACGCCAGCGTCGTACAGTTGCCGCGCAACGCCTGGCGAAATACCAGCGCCTACCTCCTTGACGATGATGGGCGCGTGAAGCTGCCCGGCAACGTGCTCGATGCAGGCGAGCACCCCGTTCCAGTTGCGGTCGCCCTCGGGTTGAACGGCTTCCTGCAGGGGGTTGAGGTGAATGATCAGGGCGCTGGCATCGAGTGTATCGACCGCGCGACGGGCAAGGTCCAGGCCATCGGCCTCGCGTAACTGGGCCGCGCCCAGGTTTGCCAAAAGCGGGACATCGGGTGCAAGCCTTCTCAGCTCTGTGGTCAGTCCCTGGTCCTGGCCGCTGCGCAAGCTGACTCGCTGCGAACCCACACCCATGGCCAGGCCCAAAGCCTGCGCAGCTTCGGCCAGGTGCTGGTTGATGAACCGTGCGCGATCAGCCCCGCCGGTCATCGAACTGATCAACAGCGGTGCGCGCAGTGCCATGCCGAACAACTCGGTACCCAGGTCGACGTCTTCCAGGGCCATTTCAGGCAGTGCACAATGTTCGAAACGCAGCGCTGACCACCCAGCGTCGACCCCGTGCGAGGTACTGCCGGTGGCCAGGACGATATCCAGGTGATCATCCTTGCGTTGACTCAACGGGCTTTTGTTCATGCCGGCTCCACTGCCAGGGAATCATCCTGAGGTACGTGCGGTCTGTGTGCTTAAGACAGACAAGTTGTACAACACTACCCGTTTTGTATAGCTAAGCTCATAAAAAGCACAGCATCAGGCAACGGCGCCTATCAGTCGTTCCTTTTTCATCTACGGTCAATGGGCCGCCCACATCGAGAGGCAAGGATGACGACCATCGCCCCCCCGCACAGCGCTGGCGCTGATCACGATCAGTCACTGGCCGTCGCACATGCGGCCGTAGAGGCCCGGCTGGCAGCCTTGCTGCCATCGGCAGGTCACGAGCGCGACCTCGTGGTTGCGGCCATGCGCGACTGTACCCTGGCGCCAGGCAAGCGCTTGCGGCCCCTGTTGTTACTTTTTACGGCACAGGGTCTGGGCGCATGCCCACACGCAGCGCTCGACCTCGGCTGTGCCGTCGAGATGGTACATGCAGCTTCCCTTGTGCTGGACGATCTGCCGTGCATGGACAACGCCGCCTTGCGCCGCGGCCGCCCTACCTTGCACCTGGCTTTTGGCGAAGACGTGGCTGTGTTGACGGCCATCGCCTTGCTCTCCCGTGCGTTTGGGGTTGTGGCGGGGTTGCAGACGGTCGGGCCGGATGTGCGCAGCGACCTAGTGGTGACCCTCACCTCGGCCATCGGTGCCGATGGGCTGGTCAAGGGGCAGTTGCAGGATCTGCGTGACGGTGCACGGCCGCGGACGGCGGCTGAAATTGCCGAGACCAATCAACTCAAGACCGGGGCCTTGTTCTCGGCCCTGCTAGGCATGGCCGGCCGGCTGGCGGGGGCTGGCGCCAGCCAGCAGGGCACCCTGCTGAAATTGGCGGGGGAGTTGGGGCAGGCGTTTCAGTTGCACGACGACTTGCACGACCGTGACCCGGAAAGTGGCAAGAGCATGGGGTTGGACCAGGGCAAGTCGACCCTGCTGGCGATGTGTGGCGAAATGCAGGTGCGCCAGCGGTTGGAAGCCCATTTGCAGAGCGTCGAACAGTGCCTGAACAGCCTGGGCCTTGGGACCTCGCCGATCGGTGGGGTATTGCGCAAGGTGTTCGCATCGAAGGGTGTGCAGGCTGCCGGCAGCACCGTATGGCGTCAGGGCCTGGGTGGTCTTGCGGTAGGTGGAGCGGTCGTGCATCACGTCTAAGGCGCAGGGCGTTGCGCCAATCCAAAGGTCTACGCAGTCCCTGTAGGAGCGGCCCTTGTGCCGCGATGGGCCGCAAAGCGGCCCCGGCGAAATGAGCTGCGAAGCTTAAATCCTGGGGCCGCTGCGCGGCCCATCGCGGCACAAGGGCCGCTCCTACAGGGGGCCGCGTAACCTGTGAAGCTCAAGCCAGAGCGCCGCAGCAATAGCGTGCTCACTGACCCTATCGCCTGGCATGCCGGGCAAATACCGTTTCCAGCAGTTCCCACATGACCGGGTCCAGGCTGAACGCCACGTTGAAACGCATCCAGCCCGTTGCCCTGGCATCGACCATGAACAACTGCCCGGGGCCGAGCATGATGCCTTTTTCGAGCGCGTCATCGAGCAACAGCGCGCTGTCGGGGATCGAGGGATGCCGGGTCCAGATGTACATCCCCTCGTCCGATTCGGTGAACAGCTCGAAGCCTAGCCGGTGCAGATGCTCACCCACCCGTTGATGCGCCTCGGCCAGGCGTTGACGCAGGCGCTTGAGGTGCTTGCGCCAGCGACCGTCGATGATGGCGGCATAGACGACCCGCTCCATGACCTGCGAAGTGGTCAGGCCCGAGCGCATTTTCAGGTGTACCAGCTGTTGCGCCAGTTCAGGATTGGCCAGCAGATAGCCCACCCGCACATTGGGCGAGATGCTTTTCGAGTAACTGCCCACGTAGACCACCTGCTGCAGGTGGTCCAGGCTGGCGAGGCAGGGTTGAGGATCGGCGATCATGTCGGCGTACAGGTTGTTTTCGACCAGCCGGAAACCATGCTGGTTAGCCAGTTGCAGCAGGCGGTGCAGCTGGGGCAACGGCGTGCGCGAGCACGTCGGGCTGTGCAGGTGAGGCTGGGTGAAGAAAGCCGTGGGCCTATGTTGCGCCAGCAACCGCTCAAGCTGATTGAGGTCGTAGCCATTGGGCGTGCGCGCCACCCCCAGCAGCGTTGCGCCTTGGGTGCGCAGTATGCTCATCAGGTTGGGATAGCCAGGATCGTCCACCAGTACCACGTCACCTGGCCGGACCAGCGTACGCACGGCCAGGTCCAGGGCCTGGCTGGCGCCGTGGGTCAACATCAGCTGAGCGGGGTTGGCGACGATCGACAAATCCTGCTGCAGGTTCTGCGCCGTCAATGCGCGTAGTTCGGGTAACCCCATGGGGTCGCCGTAACCGGACAGTTCCAGTGGGCTGCCAGCCACCTGCCGCAGCCCTCGGCGCAGGCCATCTTCGTACATCCAGTCATTGGGCAGCCAGCCGCAGCCTGGCTTGAACGGCAACTGCCGGGTTTCGAAGATCTGCTGCAGGTACCACTCGGTGTTGAACGTTGGTCGGCTTGCATCAGGGTCAGCCGTGTGCGTGTCCAGGAGTTCAGCGGCGGCGCGATTGACGAAAAAGCCAGCGTTGCCACGGCTTACCAGCAACCCTTGGGCGACCAGGCGATCGTAGGCTTCCACCACGGTGAAGGTGCTGACCGAGTAGGTGGCGGCGAAGGCGCGGATCGACGGCACCTTGGCGCCAGGCTTGAGCGTCTGTGTGTCGATCAGGGTGCGCAGACCGTCGATGATCTGGTTGACCAACGGTGTGGAAGCGTCTGGGTTCAATTGCAGCATGGGGGACCTTCAGGTGTGTAACGCCAGGTGCTGGCCCGGTGTATAGGGTTGGCGACCTGTACAGTGCAGTGCGAGTTTCATGCCACTGTGCATGGCTCTCTGCGATGGACATTTTTACATTAGGTGTCGGATATCGCCACACAAAGCATGTTCAGTTCGCTCCAGGCCTCAGCCCTGGGGCGCGTCAGCAGGCCGCCATGGATGGCCTGCGTGTGTTCGTTCACACCTCCTGCGCGCATTAGCACTGATGTACAGGTGAAACCGCCAGCCATCGGGGTTTCACGGTTTTCCTTGGATAAAAAGAAGCACGGGGTACACAACTGATGGACGCAACATCCACAACCACCACCGCGAACGGCGGGCATGAGAGCAAGCTCAGTGCCTCGCTGAAGTCGCGCCACCTGACGATGATGTCCATCGCCGGGGTCATCGGCGGCGCCTTGTTCGTAGGATCCGGCAGCGTGATCCACAGCGCCGGGCCGGCCGCGGTGCTGGCCTACCTGGCAGGCGGCATCCTCGTGGTGCTGATCATGCGCATGCTTGGCGAAATGGCAACGTCTTCACCCGACACGGGCTCGTTTTCCACCTACGCCGACCGCGCCATCGGGCGCTGGGCCGGCTTCACCATCGGCTGGCTGTACTGGTGGTACTGGGTCATTCTCATGGCCTGGGAAGCCTACGTAGCCGGCAAGATCCTGCACGGGTTCTTCCCAGATGTGAGTGTCAACGTGTTCGTGCTGGCCACGACGTTGCTGCTGATCACGGTCAACTTCTTCAACGTCAAGCACTACGGTGAGTTCGAGTTCTGGTTCGCCCTGATCAAGGTCATCGCGATCGTCTGCTTCCTGATCGTCTGTACCGCAGCGGTGCTCAACATCTGGCAATTCGGCGAGGTGCGGGGCATTACCCACCTGACCGCCGAAGGGTTCATGCCCAATGGCATCACCACAGTCATCGGGGCGTTGCTGGGGGTGATGTTTGCATTCCTGGGCGCCGAGATCGTGACCATCGCAGCCTCCGAGGCCAAGGACCCGGCAGCGCAGATCGTCAAGGCCACCAACTCGGTGGTATGGCGCGTGTGCCTGTTCTACGTAGGCTCGATCTTCCTGATCGTCTGCCTGGTACCGTGGAACGACCCGCACCTGGGCGTCTCCGGATACGGCGCCTATCGCCGTACCCTTGAGCTGCTGGGCGTGCCTTACGCCGAGTTGCTGATGAACTTCGTGGTGCTGACCTCGGTGAGCAGCTGCCTGATCTCTGGCCACTACACCGCCTCGCGCATGCTGTTCTCCCTGGCCCAGCGTGGTGACGCACCGTCGTTCTTCAAGATCACCCGTGCCGGCACTGGCGTGCCGGTGTACGCGATCATGGGCTCGTGCGCGGTGGCAGTGGTGTGTGCGCTGATCAACTTCAGCGAGACCCTGCGCCCCAAGGACGTACTCGATACCCTGATGAACACCACGGGCATGATTGCCCTGCTGGTGTACCTGGTGATCGCGTTCTCCCAACTGCGCATGCGCCGCAAGCTGATTGCCGAAGGCAAGGAAGTGCGCCTCAAAATGTGGCTGTTCCCGTGGCTCACCTACCTGGTGATCGCCTTCATCGTGGCGGCCCTGGTGACCATGGCGTTCATGCCTGACTACCAGATCCTGGTGATCTCCACCGGCATCGCGGCGGCGCTGGTGGTGGCGATGGGGGTTGTGCACCAGATGCGCAGCGCGCCTCGACACTAAGCCTCATTGGCTCTGCGAAGCGGCCGGTTCCCTCCAAGGGGCCGGCCGCTTCGCGTTTTGGGCGACAGATGGCATATGCTGGAGGGCATCGCTCATCGGAGAACGTCGCCATGTCCTGGTCTGCCACCCAGTATTCCTTGTTCGAAGACGAACGCACCCGGCCGGTGCGCGACCTGCTGGGGGCGGTGCCGCCGCGCCCGGTGCGGCATGCCACCGACCTGGGCTGCGGGCCCGGCAATTCCACCGAGGTGCTGCTGCAGCGCTGCCCCGACGCGCAGGTGACCGCGCTGGACAGCGACCCGGACATGATCGAGAAGGCCCGAGAGCGCAAGCGGCTGTGCATCCCCCGCGTGCACATGGTCACGGCGGACATCGCAGGCTGGTCCGCTCCTGAGCCCCAGGACCTGATCCTGGCCAACGCCTCGCTGCAATGGGTGCCCGACCACGGGCGGCTGTACCCGCACTTGGTGCGTCAGCTCAGCGAAGGGGCAAGCCTTGCGGTGCAGACGCCCGACAACCTGGAGGAGCCCGCGCATACCGCACTGCGCGAGATCGCCTGCCGTGGCCCGTGGGCGGCCAAGTTCGAGGACTTCCAGTTGCCGCCGCGCCATGGCACGGCGTTCTATTACGATCTGTTGAGCCCGCTGTGTGCCCGGGTGGAAGTGTGGCGCACCACCTACCACCACCCCTTGGCCGACGGCGCTGAGGGCGTGGTGCAGTGGTTCAAGGGTTCGGCCTTGCGGCCTTACCTGTCACGGCTGCAACCGCATGAGCAGGATGATTTCCTGCAGATGTACCTGCAGGCGATGCAAGGCGCCTACCCGCCAGCTTCCGATGGCAAGGTGCTGCTGCCGTTTCCGCGCTTGTTCGTAGTCGCTACCCGCTGAATCTTCTGGTGAGGGGTCGGCGCAGCGCAGACGGTTGTCGATCCTTGCCCATAGGCGTATAAACTGCTCCCACTTTTTGTGCCGGTCGCTTCCTGAACCGGCCGCTGAAACAAGAGAGTCGACATGGGCGCACAGTGGAAAGCCAAACATAAAGAAGCCGCGGCCAACGCCAAGGGCAAGGTCATGGGCAAGCTGTCCAAGGAAATCCAGATCGCCGCCAAATCCGGCGCCGACCCGGACATGAACCCGCGTCTGCGCCTGGCCATCGAACAGGCCAAAAAGGCTTCGATGACCCGCGAAACCCTGGAGCGGGCCATTCGCAAGGGTGCTGGCCTGGATGGCGATGCCGTGCAGTATGCGGCTGTCAGCTACGAAGGCTTCGCCCCGCACCAGGTCCCGCTGATCGTCGAGTGCCTGACTGACAACGTCAACCGCACGGTCGCGCAAATTCGTGTGCTGTTCCGCAAGGGTCAGCTCGGTGCCAGCGGCTCGGTCTCCTGGGACTTCAACCATGTCGGGCTGATCGAAGCCACCCCCAACGGTGACGCTGATCCTGAGATGGCTGCCATCGAAGCCGGGGCCCAGGACTTCGAAGAAGGCGAAGAGGAGGGGTCTACCCTGTTCATCACCGATACCACCGACCTGGACGCTGTGCAGAAGGCCCTGCCGGGGCACGGTTTCACCGTCACGTCGGCCAAGATCGGCTACACCCCGAAAAACCCGGTGAGTGCTTCGAGCCTGAGTGCCGAAGCCCTGGCCGAAGTCGAGGCGTTTCTCGAAGCCATCGACGAGAACGACGACGTCCAGAACGTCTACGTTGGCTTGACGCAGTAAGCTCGAGCCCCATCTGCCGATGCTGCCCATTGCCAGGCGTCTCGTACAGGCGATGGCTGGGCAGCGCTGCACCGGGGCGTGCCCCGAGCGGGAGCTGCCGTGAATCCTGCCTTTGCCACGCTCAGCCTTGGGCACCTGCGGGTGCTCGATCACCTGCTGCAGGTGCAGAACCTTAGCCGGGCGGCTGAGCGGCTGGGCGTGAGCCAGTCGGCCTTGAGCCGCCAGTTGGCTCAACTTCGCGAGGCCTTCGACGACCCGCTGCTGGTGCGTCAAGGCCGAGGCTACGTGCTGAGCGAGCATGCCCAGACGCTACGCGAGCCCTTGCGCCAGGTGCTGGACGAGCTGCAGGCGCTTCGTCAGCCTGCGGTATTCGAGCCTGGCCGCTGCCAACGCCGCTTTTGCCTTGCTGCTTCCGATTATGTCGCCGAGCATATGCTCCCTTTGCTGGTGACGGCGCTGGAGCAGGAAGCGCCAGGCATCAGCCTGGAGTACCGCACCTGGCAAGCCGGGCAATATGACCTGCTCGCCAGTGGCGAGATCGACCTTGCCACCACCTTGTTCGACGAGTCGCCGCCCAATGTGCACGGGCGTCTGCTGGGCGAGGATCGGGCGGTGTGCCTGATGGCACCGGATCATCCCTTGACCGCCCATGGGCGGGTTTCGCAAAGCGACTACCTGGCGTGCAGGCATGTACGAATCTCCGGTGGCGGGGACAAGGACAGCTTCATTGACCAGCATCTGCGTGCGCAGGGCCTGCAACGGCACATCAGCCTGCAAGTGCCGTTTTTTTGCGCAACGGTAAAGGTGGTCGCCAGCAGCCAGGCAGTGGCTACCGTGCCCGAACACATCGCCCGCCAATTGTGCCGCCTGCATCCGCTGGCATGGCGCCCGTTGGGGTTCGTCGAGCACAGTCAGCGGTATTGGGTGGTGTGGCACGAACGTTTGCATGGGTCGGCCGAGCATCGCTGGTTTCGAAACCGGGTGTTCGACCTGTGGCGCCAATCTCAATTCGGTGTCCAGGGCGGCGTTGCGTATTTGCCATAGCAGCTATGCGCAGGGCGCGGTTCTTCGCGCAGGCGGCGCACTCTACACTGCTCCCAGCCAGCCGCCTCACGCACTGACCGCCGTCAGCGCGTGAGGCGCCCACCACAGGAGCACGTGCATGACCCCCGAAGCGTTTCGCCAGTATGGCCATCAACTGATCGACCTGATCGCCGATTACCGCCAGACCGTGCAGCAGCGCCCGGTCATGGCCCAGGTCGAGCCCGGTTACCTGAAGGCGGCGCTGCCGCCGGCCGCGCCGCAACAGGGCGAGCCGTTCGACGCGATTCTCAAGGACGTGGACGGGTTGATCATGCCGGGCCTGTCCCATTGGCAGCACCCGGATTTCTACGGTTATTTTCCCTCCAATGGGACGCTGTCCTCCGTGCTGGGGGACTTCCTGAGTACCGGGCTTGGCGTACTGGGCTTGTCGTGGCAATCGAGCCCAGCGTTGAGCGAACTGGAAGAAACGACCTTGGACTGGTTGCGCCAGATGCTGGGTTTGTCGCAGCAGTGGAGCGGGGTGATTCAGGACACCGCCTCGACCAGCACCCTGGTCGCGCTCATCTGCGCCCGTGAGCGCTCAAGTGATTACGCCCTGGTCCGTCACGGGCTTCAAGGCCAGGACCAGCCCCTGATCGTGTATGTCAGCGCCCATGCCCACAGTTCGGTGGACAAGGCGGCGTTGCTGGCAGGCTTTGGCCGCGACAATATCCGCCTGATCGCGACCGATGAAGCCTATGCGCTGTGCCCGACTGCGCTCGAGCAGGCCATCGAACAGGACCTGGCGGCTGGCAATCGGCCGTGTGCGATCGTTGCCACCTGCGGCACTACCGCCACTACGGCCCTCGATCCGCTGCGCGCCATCAGCGCGCTGGCCCAGCAACATGGCCTGTGGCTGCACGTGGACTCAGCCATGTCCGGCTCGGCGATGATACTGCCCGAGTGCCGCTGGATGTGGGATGGGATAGAGCTTGCCGATTCGGTGGTGGTCAATGCGCACAAATGGCTGGGGGTAGCGTTCGACTGCTCGGTCTATTATGTGCGCGACCCCCAGCACCTTGTGCGCGTGATGAGCACCAACCCCAGCTACTTGCAGTCCTCGGTCGATGGGCAGGTCAAGAACCTGCGCGACTGGGGCATTCCCTTGGGGCGCAGGTTCCGCGCCTTGAAACTGTGGTTCATGTTGCGCGCAGAAGGTGTCGAGGCCTTGCAAGCACGGCTGCGCAGGGACCTGGACAATGCCAGGTGGCTGGCCGAACAAGTGCGCGCGGCAAGCGACTGGCAGTTGCTCGCCCCTGTGCCGTTGCAGACGCTGTGCCTTCGGCATTGCCCTGAAGGGATGGCCGGCCAGGCGCTGGACGCCCATACCCGAGCCTGGGCCGAGCGCATGAATGCATCGGGCGACGCCTATGTGACGCCCGCGGTGCTCGACGGACGCTGGATGGTGCGTGTGTCGATTGGCGCCCTGGGCACTGAGAAGGAGGATGTGCAACGTCTCTGGGCCAGGCTGCAGCATGTGGTGCAGGGCTGACAGCCGTGGCGCCCGTACCCGTTGCCCCAAGGAAAAACACGCTGTGGTGATGATTGAACTTCCGCGTGCCCGGTATCTCTTCTAGAATCCTGCTGCCACGCCCAATCGGGGCGTGCGCGCGGCTTCATAATGGCGCAGCGCGGTTTTGCGTCCACTTCGAGAGAGCCATGAGTTCCAGTACCCCGCTGTCCGGCGTCAACCAACCGCTTCGCGGCATCGTGTTGGTGGTGTGCGCCACGTTCATGTTCGCCAGCCACGACGCCTTGTCCAAGTTCCTGGGAGGGCTGTACCCGATCGTGATGGTGGTGTGGGCACGGTACGTGGTGCACACACTGTTGATGGCTGGCATTTTCCTGCCGCGCTCGGGCATCAACGTGTTGCGCACCCGACGCCCGCTGCTGCAAACCTTGCGCGCCTTGAGCCTGCTCAGCACCAGCCTGCTGTTCACCTCTGGGTTGCAGTACCTGCCATTGGCCGAAGCGACTGCGGTCAACTTCCTTGCACCGGTACTGGTCACTGCCCTGTCTGTACCACTGCTCAAGGAACGGGTCACGATAGCGCAATGGGTGGCAGTGGTATTGGGCTTTCTGGGGGTGCTGATTGTCGTGCATCCAGGCGGGGCGCTGTTCACGCCCGCCATCCTGTACCCGTTCGGCTCGGCGCTGGGCTTCTCTTTCTACCAATTGTTGACCCGCATCCTGGCGGCGCACGACAGCCCGACCACCAGCAATTTCTATGCAGGGTTGTGCAACACCCTGGCCATGAGTGCGCTGGTGCCGTTTTTCTGGGAAACGCCGCGCTGGGACCATGCCTTGCTGATGCTGGCGCTGGGTGGTTTCGGTATGACCGCTCACCTGCTGCTGACCCAGGCCTTCCGTTTCGCAGCGCCTGCGCTGTTGGCGCCGTTCAGCTACTGCCAGATCGTCTTCGCTGGCCTGCTAGGCCTGGTGTTCTATGGCCAGACCCCCGATACGCTCAGCCTGGTCGGGATTTGCGTGATCTGCCTCAGTGGGCTGGGGGCAGCCTGGATGCAACGGCGGCGTTAGCGCACTGGCCAGTGCCACTGCAGATGTGAAAGGCAGTACTGCTGCCAATTCGAAGTCGCTTGGGTACAAACGTGCATGTGGGTTGCGTGCTGCAATGCTTTCAGGCGGCCGGCCTGACTTGCATGCTCACAACCCCAAGGAATCACGATCATGCACATGCCCGATACCCTCAGGATTCGCAATGGCCAGAAGGTCGAAGCGACGTTCTTGGCTCAAGAATATGCCCGCCGGCATGCCGAGGTGCGCACCCTGATGAGCGCCCAGCAGCTCGAGGCACTCGTCTTTATTTCCTACCACAACGTCAACTACTAGAGTGACTACCTCTATTGCGCGTTTGGGCGCGCCTACGCGGTGGTGATCACCCCTGATCAGGTCGTCCCGATCAGTGCCAACATCGATGGCGGTCAGCCATGGCGTCGGTCTATCGGCACCGACAACATCGTCTACACCGACTGGCGGCAGGGCAGTTTTTTCACCGCCCTGCGCCAGGCGCTGCCGCAGGCGGGGCGCATTGGCGTGGAGGGTGATCACCTGACGCGCCACACCCATGCCGCACTCGCGGCATGCTACCCGCATGCCGGGCTGGTCGATATCAGCACCGCCTGCATGCGCCTGCGGCTGATCAAGTCGGCTGAAGAGCAGGCCCTGATCCGCCAGGGGGCACAGGTCGCCAAAGTCGGCGGTGCGGCGGTGATCGACGCGCTGGCTGACCAGGCGCCGGAGTTCGAGGTGGCACTGCATGCCACCCAGGCCATGGTCCGGGACATTGCCAGGCGCTATCCCGACAGCCAGTTGATGGACACCTGGACGCTGTTTCAATCCGGGCCCAACACCGATGGCGCCCACAATCCGGTAACCAGCCGTCGCGTGGGCCGGGGCGAAATCCTCAGCCTCAACTGCTTCCCGATGATCAGCGGCTACTACACGGCGTTGGAGCGCACACTCTTTCTCGATCACTGCCCGGACGAGTACCTGCGCCTGTGGCAGGTGAACGTTCAGGTGCACGAGGCAGGTCAACGCCTCGTCCGTCCAGGCGTACGGTGTTGCGACATTGCTGCTGAGCTCAATGAAATCTACCGCCAGCACGACCTGCTGCAATACCGTACCTTCGGCTACGGCCATTCCTTCGGCGTGTTGTGCCACTACTACGGGCGCGAGGCCGGCCTGGAGTTGCGCGAGGACATCGACACCGTTCTGGAGCCGGGCATGGTGGTGTCGATCGAGCCCATGATCATGCTGCCACAGGGCCTGCCAGGGGCAGGCGGCTATCGCGAGCATGACATTCTGGTCGTGACCGAGCAGGGGGCCGAGAACATTACTCAGTTCCCCTATGGGCCGCAGCACAACGTCATCTGCAAATGAGCAGCGAGCGCTCTGTCAGCGCAAGGCTGCCAGGCGGCGCTGCGCGGAAGGCGAAACACCGAACAGTCGGCTGTACGCCTTGGAAAAGTGCGCCGCCGAGCCGAAGCCGCAGGCCAGTGCGACGTCGCCAACCGGCGCGTCGCCTTGCAGCAGCAACTGCCTGGCATGGGTTAGCCGTAGTTCCTGGTAATAGCGCGTGGGGGTACGTTGCAGCTGATGCTTGAACAGGCGCTCGAGCTGACGCACGGTGATGCCGGTCAGGTTGGCCAGCTCGCTGGGTGCCAACGGCTCCTCGAGGTTGGCTTCCATGATCGCAACGACTTCAGCGGATGTGCGCCCCGGTGGCAGGGCCGCGCTCGATGGGGTTAAGGCCCGCTACCAACAGTACGTCCAGCGCTGGTCATCACGAGCGTGTAATCGGGCAGCACGCGCATGCCGTTGCTGGCGGTGACCGGCCCCTCCTGCGCCGCGATCAGTACGCTGTGAAACACGGGCCTACATGCGGCCAGGTTGGCCTTGCGCAGCGTTTCCACCGCCGATGCCAGGCCGATGGTGGTGAAATTGGGCATGATCAGAAAACCGAATGTCTTGACCGTGCCGGAGTGTGGATTTACCGAAGCGGGGTGGACCATTGGGCGATTCCTGTGCAAGCTGGGGCATAGTTTGCCCAGAAGGTGGCTGCAAGTGAACCCAGAAAACCTGTTGGCCCAGTTGCCAGGCTACCCGTTGGCCGCCGATGCGATCGAAGTGCTCCCCGATGCCCAGGCCTACCGGGCCTGCCTGCTCGAGCGTATCGGCGCAGCGACCCGGCGGATCGTCATCGTGGCGCTCTACTTGCAACATGACGAGGCGGGCCAGGAGGTGCTGGACGCACTCTATCAGGCCAAGGCGGCTCGTCCAGGGCTTGAAATAACCGTCGTGGTGGACTGGTTCCGGGCCCGGCGTGGCCTGCTGGGGGCGGGCAGGCAGCCTGGCAATGCAGCCTGGTACCAGGCCGAGCGCCAGAGCCGCCAGTTGGACATCGCGATCTACGGCGTGCCTGTGCAGACCCGCGAACTCTTCGGGGTGCTGCACCTCAAGGGTAGCATCATCGATGACTGCGTCATCTACACCGGTGCCAGCCTCAACAACGTCTACCTGCATCGGTTCGACCGTTACCGGCTCGATCGCTACCACCTGTTCCACAGCAAGGCCCTGGCCGATTGCATGGTCGACCTGGTGCATCGGCTGCTTCACCCGCAGGCCACGCCGCGCCTGGACCTTCCTGCGCCGCCTTCGACCGCCGATTTGCGCAGTGACATTCGCCGTCTGCGGGCACGGATGCGCCGGCTGACATATGCACCAGGCCCTGCAACCGAGCCGGGGAACCTGCGAGTGATTCCGCTGATCGGCGTCGGCAGGCGCAATGCATTGAACAAGACGGTGTGCGCGCTGTTGGCCGTGGCCCGCGAACGTATCGTCATCAGCACCCCGTACTTCAATCCGCCGCGGGTCGTGATGCGCGAAATTGACGACGCGTTGGCACGCGGCGTGCAGGTAGAGTTCATCGTCGGCCATCGTACTGCCAATGACTTCTACGTCCCTCCGGGGGAGCCGTTCCATGCCAGCGGGGCATTGCCTTATCTGTATGAAGACAACCTCAGGGCCTTTGCGCGCCGTCGCGAGCACCTGCTGGCCAGTGGTCAGCTGCAGGTCCGATTGTGGAACGATCCCGGGCACACCTTTCATGCCAAGGGCGTGTGGGTCGATGAACGTTATAGCTTGCTGACCGGCAACAACCTGAACCCGCGCGGCTTCAACCTGGACCTGGAGAACGGCCTGCTTATCGATGACCCCCTTGGGCAATGGCGGGGGCCGTGCGAGCAGGAGCTGAGCGCATTGCGTGAACATGCCCCGGCTATCGGTTCGGCGCACGCTCTAGGCGTCAAGGCCGAACACCCCAAACCCGTGCGCAAGCTGCTGCGCAGGCTACGCTATAGTCGGTTGGAACCGTTGATCAAGCGGGTGCTGTAGGGCAGGCGCTGTAGTGCGGCCTGCCCGATGGTCGATAGCGTTGATCGGCCGGGCACGCTGTAGGTCCACCCTGTGCATCCCCGACAATAGGCGCTCAAGGAATGGAAGCAGCTTTTGGCAATGATTCGCCGCGCAGCCGTATGGTTCGCCGCCTTGTGCTGGCTTTTTCGGGCCTGCTTTTGTTGGCGATGATCCTGGGGCTGGTGTCGCTTTATCGCATCGCCGTTTCGCTCGATCAGCGGGAGCTGGAACAAAGCCAATTCCATGCGAATGCGGCCTTGGCACAGTTGCACAAGGCCGAGCGCGCCTATCTGTGGACCCATGCTTCCTGGCAGGCAGCTTACGACCATCTGGCGCGTCCAGCGGACCGGCAATGGGCGTTCGATGAGGGCAACGTTGGTGCCACGCTCTATAGCGATGATGGCTATGCGGGCGTGTTCGTCCTGGATGATCAGGGTACGCTTTATGCAATAGTGCAAGGGCGTCTGACAGACTTGGGTTTCGATCACTTCAGCCCCGAGGGTCATCGCATCCTGCAACAAGCCCGCCAGGCCATGGCGCAGAAGCAACCGGCGTCAGGCTACGTCATGTTTGCTGGCCAGCCCGCGGTCTTTACCTCTGCCGTGATACGTCCTCCTGGCCTCGCCGACAGCCTGGCTAAGCATCACTCGGTGATGGTCTTCATTCGATTGATCGAGGCCGACTTGCTGAGTCAGATGGGTAAGACGGCCGGCCTCACGGACTTGGCTATCGCGGCAAGCGACAATGCTGCGGACGATATGGGGCATTTGCGACTTCAGGGGGTTCCCTATCGTTTGACCTGGCGCATGGACCAGCCCGGCAGCGATCTGTTGCAAACGGTATTCACACCGCTGGCGGTGGCGCTGCTGATCATCCTGGCACTGATGGTATTGCTTGCACGCTATGCCATGCGCACCAGCGCCGACATTGACCGCAGCTACCATCAGCTGGCTATTTCCAAGCGGGCGCTGGAGGCCAGCGAAGCGCGCTTCAAGGCCGTGGCCGAGGCGGCTTCCGACTGGATCTGGGAGACCGATGCGCAGCAGCACCTGATCTATCTTTCACCACGCTTTACCGAACTGACCGGGCACGACGCCGAGCTCTGGCTCAATCAGCCGATCTGCACGTTGTTCGATTGTGAAACCGGTCATGTCGAAACCTGGCTGCACAGCCTGGGCGCCAGCGAGTCTACCGGCACGCTGCGCTGCCATTACCTGGACAAGGCCGGGCAGCGACGCGAGTGCCGAATCGCGGCCAGGGCCATCATCGAGCACAAAATCTGCAAGGGATTCCGCGGCACCTGTACCGACATCACCGATGAGGTGGCAGCCCATGCCCGAATTCAGCACCTGTCACAACATGACGCCCTGACCGGGCTGCCCAACCGTAACAAGCTGTTCCGCTTCCTCGAGGACAGCGCCAAGGTGTCGCGGGCCGTGCTGATGCTCGACCTGGACAACTTCAAGCCGATCAATGACAGCCTCGGCCACCCGGCCGGTGATGCAGTGTTGATGGAGGTGGCGACGCGGCTTGGTCAAATGACCCGTTCCAGCGACCTGGTAGCGCGCCTGGGCGGGGACGAGTTCGTCATCGTCCTGATCGCACCGGGCACGCGTGATGAACTCGACCGGTTCTGCGCCCGGCTCATCGACACCCTCAAGCAGCCGATGGCGGTGGAGCACCACAAGGTACAGATAGGCGCCAGCCTGGGTGTGGTCATCTCCGACGATTACCCAGGTGGCCCTAGCGACCTGATCCGTTATGCCGACGTAGCGCTGTACGGGGCCAAGCAATCGGGCAAGAACACATGGCGGTATTTCTCCACGCAGATGAGCGCTGCGCTGCTTGAAAAGCGCGTGCTCGAACAGGAGCTGCGCGAAGGCATCCCCCGTGGCGAACTGCGTTTGCATTTCCAGCCACGGTTCAAGGTGGACGGGGTAACGATCGCCTCCGCCGAAGCGCTGGTGCGCTGGCAGCATCCCCGCCTTGGGTTGCTGATGCCGGACGAATTTGTCGGCTTGGCCGAGGAAAGCGATGTGATCGTGTTGCTGGGCAACTGGGTGCTGCAGGAGGCTTGCAAGGAGGCAGGAGCCTGGCCGCTCGATGTGCTGGTGTCCGTGAACATGTCCCCTGCCCAGTTCAGCCGCAGCGACGTGGTACGCGATGTGGCCGAGGCCTTGCGCACCACCGGGCTGCCTGCGCACCGGCTGGAGTTGGAAATCACCGAGAACGTGATGCTCAACGACGTTGAAGGCGCGTTGCAGACGATGAACGCATTGAAGGAACTTGGTGTGCGCTTGAACATGGACGACTTCGGCACAGGCTATTCGTCACTGGGCTACCTGCGTACTTACCCGTTCGACAGCATCAAGATCGATCGTCGGTTCGTCCAGTCGCTGGGCAAGAGCAGCAGTGACCGCAGTGTGGTGCAGGCGATCATCAGCCTGGGGAACGCCATGGGCATGACGGTCACGGCCGAGGGGGTGGAAACTGCGGAGCAGCTCGCTTTGCTCAGTGATGACCAGTGCCATGAGGTGCAGGGTTACTGGTTGAGTCGTCCGGTGGACAACCAGGCGTTGATCTCATTGATGGCGTCGGCCGCCACACATACCCCTGATTAACGTAGCACTTGTAGGGGCGGTCCTTGTGCCGCGGTGGGCCGCGCAGCGGCCCTGGGATTTGAACGCTGTACCACGGATCGCCGGGGCCGCTGCGCGGCCCATCGCGGCACAAGGGCCGCTCCTACCAGAGGGCTGCTATGAAGTTGCAAGTCACGGCAGCAGGAAAGTCTGGCGCACGCGGTCGTCTGCTGCTCTGAAAATCCAGCGCGAGCGCATACAATCGCCGCCTTTACAAACCACTTCGATAGGCTACACCCGCCATGGCGCTAGACCCACCTACCATGCTCACCATTTCCATCGCCTTGGCGGCAGCGGCGGCGTTGTACCTGGCAATAGAGTGGCGCAGTGTCCGCGAGTCATCGTTGCTGTACTGGAGCGCCGGGTTCGCGACCATTACCGTCGGTTGCACCTTGGCGCTGCTGCGAGGCGTTGGCCTTTTGTTCATCGGCATCTGGTTCGCGAACGGCCTGCTGGTCGTGGCCCATGGCTTGTTCCTGCTGGGCGTGCTGCGCTTCACCCAGGACCGTATTTCGCGGGCCTGGCTGGTGATCGTGCTGATCTGGTTTGCCCTGTTACTGCTGCCTGCAGGCCCAGAGTGGTCGAAAGTCATGCTGATGACCAACTCGCTGCTGGTTGCCGCCCTGACCTTGAAGGCCAGTAGCCTGCTGCAGCCGCATGGGCAGTCGCTGAGCGTAGGTGCAGTCCAGTTGCGGTACGTGCTTCTGGTCCATGGGTTGTTCTACGTGATCAAGGCAATCATTGCGATTGCGCCGGGCACGTTGATTGACCTGGCCAGTTTCGGTGGGTTGATCATCCAGGTCTCCCTGGTGGAGGGTGCCATGGCGATCATGCTGATCGCGCTGTCCATGACAGGCACGGTTCGCTACCGCCGCGAAGAACGCATCGCTCGGCTGGCCGCACGGGATCCGCTGACTGCGCTGTACAACCGGCGTGCCCTGGAAGTGCGTGCGGGGCCTTTCTTCAAGGAGGTCAGCAATGTCCGGCCTGCAGCGTTGTTGTTGATCGATATCGACAATTTCAAGCTGGTGAACGACCTGCATGGGCATGCAGCGGGGGACCGGTTGCTGGTGGCCTTGAGTGAAATGATCCGTGCGGTGTTGCCCGAGCGCTCCCTGGCGGCGCGGTTGGGCGGGGATGAGTTCGTGATTTTGCTCAGTGGGGCTAGCCGTGAAGGGGTCCTGGGGTTGGCCAAGGGACTACGGGAGCAATTTCAGGCCTATGCCGGCGGGGCAGTCCCGACACCTGCAGCGGTGACGTTGAGCATTGGGGTGAATGTGTTTGACCAGGCGCCAGCGAGTCTGGCGGCGCTGATCGAGCAGGGGGATGTGGCGTTGTACGAGTCCAAGCGCGCAGGGCGCAACAGCATTCGATTTGTGGAGCGACAGGTGACAGGTGGCGAGTTTTCTTGAGCGAGGTAGGGGTGTGGTTGTTCGGCTAATCCTGCCTCGTCATTGATCTACGTGTGCAGCCCTGTAGGCCTCACCGGCCGGAGTGGGCCGCAGTGTCCGGGCAAAAGGGGCTGGGACGTTTGTAGGCTGGGGCCGCTGCGCCATCCATTGCAGCGACCCTTTTATCCGTCAAGCGTGAATCAAGTCACAACCTGATAGCAAGGCACATAAGCCGCCCCACCCGGCAACTTCATCCGATGCTGGTCAACGAATGCCTGCAGCAAACGCCCCAGCGGATCCAACACAGCGCTGTCACCGCGAATCTGGTAGGGCCCGTGCTCTTCAATCAGGCGAATGCCCTTGTCCTTAACGTTACCCGCCACAATCCCGGAAAACGCTCGGCGCAAATTGGCCGCCAGTTCGTGAGGTGGCAACTCGCGACGCAGATCCAGGTCAGCCATGGCCTGGTGAGTGGGGTCGAAGGGTCGCTGGAAGCTCTCTTCGATCCGCAGCAACCAGTTGAAATGGAACGCATCGTTGCGCTCGCGACGGAACTGTTTGACCTGCTTGAGCCCTTCGACCATGTGGCGCGCCACTTCAGCCGGGTCGTCAATGATGATCTCGTACAACCGATGCGCTGCCTCGCCGAGCGTTGCGCCGACGAAGGCATGCAATTGCTGCAGGTAGGGCTCTGCACTGCGTGGGCCCGTCAGCACGACCGGGAAGGGTACATCCTGGTTATCCGGATGCATCAGGATACCCAGCAGGTACAGGAATTCTTCTGCCGTGCCTGCACCGCCCGGGAAGATAATGATGCCGTGACCAACCCGCACGAACGCCTCCAGGCGCTTCTCGATATCTGGCAGGATCACCAGTTCGTTGACGATCGGGTTGGGCGCCTCGGCGGCAATGATGCCCGGTTCCGTCAGGCCCAGGTAGCGACTGCCCTGCATGCGCTGTTTGGCATGGGCAATGGTGGCACCTTTCATCGGGCCTTTCATGACGCCAGGGCCGCAACCGGTGCACACGTCCAGCTTACGCAGGCCCAGCTCATGGCCCACCTTCTTGGTGTACTGGTATTCCTCGGTGCTGATCGAGTGACCGCCCCAGCACACCACCATCTTCGGCTCGACGCCAGGACGCAGGGTGCGGGCGTTGCGCAGCAAGTGGAACACGTAATCGGTGATGCCCTGGGAGCTTTCCAGATCGATGCGCTGGCTGGCCAGCTCGCTTTCGGTATACACGATATCGCGCAAGGCGCTGAAGAGCATCTCCCGGGTACTGGCGATCATTTCACCATCGACGAAGGCATCTGCCGGGGCGTTCAGCAGCTCCAGGCGAACGCCTCGGTCCTGCTGATGGATGCGCACTTCGAAATCCTGGTAGGCCTCGAGGATGGTCTTGGCATTGTCGACATGGGCGCCGGTGTTGAGGATGGCCAGGGCGCACTGGCGGAACAGGGTGTAAAGAGTGCCGGAGCCGGCTTCGCTCAGTTGCTGTACTTCACGTTGGGACAGCGTTTCTAGGCTGCCTTTGGGGCTGACGGATGCATTGATGACATGGCGTTGGGGCATCTAAGTCTTTCCTGTGCGGGTAAAACATCCTTCTTTGACCACACCATACCGAGAAATGGAAGCGGCAACGAGAGGCATGCAAAAAAAGCCCGGCACTTCATGGCGGCCTCAGCGGCGCGCGTTGCGAAACAATCACCCCAGCAGCCGCTGCACGGCCAGGGTAATGGCCAAGCCGCCCCCAAACAGCCACACGTTGAGGATTGCCCCCATTGCCAGCACGCGAGGCCCGGCGTGGCGTATCTGTTCGAAGCGGGTTTCCATGCCCAATGCCGTCATGGCCATGGTCAACGCAAAGGTGTCCAGGCCGTTGACGGCTTCGCGCAGGCTCAAAGGTAGAACCTCCAGCGAATTGACCGCTACCAGTGCCAGAAACCCGAACGCAAACCACGGCACCGTGAGCCGACCCTTGCCTGACGCCAAGCCGGATTTTGGGGTACGGCTGATCCACAAGCCAACCAGTAACAAGACAGGCACCAGCAGCATCACACGCGTCATTTTCACGATGGTTGCCACATGGCTGGCATCAGGGCCAAGGGTACTGGCGGCGCCGACTACTTGAGCCACTTCATGGAGGGTGCCGCCCAGCCAAAGCCCAGCGGTCTGGGCATCCAGGTGCAGCCAGCCAGCCTGAATCAGAAAGGGATAGAAAAACATCGACGCCGTGCCGAACAGCACCACGCTGCCTACGGCCACTGCACTTTTATGCGGCGCGCTGCGCAGTGCCGATTCAAAGGCCAAAACGGCCGCAGCCCCGCAGATGGCGCTGCCCGCAGCTGTAAGCAGAGCAGTCTCGCGGTCAAGCCCGAGCAGTTTCATGCCACACCACAGTCCTATCGCCAATGTGCTGCTGATCACCAGCAGCGAGATCACCAGGCCAGGCCAGCCAACGTGTGCAATTTCCTGCAAGCTGATCCGCAGGCCGAACAAGGCGACGGCAACCCGGAGCAGGGCCCGGGCGCAGAAGTGTATGCCCTGTGCATAGCAGGCCGGCAGGCGATCTTTCAGCACATTGCCAACGAACGCGCCGGCCACGATGCCGAGGATCAACGGGCTGAGGCCAAGCTGGACGAAAAGGGGTAGGGCAGCCGCTTGGCTGATGCCCAACGCAAGGACGGTAACCAAAAGCACACCCTTGAGCGTTGCGCAGCGGTGCGCGGCAGGTGCGTCAGATGGCGTATAAGGGGCAGGTGTCATGGAATTCTCCAGCAACTGGAATCAATGAGCACCACGGTATGTTGGTTATAAGCTTATGAAAAATCGTAATTAGGGATGAAAAATATCCATTTAGCTGATAGTTTTTTGGGATGACTCCAGAGCAGCTTATAACTTTCGCCGTCGTCGCCGAGCACGGCAACATCAGCCATGCCGCATTGGCCCTGCATCTGTCTCAGCCGGCGGTGTCTGGCCAACTCAAACTTCTGCAGGAGGCGTTTGGCGAGCCTCTTTATCACCGGGCAGGGCGCGGGGTGCGCCTGACAGCAGCGGGTGAACAGCTACTGGCGTATGCGACTCGTCTGCGCGATACGTTCGATCAGGCGCGGTCACTTCGCGAAGCGATGCGCGGCCTTCAGCGCGGCACATTGCGGATCGGTGCCAGCACTACGCCTGCAAGCTACGTGCTGCCGTACCTGATCGCCCAATTCAAGGCACGCTACCCTGAGGTGGTGATCACCACCATCCAGGGCAACACCGCCGAAATCGTCGCCGCATTGGGTGACGTGGACTTGGCGTTGATAGAAGGGCCGCCGGGGCGAGACCTGCCCGTGGGCACTGGCGTGACCGAGTGGCTGGAGGACGAAATCGTCGCCATCGTCCCGGTTGCACACCCCTTGGCTTGCGCCGGACCTCGCGCCTTGAAGGAGGTGGCCGACTTCCCAATAGTGCTGCGTGAGCAGGGCTCGGGCGTGCGTCAGGTCGTCGAGCAAGCGTTTGCCAACAGTCAACTACAGATGCGGATTGGCCTGGAGATCGCCGGCGTGGAGGGGGTGAAGGAAGCAGTACGCGCCGGTATGGGCGTAGGTTTCGTGTCTGCCATGTCGATTCGTCACGAAGGGATGGTTTTGCGCAAGGTCCAGGTGGGGCCGCGTTCACTGCTTCGCCGGTTTTCGATAGTCCTGCCCCACGCAGGTTCACCCTCTCGAGCGGCTGCCCGCTTTCACGAGCTTTGTGTGGCCTTCTCCGGGGCTTCGACCCATGTTTCACGCACCACCGGCAATTCATGAAACATGCGCCCGTCCCTGCAGACATCGCCGCAAGGCAGCCCGACTGCCACGCGGCACGTGTGCTGTCAGGGCCGCCGCTACCTCATCAGAAGTCGTCTTTCGGGCTCTTCTTGAAGGTCCAGTCGGTATGCTTGCGGGCTTGGAGGAAGCTGTTGCAGTTGGCGGTAAAGGTATTGCGATTGGCCTCTTTGGACAAATCCGCCAGAATTTTCTTCTGCATCTGCGGGGTGCAGTTCTCAGCGGTCGGCTCGGGCACCGTTTCTTCACTGCAGCCTGCGAGCAAGGCTGCCAAGCCCATTGCCGTGACCAGCTTTGCCAATTTGATGTCCATATCGCGATCTTTCTCCTGGTGTGCTGAAAGGGCAGGTGATTGTTGAACCGGGCAGCATGATACGTACACGGGCCTAGCAATGCCACCTGCAGAAAGTCACGCGCCTACGTTGAATACGTGCTTCAAATAGGCCACGAAATTTTCATCCCGGCACTGCGTCTTGCCTGGGCTGTCCGAAATCTTGGCCACCGGTGCACCATTGCAGGCCGTCATCTTGATCACCATGTTCATCGGCTCGACCCCCGGGATGTCGCAGGTCAGGCGCGTCCCGATGCCAAAGCTCACGTTGATGCGCTCGTGCAGCGCGCGGTAAAGCCCAAGCGCCTTGGGCATGTCCAGGCCGTCTGAGAAGATCAGGGTCTTGGTCTTCGGGTCGATACCCAGCCGGTGGTAGTGCGCGATGGCTTTCTCCGCCCACGCCAGCGGGTCGCCCGAGTCGTGACGCAGGCCGTCGAAGAGCTTGGCGAAATAGAGGTCGAAGTCCCCAAGGAAGGCATCCATGGTGATGCAGTCGGTCAGCGCGATACCGAGCAGGCCGCGATACTCGCGCACCCAGCACTCCAAGGCTGCAGCCTGGCTGTCCACCAGGCGAGGACCCAGCTGCTGGTGGGCCATGAACCATTCGTGGGCCATGGTACCAATTGGCCGTAGCTCGTATTCCCGGGCCAGGTGCACGTTGCTGGTGCCGACGAAGCGGCCTGGGAAATCGCGCTTGAGGATGTGCACCACCTCTTCCTGCACCCGATAGGAGAAGCGTCGACGAGTGCCGAAATCCGCCAGCTGAAAGCCCGCCAATTCATCACTGCTGGCCTGGGCCTTGAGCCAGTCGAGGTTGCGGTACAACTGTTCGCGTACCTGCTCGATCACCACCTCCCGGTAGCGGTAACGGTTGCGGACTTCGCTGATGATCGCCAGCAACGGGATTTCGTACAGGATGACGTGCAACCAGGGGCCGCGTACGCGTATCGCAAGCTGGCCGGCGTCGTCCAGGCCAACATGCACGTAGCGCAAGTTGAAGCGGAACAGGCTAAGAAAGCGAATGAAGTCAGGCTTGATGAAGGGAATCTTCTCAAGGTAAGCAAGCTGATCCTGGGTGACGGTGACTTCGGCGAGTTGCTCGACCTGGTAGCGGATTTCTGCGAGATACGGGGCCAGGTTCTCACCGTTGCGGCAGCGAAATTCCCACTCCACCTCGGCATTGGGGTAGTTGTGCAGCACCGCCTGCATCATGGTGATCTTGTAGAAGTCGGTGTCCAGCAGGTTCTGAACGATACGGGGGCCAAATACGCTGTCACTCATGCTGCTTGCTCCTTGATCAGGGCCAGTTGATGGTCGAGGGCCGACTCGTCGCCGCACAACTTCACACCGTCGGCAGCCAGGGCGCCGCAGGCCTCTATCGCGCCGGCCTGGCTCAGGGCGCGGCAGGCCGGTAGGTACAGCAGCACCTCGAACCCGGCCTGGCGCAATTGTCGGGCAGTGGTGCGCACGCAGTAGTCCAGTGCAAGCCCGCCAACGATCACAGCACCCACCTGATGCACCTTGAGGTATTCGATGACGCCGGTGGAGCGGCGCTCAGCCAAGTCGTGGTAGCAGGCACCATAGGGATGCAGGTCGGGCTCCACGCCTTTCCACACGAAATAGTCGTACTCGATGGGGGCAGGCAGGCCTGGCAGCAGCTCGAAACCGGGAGTGCCAGGGACGCAATGGCTGACCCAGGTGAGGTCCGCGTTGGCCAGGGTCAGCGGCTGCAGCATCTGCGTGGCTTGGGCCACTACCCACGCGGCATTGGCGGGATGCGCATCCTTGCTGCCCAGTCGCAGGTCGGCCCGCTGTGCCATGACGTTGAGGTCTGGTGCGATTTCATGACCCTCGGGGACTGGGAGTTCCTGGGGCGCATGGCACGTAAAGCCTATTTGTGCGTCGACATCGAAGCTGGCGATTTTCATGGAGGTTCTCCTCGCTGGAATGGCTACATAATCCACCTGGTGTTGTATATGTGTCAAGCATCCATTATCTGGACGTTACGGCCGATTTACTTATTCGCTCTGGTGAACTATAAAAGGCTTCGGTCAAGGAGTTACGAGTGAGTACAGCTGAAGTCCTGGCAAGCGTCGACATCGTCGCGCTGCGCCTGCCGCCCGGCAGCGAGCACCTGCAGGTGCTTTTGCATCGCCGTGAGCGAGAACCGCATCAGGGCCAATGGGCACTGCCTGGGGTGATCATCAATGGGCGCACGCCTGATACCAGCCTCCAGAGCGCAGCCCATCGCGCCTTGAGCGAAAAAGCGCGCGTCCAGCCACACTATCTGGAGCAAGTCGGCACTGAAGGCAATGCCTTTCGGGATCCGCGGGGTTGGTCATTGAGCACCTGCTATTTGGCGCTGTTGCCCGCCCGCCAGGAAGTCAAGGATGAGCAACTAGCCTTTTTCGACCTCGCCGACGTGGCTGATAGCAGGGTGCTGCTGCCATTCGATCACAACTTGTTGGCGCGCCGAGCCTGTGAGCGGCTCGCGGCCAAGTCCGTCTACAGCAGTTTGCCGTTGTACCTGCTCGACACCCGGTTCACCGTGCTCGACGCGCTGGGGGCCATGCAGGCGTGCCTGGGCCAGCCTGTAAATGCAACGTCGCTGCGCAAGCGCCTGGAGCGTTTGCGCGTGCTCGGCTGGGTCAGGGACACAGGCGAAAAGAATCAGCCACCCATGGGGCGTCCGCAGCAACTGTACCAATACATGGCGCAAGGGCAGGGGCCATTCATGTTCGACCGTAGCCTGCTGCCGGAGGGCAGTTAAGCATCCCTCTGGCAGATTGACTGCGCGGGGCGGTCAGCGCTGACATTGAACGACTAATCAATCTCAGTGGAACGAACCGCGAATCAATGCCTCTTATCCAGAGATGGCTGGCCTGTGCCGCGGATTCCCCTGACATGAGATCGCTTCAAACCCCTCTAATCGACGACGCCTCCACACCGCTGAGCTTCCTGCTCAATGGCGGTGAGATTGGCCGTCTGCTCCAAACGATGAACTGGGAGAATTCGCCACTTGGGACGCCGCATGGCTGGTCCCCGCACCTTCAGGCCGCCATGGCCACATTGCTGCCAGCGCAGACCCAGGTCGTGTTGTTCTGGGGCCCGGATTATGTCGCGCTGTACAACGATGCCTATGCGCCCACTATTGGTCATAAGCACCCGCAAGCCCTCGGGCGCCCGGCGCGCGAGCACTGGGCCGAACTGTGGGACGACCTCGAACCGTTGCTGCGCGGTGTGCGTGAAACAGGACAGACGTTTTCGGCCAAGGACCGTCCCTTCTACATTGAGCGCCGAGGGCACGGTGAGACAGTGTATTTCGACGTGTCGTATTCCGCCGTGCGCGAGGCTGATGCAAGCGTCGGCGGGGTCTTGTGCCTGGTCACCGAGACCACGGACCGCGTGCGTTTCCACCAGCGCCAGGCTTTTCTCCTGGAATTGAGCCGTACATTGCCTGGGCTGGGTGATGCCGCACGTATCGAGTCGTATGCGGTTCAGCGCCTGGCCCAGGAGTTGGGCGCAGCCAGGGTCTGCTTCGGTGAAGACAAAGGCGACGGTGTTGGTTTCAAAGTCAGCCATGATTGGTCCGATGGCGTGGCGTCCTTGACGGGCACCCATTCGTACATGACGTTCGGCGCCGACTTGTATGAGCAATTGAGCGATGGCAGGACCGTTCAGCACAGGTACGAACAGCCTGAGCCTTGTCTGGCGGGCATAAGCACCGCCTTGCATGCCCCTGTGCTACGGGGTGGGCGACTCGAAGCAGTGTTAGGCGTTCATTTCAGCGATGCGCGAGGGTGCTTCGAGGAGGACTGTCAGCTTGTGGAGGAAACCGCCAAGCAAGTGTGGGCTGCAATCCTCCATGCTCGTGCCGAGCAGGCGTTGCACTTGCTAAACCAGAGCCTTGAGGAGCGGGTTGCCACGGCGCTGGCCCAGCGCGAATCAGTCATGATGCAACTGCACGAAGCCCACAAGATGGAGATGATCGGGCAATTGACCGGCGGTATCGCCCACGACCTCAACAACATGCTCACGCCGATCATTGGGTCGTTCGAGCTGCTGCGCCGGCATCCACATGCCGAGCGCGCGCCCCGGCTGATCGACGGGGGCCTGCAGGCAGCAGAACGGGCACGCAATCTGGTCGCTCGCCTGCTCAGCTTTGCACGCCGTCAGACACTCAAACCGCAACCGGTGTCCTTGGCAGCACTGGTCGAGGACATGCACGAGTTGATGGCGCGTTCGCTCGGACCCACCATTGCCGTGCATGTGAACATCGACCCGTCGTTGCCCTGCGTCGTGGTGGATCCTCACCAACTGGAACTGGCCCTGCTGAATCTGGCGGTCAATGCCCGGGATGCTATCGGCGGCGCCGGCCAGCTGCAAATCATTGCCGGTGATGACACCTACTGCCTGACACCCCCCGAGGACCTTGCGGGCAAACGTCTGGTATGGATTCAGGTCAGGGACAATGGCTGCGGCATGGACGATGAACAGCTCAGGCGGTGCATCGAACCCTTCTTTTCTACCAAGGAGGTGGGCAAGGGGACTGGCCTGGGCTTGCCCATGGTCCAGGGCTTGGCGGTTCAATCCGGCGGAGGGTTCGAGATCCAGTCCACGCCAGGGAAAGGCACCCAGGCGACATTGTGGCTGCCGGCCAGCGATGCATTACCCACCCATCGCGATGCCGAGGCTTGCGACGGACCTGTGGCCGAGCGTCCAAGCCGGGTGTTGTTGGTGGACGACGAAGAGATTGTGCGTCACGCAACGGCTTTGCAATTGCGCGACCTGGGCTATGAGGTGACCGAAGCGCCAAGTGCCGTGGCCGCTTTGCGCTTGGTGGAAAAGGGGTGGCTGCCTGATGTGTTGGTGACCGACCACGTCATGCCGGAGATGACCGGTGTACGCTTTGCCCAGCAAATGCGCCAGCATCACAGCGAGCTGCCGGTGCTGATCATCACGGGCTATGCCAATTTGACGCCGCGCCAGCTAAGCGGTTTCGAAGTGCTGCGCAAGCCTTATCGACGCGCCGAACTCGCCCAGAGCGTGGCGCGCCTGCTGGCCGGAACTGCCCTTAACCGAGGCTGAAACGCAAGCTTTAGCCCGCTTGCACGCTGCATGTCCTATCCGTTTCGGACAAGGCCGTCGGTGCCTGTTGCGGCAGGTACAGGGTGAAGGTCGTGCCCTTGCCCTCGACACTGCTGACCTTGATATCCCCCCCGGACTGCTTGGCGAAACCGAATACCTGGGACAACCCCAGCCCAGTGCCTTGCCCGGCGGGTTTGGTGGTGAAAAAAGGGTCGAATATCCGCTCGAACAGCTCCGTGCTGATGCCAACTCCCGTGTCGGTGACGGAAATCGCGGCATACGCGCACGGATCGGGAACCTCATCGCGGCTGACCGGCAGGTGCTGGTGGGCTTGGAGGCGCACGCGCACGGTGCCCACACCGGCCATAGCATCGCGGGCATTGAGCATCAGGTTGATAACCGCCGTTTCCAGTTGGCTGATGTCGGCGCGCACGTGGCACGGCGAAGCAGGCAAGTCCAGCTCGACGTCAATGCTCGCACCTGCTGCGGTATCGAACAGGTCGGCCATGGCTGCCAGCCGAGCCGCTGCGTCGAACACCTGCGGATGCAAGGCCTGGCGCCGTGCGAAGGCCAACAGTTGGCCGGTCAACTTGGAGCCGCGCTCGACCGTCTCGACCATGGTGCGTAGATAGCGCATGCGCCGATCGTCGTCCAGGCCCGGACGCTGCAAGAAATGCAGCGAGGCATGGATGATGGTCAATATGTTGTTGAAATCGTGCGCCACACCCCCTGTAAGCTGGCCGATGGCCTCAAGCTTCTGGGCCTGACGCAGTTCCGCTTCGGTGTGCAGCAGTTGCGTGGTGCGGGTCTGCACACGTTGCTCCAGGCTGGAGTTGAGCGCCTCGAGCGCGAGCAAGGCGGCCTGCGTCTCGCCCGTGGATTGGGCATGCTGGATATGCGCCCAACTGCGTTCGGTCACGTCACCGAGCAAGACCCGCTCGTATTCGGTCCACGCGTGCGCTGACGCGCTGTTGACCGCCATCAAGGCGGTGAGCCTTGCGCCTTTTATCAGCGGCACGCAGCACGTGGCATTGATCCCAAGGGCTGCAAATACAGCCGCCTCGGACTCGGGAAGTGCCTGCCTGCAATCATCGAGCGCCAATGTCAGACCGCTGCGCAGTCGTTCGTTCACCTGCTTGCCAAAAGCTCCCAGGCGATGCTCTCCGATCAACGAGGGGCTCGCGTCGGTCACCGCTTCGCCACAGACCGTGAAGGTGTCATCGTCAGCTTGCATGACCGCATAGATACAGCTTGATAGCCCTAGGTGCTCAGCGAGCAGGCGCGTGGTCGTTGCCAGAATCGCCTCAGGGTCTACCGCTTGTGCCACTGCCCGGCCGAGGGTGTCCAGAAACGCCAGGCGTTGGTTACCCAGCACGGTGGCCGTGGTTTCGGTGACGGTATCGAGCATTCCAAGCACATTGCCATGCAAGTCACGAATTGGGCTGTAGCAGAACGTGAAGTAGGCACGCTCCGGCCCGTTGTTACGGTCGATGACCAAGGGGAAGTCCTGGATGTAGACCGCTTCGCCTTCGAGGGCCCTGTCGGCCATGCAGCGGATATCGTCCCATGCCTCCTGCCAGACCTCTGCAAACGGTACCCCCAGCGCCACCGGCTTGCGCCCCAGAATCGGGAGAAAGGCATCATTGTGGAAGGTCAGCAGATCGGGCCCCCACAGCACAGCCTGTGGAAAATGCGAGCCCAGGCACAGCGCCAAGGTGGTCTTGAGGGTATCGGGCCAGTTTTCCAGCGGACCCAACGAGGTGCACGTCCAGTCATGCCCAAGAATGCGGTCGGCCATCACGCCGCCGCCTGCTAGCCACTTCGCCATCTGCTCTGCCGGTCATTGAAACAGGGTGCTCTAGGGTGCACCCTGAAGGCACGATTGGCGAGCGTTTTATGGCGCTTGGCCAGTCAGCGAATGAAGTGCACCTTGCCCACGTCATCGTTGCCGGTGTAAATCCCGTAGACACCGGCCTGACGCTCGAGAATGTAACGCTCGAGAATCTGCCGGATGGCGGGGTAGTAGATGTCATCCCACGGGATCTGCTCTGGTTCGAAAAACCGATAGGCCAGGGTTTCCGGTCCATACTGGCCCGTTTCCTCGGTGACGAAGGCGCGGAAGATGATGTAGACCTCGCTGATCTTCGGCACGCTGAAAATGGAGTAGGGGCAGACGATCTCCGCCCGTACACCGCTTTCTTCCCACACTTCGCGCAGCGCCGCCTGTTCGGTGGTCTCGCCGGCTTCCATGAAGCCTGCCGGCAGCGTCCAGGTGCCGGGGCGAGGGGGGATGGCGCGTTGGCACAGCAGGTATTTGCCGTCGCGCTCAATGATGCAACCGGCAATGATCTTCGGATTGATGTAATGAATGTAGCCGCAGCTGGCGCAGTGCAGCCGTTCATGGGTGTCCCCCGCAGGTGTGCCCTGGGCCAGCGTCGTGGTGCAATGAGGGCAGTAGCGGGGAGCACTGGGCATGATCAGCGACCTATGCGAGGTTCCTTGAGGGCCAGGGGAGCGACGATCTCGCGAACCTTGGCGTTGTCGTCTTGTTTCTGGCGCAGATAGTCCAGTGCAACCTTGGCGGCGGCACGCACGTGATCGACCGAGGCCTGGTGAGCTACCAGGGGGTCGCCGCTTTTGATGGCCTCGACCATTTTTTCCATTTCCAGGTTGCTGGCACCACGGCGGTTGGCCTGGGATACCGATGTGGCACGCAGGTAGCTGATGCGCGCCTGCAACTGACGAAGCTGCTGCGCCGCGACCTGGTTGCCCGAACCCTCGAGCAGCACGTCATAGAACCCTTGCACCGACTCGAGCACCTGCTGCAGCTCACCTTCTTCCAACGCCTCACGGTTGACGTCCAGGGCTCGTTCCAGCGCGCGGATGTCCTTGGCCTTGGCATTGAGCGTGAACAGCTGCACGATCAGGCCTTCGAGTACGCAGCGCAACTCATAGATGTCGCGTGCATCTTCAAGGGTGATGATCGCAACACGCGGGCCTTTGGCGTCGGCGAACTCCACCAGGCCTTCGGACTCCAGGTGGCGCAGGGCTTCACGCACGGACGTGCGGCTGACGCCAAGGCGGTCGCACAGATCGCGCTCCACCAGGCGGTCGCCTGGGAGCAGGTGGAAGTTCATGATCGCGCCGCGCAGTTTGTCGAGCACGATTTCGCGCAGGGTGACGGGGTTGCGATTGACCTTGAAGCTGTCGTCCAGTGGCTGGCGTTTCATCGAGTGCGCTCTGAATGAGGCTGCCCGGCCACGACCGTAACGGGGCACCACGACCCTGGGTGCTCCTTGCGTGGGTACGAACAGCCCGGTGTTAACGGGTGGACTCCGCGTCGGCCTCGGCGAACGCTTCCCGGGCCAGGCGGAAACTGTCCACCGCCGCCGGGACGCCGCAATAAATGCCGACCTGGAGCAGAATCTCGCGTACTTGCTCGCGGCTCAGGCCGTTGCGCAAGGCGCCGCGGATGTGCAGCTTGAGCTCGTGCGGCCGGTTGAGTGCCGAAATCATGGCCAAGTTTATCATGCTGCGCTCTTTGAGCGACAAGCCTTCGCGGCCCCAGACATGGCCCCAGCAGTACTCGGTCACCAGCTCCTGCAGAGGCTGGGTGAATGCGTCGGCATTCTGGATCGACCGGTTAACATAGTCTTCGCCCAGGACCTGTGTGCGAATCTGCAGACCTTTTTCGTACTTTTCATTGCTCATGTACGCTACTCCGGAATAAAACAGGGGCGCTAAGGAGAGTTAGAGGCCAGCGCGCCCCTGAAAAAGTCGCGCCTCAGCCCAGTGGGGGCAGGGCGCCCAGCTTACCCTTGTGGTACACCATGGGCGTCATCGGGTCGGCGGGCAACACCAGGTTTTTAACGGCGCCCACAATGATTGCATGGTCGCCGCCGTCGTACTCTCGCCACAGCTCGCATTCGATGATCGCCGTGGCGTTGTCCAGCAGCGGGTTGCCCAAGGCGCTCAAGTGCCACTGTACGCCTTTGGCCTTGTCCTTGCCTTTGCCCGCGAAGGCGTAGGCTTCGGCCGTCTGGCCTGCCGACAGCAGGTGAATGGCGAACTGCTTGCTGTCGCGCAGGATCGGGTAGGTGTCGGAGGCGTAGTTGGGGCAGAACAGCACCAGCGCCGGGTCGATCGACAGCGCGCTGAAGGCACTGGCAGTGATGCCGACGATGCCACCCTCGGCGTCCAGGGTGGTGACGACCGTCACCCCGGACGGGAAGGAGCCCATCACGTCTTTGTAGATGCCAGGTTCGATCATCGGTGTTACCTCTTAGCGCATCACGAAGGGGTCGGGCATGGGGGCGGTGGACAGGTTGATCCACACGGTTTTCAGCTCGGTGTAGGCCAGCACGGAGTCGATGCCGCTTTCGCGTCCGTAGCCGCTGTTCTTGAAGCCGCCGATGGGCGCCATGGCAGATACGGCGCGGTAGGTGTTGACCCAGATGATCCCCGAACGCACGTCGCGCGCCAGGCGGTGGGCTCGACCCAAATCGCGGGTCCAGATACCGGCGGCCAGGCCGAACTGTGAATCGTTGGCAATGGCCAGCGCCTCTTGCTCGGTCTTGAAGCGAATGACGGCCGCCACCGGTCCAAACACCTCTTCCTGCATGATGCTCATCGAGTTGCTGTCGCATTCGAACAGCGTTGGCTCGTAGAACCAGCCCTCGCCGTCGACCTGGGCCCGTTTACCGCCCAGGTGCAGCTTGGCGCCTTCGGCCTTGGCCGCGGCGACCAGTTGTTCGACCACGGCCAACTGCTGTGCAGTGGCCATCGGGCCCATCTCGCTGGCATCGTCCTGGGGGTTGCCAATGCGAATGCGCTGGGCACGCTCGATCAGGCGCTTGACGAACTCGTCGAAGATTTCATCCTGCACCAGCAGGCGCGACCCGGCCACGCAGCTTTGTCCGGACGCTGCATAGATCCCCGCCACGGCACCGTTGATGGCGCTGTCGAGGTCGGCGTCTGCAAAAATGATGTTCGGCGACTTGCCGCCGAGTTCCAGCGACAGCTTGGCGAAGTTCTCGGCGCTGCTGCGCACCACATGGCGAGCGGTGGCCGCACCGCCTGTGAAGGCGATCTTGCGCACCAGCGGGTGACGGGTAAGCGCCGCGCCGGTGCTCGGGCCGTAGCCTGTGACCACGTTGACAACGCCAGCCGGAAACCCTGCTTCCAACGCCAGGCGCGCCAGTTCCAGAATCGTCGCCGAGGCATGCTCTGAGGGCTTGAGCACGATGGTATTGCCAGCGGCCAGGGCCGGCGCCAGTTTGATCGCCGTCAGGTACAGCGGGCTGTTCCACGGGATGATCCCGGCGACCACACCGATAGGCTCGTGCACGGTGTAGGCGAACAGATCCGGCTTGTCCAAGGGCAGTGTGCCGCCTTCGAGCTTATCGGCCAGGCCTGCGGTGTAATGGAAGAACTCTGGCAGGTAACCCACCTGACCGCGGGTTTCGCGGATCAGCTTGCCGTTGTCACGGCTTTCCAGCTGGGCCAGGTGTTCCTTGTTCTCGGCGATCAGGTCCCCGAGACGGCGCAACAGCTTGCCACGGGCTGTAGCGGTTATGCCCCGCCAAGCCTGGCTTTCGAATGCCCGCTGGGCGGCTTGTACCGCCAGCTCCACATCGGCTTCGCCTGCGTCCGGCAGCTGCGCCCAGGGCTGTGCGGTGGCCGGGTTCAGGCTGTCGAAGGTCTTGGCGCTCTGCGCATCGCACCATTGGCCGTCGATGCACATCTGAAAACGAACGAGGCTCATGCCACAATCCCCTTGGCTGATTCGGTCAGGCTGCGGGCTTTGGCGAGAAAATCCAGCAGCATCTTGTTCACTTCGCGCGGTGCCTCCACCGGCATCATATGCCGCTGCTCGGCCAGCACCACACTGTGCGCACCCGGGATACGGGCGGCGAGCTGGCGGGCCATGGCCGGCGTCGAGCCGGTATCGAGCTCTCCCGTGGCGATCAGCGTCGGCACCTGGATGCTGCCCAGGTCACCTGCGCGGTACATGTCCTGGGTGGCAAACAACGAATAGGTGGTGTGATAACCCTGTGGGTCGTTGCTGGCCAGCACTTGACGGATGGCAGCCACCTGGGCGGGGTTCGCCGCCTTGTACTCGCGGCTGAACCAGCGGTCCAGTGCCGCCTCGACATTGGCGTCCGGGCCCAGCTCTGCTGCCTGAGCGGCACGGGCGATGACCCCGGCGCTCTGTTCGGGGCTGCGGTTGAAGACGCTGTTGAGCACCACCAAGGCAGCGATGCGCTGGGGGTAGTGCAGGGCGAAGGCACGTGCGACCAGGCCGCCCATGGAGAAACCGATGACGATGGCCTGGCTCAGTTGCAGGTGATCGAGCACCTCGGCCAACTGGGCGGCATAGCCTTCGAGGCCGACGTCGGCCGGGGGCAAGGCACTCTGGCCGTGGCCGAGCATGTCATAGGCAATGACGCGGTAGTCGTTGGCCAGGCCAACGATCTGACCGCCCCACATTTCCTTGTTCAGGCCCACGCCGTGAATGAGTACCACGGGTTGACCCTGACCGACGGACAGGTAACTGGTGCCGGCGGGGGTGCGTTCAGCGACGGGCTGAATCATGAAGGGCGCTCCTTTGAGGTCGGGCGTGACGAATTGATCGCCACACCCAGGCCCGGCTTGATTGTTGTTATTGAGCGTTGGCCTTCTCGGCCGCCAGTTCTTCCAGGTCGATGTAGCGGTTACCAATGCGTGGGTGCAGGCGGCCGCCATCGGCAGCGCCAAGGACCACCACGATTTCATCGGCGCGAGGTGCGTCCTCGATCTGCATTTCCAGGGTGATGTAGTGCGAACGCAGGCCTTCGTCGTCTTTTTGCATCATCGGAATCTGGATGGACGTGCCAGGGCCACCGCGCTTGTTGGTAAAGCTCAGGTAGCTTTTGGCCTGCACGGCTTCGCGGTAGTGGTTGCCGAAGCGCAGGGTATGGATGACGGCCGATGCGTGTTCGATTTCACCGTCAGCGCCCACCACTGCCGCCTTGCCGTAGGCCTCGATCTTGTCGGCACCACCGATGGCGGCGGTCAGTCGCTCGACCATCAGCGCGCCGAGTTCCGAGCAATGCGCGCGGATTTCGGGCTTGAGGTCGTCGACGAAGCCACGGCCAGCCCAAGGGTTCTTGATGACCACCGCCAGGCCCACCATGGTGACCGGCGTGTCAGTGGCTTTGCCACCTTCGATCCGGGTCTCTTCGGAGTAGGTGACGATCTTGCGAATTTCAAAACTCATGGGGGGCTCCTGTACGGTGTGATCAGATCTTGTTGTCTGATGGTATACCATAATATTTGTTCTGCAAGCACTGCGTGGCGTTTTCTCATCCCACCGAGACGAAAGGTGTGCTGATGTGCAGGTCTGCACCGCATCTGTATCGAGCGCGCGGGGGCGGTACCTGTATTTGGGCTGAAAAAAACCCGCTCGCGCATGGCCAGACGACCCGCGCGAGCGGGCATGCCCCGCAAAGAATCAGGTAAAGGGAATTCAGGTGAATGCCGGGATCACTTCCTTGATGAACAGCTCCAGCGATTTTTTCTTCTCGGCGTGGGGCAAGCTGTTGTCACACCAGAAGCTGAATTCATCGACGCCCAGTTCCTGGTAGTACTTGATGCGCGCGATGATTTCTTCCGCAGTGCCGATCATGGTGTTCTTGCGGATGTTCTCCAGCTCGAATGCAGGCACTTCGGCGAACTTCGCTTCAGGGCTGGGCTCCAGGAAACCATTGACCGGCGTGGTCTTGTTGCCGAACCAGGCATCGAACGTGCGGTAGAAACGCGAGATGGCGCTGGCGCCGACCTTCCAGCCGTCCGGCTCTTGCGGGCTGTGTACGTGGGTGTGACGCAATACCATCAGTTGTGGGCGCGGCACGTCGGGGTTGTTGTCCAAGGCGGCTTGGAACTTGTTGCGAAGGTCCAGCACTTCCTCGTCGCCCTTCATCAGCGGCGTCACCATCACGTTGCAGCCATTGGCCACGGCGAAGTTATGCGAGTCAGGGTCACGGGCCGCGATCCACATGGGTGGAGTGGCATTGAACGGCTTGGGAACACTGGTGGAGGTCGGGAACTTGTACACCTCGCCTTCATGGGCGTAGTCACCCTCCCACAGCTTGCGTACCACAGGCACCATTTCGCGCAGCGCCTTGCCGCCATCGGTGGCTGGCATGCCATTGGCCATGCGATCGAATTCGAATTGATAGGCGCCACGGGCCAGACCCACCTCCATGCGCCCGTTGCTGATCACATCGAGCAAAGCGCATTCGCCGGCGACGCGGATCGGGTTCCAGAACGGGGCGATGATGGTGCCAGCGCCCAGGCGGATCTTCTCGGTGCGCGCCGCCAGATAAGCCAGCAATGGCATGGGGCTTGGCGAAATGGTGTATTCCATGGCGTGATGTTCGCCGATCCACACGGTGCTGAAACCGCCGTCTTCGGCCATCAAGGTCAGTTCGGTGAGGTCTTCGAACAACTGGCGGTGGCTGACCTGTTCATCCCAACGTTCCATGTGCACGAACAACGAAAATTTCATGGGCAATTCCTCGGACTGGGTAGTGTCACCCGGCGTACAGCCGGGTATCGCAGCGGACAGCGCAATGCTTTGCGCCAAGTGCGTTCAGGGGGGGCAGAGGTCAGGCGAGTGCAGGCAGGCTGGCCATCTTCCCGCGGCAGTACACCATCGGCAGCGGCGCTTGCTCCGGCACGATCAGGTTGTGCACTTTGCCCACCATGATTGCGTGATCGCCCCCTTCGTATTCGCGCCACAGCTCACATTCGATCACGGCGGTAGCACCGGCGAGAATGGGGTTGCCCAGCGCGCTCAACGACCACTCGATGCCGGCGGCCTTGTCCTTGCCCTTCTTGGCGAAGGCGTAGGCCTCGGCCTGCTGATTGCCGGATAACAGATGAATGGCGAAGCGCTTGTGCTTGATCAGCACCGGGTAGGAGTCGGACGTGTAGTTGGGGCAGAACAGCACCAGGGGAGGGTCCATCGACAGGGATGAGAAGGCGCTGGCGGTCAAGCCAACGACCGAGCCGTCGTCGTCCAGGGTGGTGATGACGGTAACGCCGGAGGGGAAGGAACCCAGGACGTTCTTGTAGACGGTTGCGTCGATCATCTGATGTACCTCTTTAAAGCTGCGGTGGGCCGCGGTTTTTATCGTTGATGTGTCTGATGGTATACCGTAATACCTTTTTTGCAAGCACATTTTTAGACTTGGCTAAAACCACGATGAATGGTCCAAACCCGCGTATTTAAAGGGGTAGAAGCGCTCATAATCACTTTTCGTTAATGGCTGAATCGGATCAGCTGACATTTAGAAATGCGGATCAGTATTGTCAAAAATTTGGAATACCATAATATGGTCTTCAGCTGAGAGGCCGCCTAGATGCGGTTTCCTTACAACGATAAAAACGACCTTTCGAGCTAAAAACCATGTCCCAACCGTCGTCGCAACATCAGTTTGTCGAGAATCACACGGTCGATTACGTTCCACCTGCCGAGCGCCATGGGAAGGCGCGCGACCTGTTTACCCTCTGGTTCAGCACCAACATTGCGCCACTGCCCATCGTCACCGGCGCCATGGTGATCCAGGTGTTCCACCTGAACCTGTTGTGGGGGCTGATCGCCATCGTCATGGGGCACTTGCTGGGAGGCGTGGTGATTGCCCTGGCCTCTGCACAGGGGCCGCAGCTGGGCATCCCGCAGATGGTGCAGAGCCGGGGCCAGTTCGGGCGCTACGGCGCGCTGCTGATCGTTTTCTTCACCGCGCTGATCTACGTGGGCTTCTTCATTTCCAACATCGTGCTGGCAGGCAAGACCATCCACGGCATCGCACCCACGGTCCCCATGCCCGGCGCGATCGTGATCGGCGCCTTGAGCGCCACTGCCATCGGCGTCGTGGGCTACCGTTTCATCCACATTCTGAACCGCATCGGCACCTGGGTGATGGGCTCTGCGTTGCTGGCTGGGTTCATCATGATGTTCATGCAGGTACTGCCGGGCGACTTCTTCAGCCGTGGTGCCTTCAACCTGTCCGGGTTCATCGCCACCGTGTCGCTGGGCACGATCTGGCAGATCAGCTTCTCGCCGTACACCTCCGACTATTCGCGCTACTTGCCGCGTGAGGTGGGGATCGCCCGTCCATTCTGGGCGACCTACTTCGGCGCCACCTTGGGCACCATCCTGTGCTTCAGCTTCGGGGCAGTGGCCGTGCTGTGCGTGCCCGAAGGCACCGATGCCATGGATGCCGTCAAACAGGCCACCGGCTGGCTCGGGCCGATCCTGATGGTGCTGTTCCTGCTCAACATCATCAGTCATAACGCCCTGAACCTGTACGGCGCCGTGCTTTCGATCGTGACGGCAATCCAGACATTCTTTGCCCAGTGGACGCCGAGCATCAAGGTGCGTGTGGTGCTGGCCAGCGTCATCCTCGTGGCCTGCGCACTGGTGGCGCTCAATGCTTCGGCCGACTTCATCGGCCAGTTCATCGGGCTGATCCTGGCGCTTCTGCTGGTGCTGGTACCCTGGGCATCGATCAACCTGGTCGACTTCTACTTGATCAAGAAAGGCCAGTACGACATCGCCTCGATCTTCAGCGCCGATGGCGGCATCTATGGCCGTTTCAACCACCACGCGATCATTGCCTATGCCTGCGGCATCCTGGTGCAATTGCCATTCGCCAACACGGCGCTGTATGTCGGCCCATACTCGAACATCGTCGAAGGGGCCGATCTGTCGTGGCTGTTCGGTTTGTTGGTAACGGTGCCGCTGTACTACTGCCTGGCAACCCGTGGCAAGGCAGCGCAGAACGTGGGGCGGGTGGTCAGCGTCAGCAAGTGAGCCAGTGGCCTCACGTTGAGGGGCCGCTGGTCGGCCCCTCTCTGAGGATTACACCTTGAATTGCGCAACCATGGCATTGAGGTCTACCGCCAGGCGTGACAGATCCTGCGCTGCTGCGCTGGTCTGGTTGGCCCCGGCCGAGGTCTGCATTGACAGATCACGGATGTTGACCAGGTTGCGATCCACTTCTCGGGCCACCTGAGCCTGCTCCTCCGAGGCGCTTGCGATCACCAGGTTACGCTGGTTGATCGAGGCGATGGCTTCGGCGATGACCTCAAGCGCGCGCCCTGCACCTTGGGCCACCTCCAACGTACCGGCCGCCCGACCCTGACTGCTGGACATCGCCGTCACGGCGCGTTCGGTGCCGTTCTGGATGCCCGCGATCATCTGTTCGATTTCCGCAGTCGATTGTTGAGTGCGATGGGCGAGGGCGCGCACTTCGTCGGCCACCACCGCGAACCCTCGGCCCGCTTCACCTGCCCGCGCCGCTTCGATGGCGGCGTTGAGTGCCAGGAGATTGGTCTGCCCTGCGATAGCGCCGATCACGTCCAGCACCCGGGTAATTTCACTGGCGCTGTTGGCCAGCTGCTGCACCTGCGCCGAAGTGCCGGTAACTTCGGCTACCAACTGCTCGATGGATTGCAATGCCTGGTTGACCTGGTCACGGCCGTCGCGGGTCGTGCGGTCTGCGTCTTTGGAAGCATCGGCCGTGCTCACGGCATTGCTGGCAACTTCTTCCACGGCGACGGTCATCTGGTTGACGGCCGTGGCAGC
Source organism: Pseudomonas parafulva (assembly GCF_002021815.1). Classification (NCBI taxonomy): domain Bacteria; kingdom Pseudomonadati; phylum Pseudomonadota; class Gammaproteobacteria; order Pseudomonadales; family Pseudomonadaceae; genus Pseudomonas; species Pseudomonas parafulva. The sequence continues at coordinate 2,134,010 of NZ_CP019952.1, forward strand.
CTGGTCGATTTCGGCGCTTTGCTGGTGCAGGCCACGGCTGGTGTCTTCGGTCACGGTGTGCAGCTCTTCGGAGGCCGATGCCAGTTGGTCCGACGAGGCCGCAATGCGGGCAATGGTCTGGCGCAGGTTGGCTTGCATTCGGGCCAAGGCCTGCAGCAGCAAGGCGGGCTCGTCGCGGCCCTCAGCCTGGATGGGCTGGGTCAGGTCACCGGCCGCCACGCGCTCTGCGGCGGTAACGGCTTGGGCTAGCGGCACGATGATGCTGCGTGTGAGCAGGTAGGCGATCATCACCAGTGCCAGCAGGATCACAACCAGTGCCGTGATAATGGCCACCAATGCCTCATCGGCCACGTCGCTGCTCAGTTGGGATGCAGCTTCTGCGCCTTTGGCGTTGAAGGCGATGAGTGTGGACATGGCTTGCATCATCGTTTCGGCACGTGCCGTCAGCGGGCCGTTGATCAGCTGGCGAGCCCTGTCCATGCGCCCGGCCGAAAGCTCGGCCAGGACCGTTTCCTGGAGCTCATGGTAGTGCTGATAGGCGCTGCGAGCGGTTTCGAACAGCCCGCGGTCTTCGTTGGACACGATGGTGGCCACATAGGCCTCGAAGCCTTCATCCAATTCGCGTTCGATACTCTGGATCGTACTCAGGTAGCGGGTGCGCTCGCTGGCATTCTCTTCCAATGCACTGCGCAGGGTGAGGGCGCGAGTACGGCCCAGGTTGCTGTTGATTGCACTGAGCGACATGACGGTGGGCATCCAGGTCAGGCGGATTTCATCCGTGGACTCATCCATCTGCTGTGTTTCATACAGGGCGACCAGTCCCATGGTCAGGATCAGCATGCCCAACAAGGCAAACACGCAGGCTGCGCGAATGCCGATCTTCATGTTCCTGAAATGCATCGAAAGCTCCTAAGGATGGCGTGCAGGGGGCGAGGCGCGTTGGCGCAAGCCCTTCGGGACGGCGCCAGGCTCTAGAGATGCTAAGGGGCGGGAGGGAGAGTGCGGTGGACTTGAATGCGCGGATGATGACATAAAGCCATTATTGTAGGACAGTCATGCAATGTAACGAGATGAGAGTGCGGATGCCCCTGCACTGGGTTCTTGAATTGGCCTCTCACCGTCCACTTTGCTGACGCCGATACGCCCCCGGTTGCACGCCTACGGCCTTGGCGAAGGCACGTGTGAACGCCGCTACCGATTGATACCCCGCCTGAGCACCTACCTGTTCGACCGTATGGCCGGCGCGCAGCAACTGGCTGGCATGGCGCATGCGCAGTGCCAACAGCACTTGGCCGGGTGACTGCCCGGCCAGCTCGCTGAAACGCTTGAAGAACGCCGACCGCGACAAACCCGTGCACGCCGCCATGCGTTCCAGCGTCCAGATGGCCCCAGGCGCCTTGATCAACTGTTCGAGCAAGTCCGCAAACACTGGCTGGCGGGCAAGGGCGATCAGCCCACCCAGCGGCTGAGCGCCATGCACCTGTTGGCGCAGGGCATACAGGAACAACAGGTGCGTCAGTCGCTCCAGCAAGACTTGAGAGGGCCCGTTGGCGCGCCGGCATTCTTCCAGAATCAGATCGAACAAGGCGCGTGCAGCGCTACCTGCGGGATCCTCGGCGCGCAGGATGATCAGATCGGACATTGCGTCGATGATCAGCGCCGAAAGGCCGCTGCTGAAATGGAAGAACCCACAGACCAGGCCCACCCCATCGCTCGCCTCGGCATCAAGGGGCTGCATGGGCTGGCGCGGTTGGGCGCAGGCCTGCGCGGCATCGGCTTCGCTGGCAAGCCGGTAGCTCACATCACGCAGCAGGAACACGGCATCGCCGCGCTCCAGGCGCACCGGCTGCTCGAGGGTCTCTGCGTGCAGCCAACAGCCGCCTTGCACGACCAGGTGAAAACTGGCGTGGCCCATGCCGTGGGTGCTGGCGTGCCAGCCTCCACAGTAACGGCCGACATGAAACAGGCTGGCGTCTAGCTCGAGGCTTTCTAATAACCGCTCGACGAGATGGCTGGACGAAATCATCTAAAGCAAACACTCAGGAGCAAGTAAAAACGACTGATGAATATGGAGCGTACTTCTTATAACCAACAGACTGTACTGATACACGGCAAAGGAGAGTACCCCATGTCCTCGCGCATTACCCTACACGACCTGCAGACCGCACCAGAGGCGGCCAAGCCGTTCCTCGAAAACGCCCAGAAGAACTCGGGCTTCATCCCCAACCTGCTGCGTGTCCTGGCCAACGCCCCAGCCGCGCTGGAAACCTATGTCACCGTTTCGGCGTTGAACGGCAAGTCCGAGCTGACCTTGGCCGAGCGCGAAGTGGTGCAGTTGATCGCCGCCACCCAGCACGGTTGCGACTTCTGCGTGGCGGGCCACACGGCGGTGGCCCTGAACAAAGCCAAGCTGCCCCACGAAGTGGTCGACGCCCTGCGCGCGCGCGGCGAGCTTCCCGACGCGCGATACGAAACCCTGGCGGCGTTTGCCCGCGAAGTCATCGCCACCCGCGGCGATGTGAGCCCGGCCACTTATCAGGCTTTTCGCGACGCGGGCTTCACCGAGGGCAATGCGCTGGAAGTGATTCTGGGTGTCAGCCTCGCAACCCTGTGCAACTTTGCTAATGTGTTCGCCCAGACGCCGCTCAACGATGAGCTGGGTAAGTATCGCTGGCAACAGCCGTCTGCGTAGGACGCAGGCAACCCGCCGCACTGCGGTCGGTACTGGAACGGCCATTGGCCGTGAACGGGTCGCCAGGCGCCCGCGGCGTTTCAAAAGGAGCAAGAAAACATGCAAGAGTGCGCATTTCGACAGTGGCTGGATGCCAATGCCGAAGCCATCGACCGTGGCCAGTGCGAGCCGCAACAGGTGCTGTCCCAGATAGCGCAGTCGCAATTGCCGCGCGTTGGCATCGACCCTGCCCTGGGCGGTTCAGGTGGCCAGATCACCGACGCGGTGGAGGCCATCGCAACCATTGCCAGCCGTTCACTGGCCACGGCCTTCGTGTGCTGGGGGCAGCGGGCCTTCATCGAATACCTGCTGCAGAGCCCCAATACCGGGCTGCGCGAACGGCTGCTGCCTGCGCTGTTGAGCGGTGAGCTGGCCGGCGCCACGGGCTTGTCCAACGCCATGAAGTTTCTTTCGGGTATCGAGACGCTACAGGTGCGCGGTCGGCCCCAGGAGGATGGCTGGGATTTGGAAGGGCGGTTGCACTGGGTGACCAACCTGCGCAAGAGCGGCTTCGTTGTAGCCGCTGCCATCGAGGATGACGCCGGTGGCGCCCCCTTCGTGCTGGCCATTCCGTCCGATGCACAAGGTCTTGAGCGCTCTGACGACCTGCAACTGATGGGCTTGCAGTCGAGTAACACCGCTGCGCTGGCCTTCCACCAGGTGCAATTGTCGCGTGACTGGTTGCTGCACGACAACGCCCGCCAATTCCTGCCCCGTGTCCGGCCGGCTTTCCTGGGGCTGCAGTGCGGCATGGCCATCGGCCTGGCGCGCAGGGCGCTGGAAGAAGTCCAGGGTCACCTGCACGGGCGCGCTTCGTTCCTGGATGAAGCCAGGCAGGTACTCAGTGCTCGCCTGGAGAACACCGTGAGTGAGCTCAAGCAAGGGCTGCTCGATGAGCGCTTCAGGGAGCAGCCGGCAGCGCTGTTCAAATTGCGCATCACCCTGGCCGAGTGCGCCGCCGATGCCGTGCAGCTTGAGCTACAGGCCAGCGGCGGCAAAGCTTACCTGTGCGAATATGGCGAAGGCTTCGCGCGGCGCTGGCGTGAGTCAGCCTTCGTGCCCATCGTCACGCCCAGCCTGGTGCAACTGCGCGCTGAACTTCATCGCCAGGCAGCATCGGCATGACCCACGTTGTGCTACAAGCCAAGGACATCAGCCTGGGCTACCCCCGTGCCGAGGGCTGGCAGCAGGTACTGGCCCGGTTCGACCTGCAACTGGCCCCAGGCGAGGTGGTGAGCATCCTGGGCCCCAGCGGTGTCGGCAAGTCCAGCCTGCTGCGCGTGCTTGCGGGCCTTCAGCAACCCCAAGGCGGGCACGTAATGTTGCACGGCCAGCCGCTGCAGGGCCCGCATCCGCGCCTGGCGGTGGCCTTTCAGGACCCAAGCCTGCTGCCTTGGCTGAGCCTGGAGAAGAATGTCGCCTTCGGCCTGGACTTCGCCCGCCAGCCAACGCTTGCCGCAGACGAGCGTCGGGCACGCGTCGACCATGCCATTGCTGCCGTAGGCCTGGACCATGCACGCAACCAGTATCCGGCCCAGCTCTCCGGCGGCATGGCCCAGCGCACGGCATTGGCCCGTTGCCTGGCGCGCCAGCCAGAAGTGCTGCTGCTCGACGAGCCGTTCGGCGCGCTGGACGAGGTGACCCGCGCCGACATGCAGCAACTGCTGCTGCAATTGATCGCCACGCACAACACCGCGGCGGTCCTGATTACACATGACATCGACGAAGCCCTGCTGTTGTCCGACCGCGTATTGCTACTGGGCGACCACCCAGCGCACACGCTCGGGCAATGGCTCGTCGACCTGCCGCAACCCCGGACGCAGCAGGTCGAGGCATTGGGCGCCTTGCGCATCGAGATTCTCAAAACCCTTCGGCGGGGAAGCCGCACAGTCGAACCCCAACCCACCCCCTTGCCCTCGGAGGCTGTCCATGTGCATGGATGACTGCTGCGCCGCTTCTTCGCGTCGCGATTTTCTCAAGATGAGCGCACTGCTGACCGCAGCGGGCGCATTGCCGCTGCTGTCCAGCTTGCAGGCACGCGCCGCCGCCGAACCCGATGCGCCTGTGCGCATCGGTTATCTGCCCATCACCGATGCCACCCCGTTGCTGGTGGCGCACAACAATGGCCTGTTCGAGGCCGAAGGCGTCAAGGCCGAACGGCCGGTCTTGCTGCGCAGTTGGGCACAGGTGATCGAAGCGTTCATTTCCGGGCAGGTCAACGTCATCCATCTGTTGTCCCCGATGACGGTATGGGCGCGTTACGCAAGCAAGGTGCCGGCCAAAGTGGTGGCCTGGAACCATGTGGGCGGCTCGGGGCTGACGGTGGCGCCAGATATTACCGACATGAAACAGCTCGGTGGCAAGACCGTGGCCATTCCGTTCTGGTATTCGATTCATAACGTTGTGCTGCAACAGATGCTCGCGGACAGTGGCCTGACCGCCGTGTCCAAACCCGCCACAGCAGCGCTTGCCGCCAACGAAGTGAACCTGCTGGTGCTGCCTCCCTCGGACATGCCCCCGGCCCTGGCCAGCAAGCGCATCGCCGGCTACATCGTCGCCGAACCGTTCAACGCCTTGGCCGAAAACCTCAAGGTCGGGCGCGTGCAGCGCTTCACCGGGGACGTCTGGCGCAACCACGCCTGCTGCGTGGTGTTCATGCATGAACACGACCTGAACAACCGGCCGGACTGGTCGCAGAAGGTGGTCAACGCCATCGTCAAGGCCCAGCAATGGACCCGCGAGCACCGGGCCGAGGCGGCTGCTTTGCTGTCCAAGGCAGGCCCTAACAAGTACACCCCACACGACCCCGCGGTGTTGACCAGAGTGCTGGCACCTGCTGCCAGCGACCGTGCCGACTACATCGCCACCGGTGCCATACAACACCAGCAGTGGGATGAGAAACGCATCGACTTCCAGCCTTATCCGTACCCCAGCTACACCCAGGAGCTCGTCACACGGCTCAAGCGCACCTTGATCGAAGGCAACAACGCGTTTCTCGCCGACCTGGACCCGGCACACGTGGCCGGTGACCTGGTAGACGACCGTTTTGTGCGCAATGCCATCGCCAGCGTCGGGGGGCCTTCGGTCTTCGGTATTGCCGACACCTTCGAGCGCAGCGAGGAGTTCGCGGTCTGATGCGCAAGCATGTGGTGCATGCCAGCCTGGGGCTGGCCGGGTTGCTGGGGTTGCTGCTGGTCTGGTGGGCAGGGGTGGCAGCCTTCGGCCAGCCCGATGGCCTGTCGGCACGCTTCTCGCCCTCGGCCACCTTTACCAGCCTGATCGAGCTGCTTGGGCAAGGCGAGGTGTACGGACATATCTGGGTCAGCCTCAAACGCATCCTGATCGGTTTGCTGCTGGCGCTGCTGATCGGTGTGCCCCTTGGGCTGCTGGTGGGCAGCTACCGGCACCTGGAGGCGGCGACTACCCCTGCGTTCCAGTTCCTGCGCATGATCTCGCCGCTGTCGTGGATGCCGGTCGTGGTGATGCTGATGGGGGTGGGCGATCAGCCCATCTACTTCCTGCTGGCGTTCGCTGCGCTGTGGCCGATCCTGCTCAATACCGCTGCCGGGGTGCGGCAACTGGACCCGCGCTGGCTGCAGCTCAGCCGAAGCCTGAGCGCCACCCGTTGGGAAACCCTGTGCAAGGTGATTGTCCCCGGCGTGATCGGGCACGTGCTCACAGGGGTACGGCTGGCCATCGGCATTTTGTGGATCGTGCTGGTGCCCTGCGAGATGCTCGGGGTGAGCGCAGGCTTGGGATACTTCATTCTCGATACACGCGACCGCCTGGCCTATTCCGAGCTGATGGCCATGGTGCTGCTGATCGGGGTGCTGGGCTTTGCCCTGGATGCGCTGGCCCGCGGCCTGCATCGACGTTGGGTGCATGCCTGAGTGCGGACGACCTGCGCCTTGTCACGGGCGCAGGAGCAGGGGAATCAATGTACCGTCAGGCGTTGCTGCACGCAGGCCTGGGCCTGAAGGGCTAGCTCATCCAGACGCTCGTCCCGACGCTGTTCGGCCTCAATCATGGCGTCTTCGCCGTGCTGGTTCAGCAGATAGGTGTGGATTTGCATGACTTCGGTCGTCTGGTAGATAGGCGCGATGTCCAAGCGCCCGATCAGGGCATCACCGCCTTGACCGGTACTGCTCATCAGTACCTGTGGGCCGTTGGCCGAGACCGCTTGCATGCCCATGACTTCGAACCACGGCACCTGGTGGGCAAAGGCATTCAGTTCAATGTAGCGGTACTGAGCCTGCAGGTCGGCCAGCAAGGCGCGCGCGATCCCCTGGCGGCGGTGCGTGGGCGCTACAGCGAGATATGCCAGGGCACAGGCCTGGTCGTCGTTGTCGGCTGGCAATGCCAGAGCAAAGCCCAGTAACTGGTCCGGGGCATCGGCATCGAGTGCCAGAGTCAGGGCAACGCGCAGCCCGCGGGTACCATCGAGTGCTTGCAGATACTGGTGCACCTCCATGCCTACACCGTACTGGTACAAGGGGTACAACGGGTTATCAGGCGTAATGGCGACACTGCTCAGCTCACCCACTTCGTGGATGACCAGTTCACGGATCTGGTTCTGGAACGACTCGGGTGGCACGCTGGACAGGCGGCTCAGGATGTACATCGGCAAACAGGCTCCGGCGAATGGAATACAGCCCGCAACATGAGTGCGCGGGCTGTACAGTCTACCCGTTTTTGCCGTTATCGCCGTGGGCGCGCATGGCGTCGATCATCAAGTCCAGGTTCTGCACGGCAGCCCCGGCAGCCCCTTTGCCCAGGTTATCGAAGACGGCGGTCAACAGCACTTGGCCTTGCGAGGGGTTGGCGTACAGGCCCAGGCGCAGATCATCGGTCCCGTTGAGCGCCTGCGGATCGAGGCGCTCGGCTGTGCCCTGGGTTTGCAGCGGCATCACCTTCACGTGGCGGGCGCCTTGGTAGTGCTGCTCCAGACACGCCTGCAACTGCTGCGCGCTGACCTGGCTGGGCAGCAAGCGCAGGTGCAGGGCGATGCTGAGGACGATGCCCTGGCGGTAGGCGCCGTAGGCGGGCATGAACATGGGGCGGGCAGATAGACCGGCGTGGGCCTGAATCTCGGGCACATGCTTGTGCGCCAGGTCCAGCCCGTACATGAGCAAGGCCGAGGCGGCGCTACCGTCCTGCTGCTCGTGCCGCTGCACCGCTGCGCGCCCGCCGCCGGAATAGCCCGAGATGGCATGGATGGCCAGCGGGTAGTCGGCAGGTATCAAGCCTGCCGCGATCAGGGGGCCGAGCAATGCGATCGCGCCCGTCGGGTAGCAGCCAGGGTTACTGACCCGGGTACTTTGGCCGATATGCGCAGCCTGGTCCCGATTCAATTCGGCGAAACCGTAGGTCCAACCTGGCGCGGTGCGGTGGGCGGAGCTGGCATCGATCACCCGTACACCGGGGTTGTGGATCGCGCTCACCGCTTCGCGTGCAGCGTCATCGGGCAGGCAAAGTATGGCGATGTCGGCACGGTTGATGGCCTCGCTGCGGTACCTGAGGTCCTTGCGCTGCGTGTCGGCAAGTGTCAGCAGGCGCAGGTCCGTGCGAGCGTGCAGGCGGGCATGGATTTGCAGCCCGGTAGTGCCTTGATCGCCATCGATGAAAACAAGAGGTAGATGCATGTTCACGTGTCCAGGCGGGTAGGTCGGACACCAGAGTCGCTCAAGCTGGGCATAAAGAAAATTTACATTTCATGACGGGCACGTTCAGTTATTCTGAATCTTCCGACGTTTACCTCAAGGAAGCCGTAGCCCTGTGCGTGAAATCAGCCTTGACCGCCTGCGTACGCTGGTGGTGATCAGCCAGCTTGGGTCTTTTGCGGCGGCAGCCCGTCAGCTCAATCTGGCACCCCCCACCATTAGCCTGCATGTGGCCGAGCTGGAGTCGCGGGTGGGCGCCACGCTGCTGACCCGCACACGCGGCCAAGTTCGGCCGACAGTCATCGGCGAAACCCTGCTGGTGCGCGCCAGACGCCTGCTTACCGATGCCGAAATGGCTCTGGATGAGGTGCGCAATCAAGTGCAAGGCCTGACAGGCCGCGTGCGGCTGGGCGCATCAACCGGGGCCATCGCGCACCTGCTGCCCGAGGCGCTTGAGCACCTGCGCAGTGAACACCCTGGCATCGACGTGCAGGTGCAAGTGCTCACTTCACAAGCGTCCCTGGTGCAGCTGCGTGAAGGGCTGCTGGATATTGGCCTGGTAGCGTTGCCACAAGTGGCGGGCAAGGGCCTGGCGGTCACCGCTTGGCGGCGAGACCCCATCCTGGCCTACATGCCGGCTGACTGGCAGCCGCCGGCAGCTGTCACCCCCAAGTGGCTGGCCGAGCGGCCTTTGATTCTCAATGACAGCAGCACGCAATTGTCGCGGGTCTGCACCGAATGGTTCGCAACGGCCGGGCTGCACCCACAGCCGCGCATCGAGTTGAACTACAACGACGCGATCAAGCGCCTAGTGGGCGCTGGGTACGGTGCAACGTTGCTGCCGCAGGAAGGTGAAGCGATGGAGGCGGACCCGCGTCTGGTCTGTCGACCCTTGCGGCCTGGGTTGTGGCGGCAGTTGGGGATCGCCTGCCGGGACGCCAGGCAGGAGAGGGCTACTACCTTTGTGCTCCAGGCACTAGAGCGGCTTGGTCAGTAGTATGGAAAGCGCAGTAGCGGTGAATGCTGGGGATGACGGGTTGAGCATCTACCGGAGCAGGGCTGCGCAGCAGCCCCGGATCTATAGCTCGCCCCGGCCAGGCCGACGAGCCGGCAAGTCCGTTTCGAAACTTAAGAATCTGCCGGTCTGTGCAAGACAGGCAATCCTCAACACAGTCCTAGAACCAGCGATCGTTCTTTTTCCGCCCACGGGTCAAGGCCGGCAGGATGAGGCCCACCAACAAACCGGCCCCTGCGATGCTGCCGCCATACACCATGTAGCGCATCATCACCTGCTTGTTCTCGTCACCCAGGCGCGCTTGAGCGTCGCGAAGGTTCGATTGGCTCTGGTCCAGCTGCTCGTTCAAGTCCTTGTTGCGCGCCTGGAGTTCATCGACCAGTTGCTTGCGCGAATCCAGGGTTTCCTGCATACCCTGCACCCGGTTTTTCCAGCTGTCATCGATGGTCTTCAATTGCCCTGTCAGCTCGGCCACCTGAGCATCGAGCTGAGGCAGGCGCTCATTCTGACCAGGCACTGATTGCAGGTCACTGGAAAGGATCCACACCACATCACCGTTTTGTCCACGAACCTGACTGTAGTTGCCCTGTGTACCGATTAGCGTCAGTGGCTGCCCGGACTTTAGCGTACCGACGATACGGTGGCCGTCGGTCGGGCCACTGCGTACGTAGGTGCTGAGGCTGTCACTGACCCAGCGTGCATCGCTGGCTGGCGCCTCGGCGTGCGCGGGCGTGACAAGCGCCAGCGCGCTGGCAAGCAGACCGCCGCGCAGGGCAGTGAGGGCAAAGGCAGTTGGGCGGGAGTCGGGCATTTTGGGGTCTTCGCTGAAACTGGACAAATGTAGGCCGGTGGATGGGCCGCGAACCGGTCGGGTAGTGAACCGTCAGCGAAAGACCGTTTTTTTGTAAGCTGGTTCACCGCTAGCATCGCGAAAAGTCTTCAACATGTTGCGCAAATGGATGAGCTGCGCAGCAGTGTGCATCAGGTCAATCTGGATGATCGTCCGGCACGCCGACCGTCAATTCGTCAGGCAGGGGCAGTAAGGGCGAGGCCTGCAGGGCCCACCAGGCATTTTTTCTGTACACCGGTGCGAATTGGTAAACCTGCCCGCGGCAGGGCGGTGTACCTGGGTCGAGCAGGTGTCGCCCCTGAAGAAGAAAGCCGACGCCGTTGGCTCCCAGAATGCAGCCAAACGCCTGGTCGGTATCGAACCAGGCGACTCTACCTTGCAGGAGGTCATTCATGCGCGCTGCGCTCATTCGGCTGGGAGGCGCTGACGATATTGCGTCGGTCGCTGGCAATACGAAACTGGCACTTTTACCAGTTTCGCGGGTAGGTATCAGAGCGACCGATCTGCTGACCTCACGATTCGGTCAGCTCCTTGGTTGCAACCGCTTTCACCGAGGCTTTCTTCTCCTGAACGACGATGTAGAACTCTTCGCCATGCTTGACTGCGCCATACAACACGGCCTTTTCGATCAGCTCGGTTCCGCGAAGATGGCGCAGCATCATGGGGTCCTTGCGCAGGTCGCGATAAAGCGCCAGGCACAGCAGCACCATGACCAGTACGAAGGGCAGGGCCACTACGATGGTCAGGTTCTGCAGCCCGGTCAGGGCTTTGTCTGGCGCGCTGGGGTCACCGATGGCCAGCATGATGGCTGCGACCGTGCCGGTGAGCGCTCCCCAGAAAATCACCGTGCGCCGCGAAGGGGAAGTGGTGCCATGTTCGGACAGCGTCCCCATGACCAGTGACGCCGCGTCGGCACCGGAGACGAAGAAGATACCGACCAGGATCATCACCAGGACCGACGTGGCAGAGGCCAACGGGTAACTGGCGAGCAATTGGTACAGCGCATGGTTGCTGTTGACCGCACCATCCGCCAGTACGAAGGCGCCTTCGCGCAAGGCATCGATGGCCGCCCCGCCGAAGATGGTGAACCACACCAGGCTGACCAGGCTCGGCACCAGCAACACCCCGGTGACGAACTGGCGAATGGTGCGCCCCCGGCTGATACGGGCGATGAACATGCCAACGAAAGGCGTCCAGGAAATCCACCACGCCCAATAGAACACCGTCCAGCCGGCCAGCCAGGCGTTCATGGGTTCGCCGCCGCTTGCATTGGTCCGCGCCATCATTTCCGGCAGCATCTTGATGTAGATGCCGATCGATGTCGGCAGCAGGTTCAGCATCAGCAAGGTAGGCCCGACCAGGAACACGAACACGGCGAGCATCAGTGCGAGCACCATGTTGGTATTGGACAGCCACTGGATACCCTTGCCGATGCCCGATACGGCCGAGGTGACGAAGGCAATGGTCAGCACGGTGATCAGTGCGATGTAGAACAGCTTGCCGGGGTGCTCGATCCAGCCGTTGTATTCGAGGCCGCCTGCAATTTGCAGCGCACCAAGCCCCAACGAGGCGGCCGAGCCGAACAGCGTGGCAAAGATTGCCATCATGTCGATCAGACGGCCGAGCGGGCCATTGGCATGCTTGCCGATCAAGGGCCTGAAAGCTGCGGATATCAGTTGGGAGCGGCCGCGCCTGAAGGTGCCGTAAGCGATGGCGAGCCCGACGATGGCATACATCGCCCAAGGGTGCAGCGTCCAGTGAAACAGGGTGGTGGCCATGGCCACCTGCATCGCTTCGCTCGACTGGCCAGTGGTCGAGCCCGGCGGCGGGGAAACGTAGTGCGACAACGGCTCGGCCACGCCGAAGAACATCAGACCGATCCCCATGCCGGCACTGAACATCATCGCCACCCACGACACCGTTCGAAACTCAGGTAGTTCTCCATCCCGGCCCAGCGGTACGCGACCATATCGACTGGCAGCCAGCCACAGCACGAACACGACGAACACAGTGGAGGTCAGTACGAAGAACCAGCCGAAGTTGAGAATGACCCACGACTGCGCACTGGACGCGCTACTGGCCAAATTGACTTGGTTGAGGAAACCCCACAGCACGAACGCGATGGCCAACAGGCTGGTCAAGCCGAATACGACCCAGTCGAGCTTGCCCTCCAGGCGCCGGTCCTGTCGGGCTTCGTCGGTTTTGGAGGGGTCGGTCACGCCAAGATCGGGTGTCTCTGCGGAGTGTTCCTTTGCCATGAAGTGGGAGCCCTGTGTGGCGTGCCTGCTGAAACAGGCTTGTTGTTGTAGAGGCGAGCGCGTGGTGGCGTTCTCGGCAGGGTGGTTTGCCGGGCGATTATCCTGCGCGCCAAATCCCGCTGCCTGTCCCGGTTGCGCCGTGGGGCTTCCATTGCGCGACCTGCTGGTCACTTTTAGTTCTTGGGCGGATGACCCTTTCTGTGCCGTGTTCTGTTAACCTGATCGACATCACCCGGGCCTGCTTGTCCGAGTAGCGTGGACACGCTGCTGCTCGTGGCCTGCGCCGCATCAGGAAACGGAGATTCGTCAACATGGCCACTGATCGTGTGAGCCTGATTCATTTCGATAAATTGAGCATGAGCCCCGCTGCGGCCGATCGCTTCCAGCAGGCCCTCGACGCCCTGGAAACGCTGAAACTGCAGGATCGTTATGTCTACCTCATCGCGCCTTATCTGGGTGATATCGCCGACGCCTCCGATGCTGAACAATTGGCCACTGCCGTCGAGCAAGGCCTGCGCGTGGTCGACGAGCTGCTGAGCGGCAAGTCGGTCACCAAGGCTAAGGCCGACGAGGTGCGCGAGGTTTTCCAGCGGGCAGGGGCGCGCGCGCGGCTGGAACTGACCGCCTGAAGCAGCTTATTGTCTAGGGCCCAGCACAGGGATCGAGGTATCACAGCGTCGTCTGCCGGAGGTCTCGCATGATCAAGGGTTGGGTTGGCCTGTTGTGCCTTGGGCTACTGCCACTGCTGGCAATGGCTGCCGAGCCGTGTAAACGGCTTACCGCCACTGGAAACCCGGAATATCCCCCCTACCTTTGGCATGACCCCCTGGACCCGCACCATCTGATTGGGGCCAATGCGGATCTGGTCACGCGCCTGGCCAACAGCCTTGGCCTGGAAATCGACGTCCTCTATGTAGGCCCTTGGTCCAGGGCCCAGGAAGAGGTTCGTACCGGCAGGGTCGACCTGATGGCCGGCTACTTCATCACCGACGCCCGCCAGCAGCAAATGGACTTCATCCTGCCGGCGTTTCTCTACACGCCGAGCGTGATCTGGGCCCGTCGGGGGCATGGCTTCGTCTACGGGCAATGGTCGGACCTGCAGGGGCTCAAGGGTGGAACGCTGGTCAATAACAGTCACGGCCAGCCGTTCGATGCTTACGCCAAGCAGCACCTGACGCTCGAAGCGGTGCCCAGCGCCAGGCAAGCTTTCGAAAAGCTGATGCACGGGCGCAGTGACTATGTAATCTATGAGCAGTACCCAGGCCTAGCCCTGGCGCGCACCTTGGGCATCGACCAGCAGGTGCTGGTGCTGCAGCCGCCTGTCTCCAGCGAAGGCCTGTACCTGGCCCTGTCCAAGGCTTCGCCGTGCAATCAGCCGGCGCTGCGCGAAGCCCTGAGCCGGGCGATGCAGCAGCTCAACGCGCAGGAGGTACCGCAGCAGCTGCTCAAACTCAACCTGGAGCGCAGCCGCTAAGGCCTTCCGGTGCTCGAATGCGCGGCATGGGTCAGCGCATCTGCAGGATGATCGGACTAGGGCTGGCAGGATCGGTATCTTTGCGCAGCTTGGCCACTGCCGCGGCTTCGACGGCGTTGCCGTGGTTACCCCAGGCACTTCGGATATAGCTCAGCACCTCTGCTGTTTCCTGATCGCTCAGTTGTGCACGCATGGCGGGCATGCGGTAGGCATCGGGCCTGCCATCGGCCACGGCCCGCTGCGACCCGTTCAGGGTGATGTTGATGGCTGAAGCAGCCTCCTTTGCAAGCAACGAAGTGGCGCCGGCCAAGGGCGGCATCCACTCACCCTGGCCCTTGCCGTCCATGCCGTGGCAGGTAGCACAGCGCGCCATGTACGTGCGTACGCCTGGGCGCTCCAGCTGGGCGAGCGTCGGCTCAGGCTGGTACTGCCAGGGTTTGCCATCTCGGGATGGATCGCCGGGCAGTGCCTTGAGGTAGTGGGCGATGGCCTGTAGATCGCCATCGGTCATGAACTGCGTGGAGTTGTTGAATGCCTCGGTCATCGAGCCGAAGACCACGGCATGTCGATTGCGACCGGTCTTGAGAAACTGCACCACCTCAGCTTCGTTCCAGCGGCCAAGGCCGGTGTTAGGGTCATTGCGCAAACTGGGCGCGTACCAGCCGTCGAGCAAGGCGCCTGCGAGATACGGGGCGCCTGACTCGTCGAAGGCTTTTTCATTGAAAGCCAGGCCTCGGGGGGTATGGCAGCTGCCGCAGTGCCCAGGCCCCTGCACGATGTAGGCGCCGCGATTCCACAGTGCATTCTGGTCGTCCTTCGCCACGTAAGGGCTCGCAGGTGCGAACGCGCCGTTCCACAGGGCGATGGGCCAGCGTAGGTTCAATGGCCAAGGTATGTCGCCAGGCGTGTTCGGCTGTCGTGCAGGCTGAACACTGCGCATGAAGAAGGCGTAAAGCGCACGTATGTCGTCGTCGCTGAGCTTGGCGTAGGAGGGGTACGGCATGGCGGGATAGAGGCGGCGCCCGCCAGGCGCCACACCGTGGCGCACGGCCCGGTCGAAGTCGGCCAGCGAGTAGGCGCCGATGCCTGTCTCCGGGTCGGGTGTGATGTTGGTGGCGTGGATCGTGCCAAGCGGGGTAGCCATCTCGAGCCCCCCGGCCATCGGCGGTTCGCCAGGCAGGCTGTGGCAGGCGACGCAATCGCCCAGCCTTGCGACGTATTCCCCGCGACTGATCAATGCCGGGTCGTCGGTGGCGCGTGCCTGCTCATCAGAGAACGGCGAGGCAGGTTCACGGGTGACGTACCAACCGGCCAGGCCGGCGGCGACCGCGCAGGGCAGCAACAGCCAGCCAAGGGTTCTAGCAGTACGAGGGTGCATGGCGGCGTCCTTGTCGGTCAGTTGAAGGTATGACGGCTCATGGGCAGGCTGCGAACCCGTTGTCCGGTCAGTTGGGCCACGGCATTGGCCACCGCCGGTGCTACCGCGGGCAACGGTGGCTCGCCGATACCGCCCATCTTCGCGCCACTCTCAACGATGCGTACATGTACCCGAGCCATGCGCGCAGGCGGCAGGATCGGGTACAGGTCATAGTTGCGCGCACGCGGCATGCCATCGACGTACACCGCTTCCTCGACCAGCGTCTGCGACAACCCCAAGGCCACCGCGCCATTGACCTGGTGCTCGATAATGGCCGGATTGACGATGCTACCCGGATCGATCGCCTGCCAGATGTCGTGGACCTTCACTTGGCCGTCTTCGATGGAGACCTCGGCGATCACGGCCGCTTCGGACCCGAAAGGGGACGCCATCGCCAAGCCTCGGGCCCGCCGCGTGCCATCCTCGGCAGTGAAAGGCCCTCGTTTCCAGCCCCCTGAAAGCTCGACGACCGCTTGCAACAACTGGGTCAGGCGCGGGTTGTCTCGCAGCAGGTGCCGACGAAGGGCCAGAGGGTCCTGGCCTCCTTTGTCCGCCAGCTCGTCCAGGAAAGACTCATAGAAGAAGTCATTGAGCGAGTTGCCCACCGACCGCCAATAACCGAGCATGGCCGGGCCTTTGACGTACACCTGTGCGATGCGCTTGTTGGCTATGGCATAGGCCTTGCCCGATAGCCCTTCCAGTGCCGTGGGGTCGACCTTGTCACCTTGCTTGCCGGCCAGGGCTTCGGTGGGGCCTTCCGTGGCGCTGACCGCCTCCAGGACTACCGGCAAGCCTTCGGCATCGAGCCCGGCGCGGAACTTGACCGCGGCGACAGGGCGTAGCACATCGCGAAGGAACTCTTCCTCGCGGCTCCAGATCAGCTTGACGGGCTGGCCTACCGCCTTGGCCAGGGCGATGGCCTGCGGGTAAGGGTTGGCGGACTCATACAGGAAGTGTCGACCGAAGAAGCCGCCAAGCAGCGGCGAGTGCAGCGTAATCTGGTCGGGTGACAGCCCGGTACGCTTGGCGATGTCATCGCGGAACATGTCGGGCGCCTGGTTGGGCAGCCAGACCTCCAGTGTGCCGTCGGGGTTGAAGCGGGCCAGGGCAGAAGGGGGCTCGAGCTGGGCATGGTTCAGGTACTGGTTGTGGTAGCTGGCCTCGACGGTGGTCACGGCGTTGTCCAGCGCGCTTGCCACGTCTCCGGCCGTTTCTTCATCACGGGTTGGACCCGTGGCACTGGCCAGGTGCTGGAGCCAGCCGTCGCTGGAAAAATCCGCCGGCATGGCCCGCACGGTGGAATCTGCGGCTGGCTCCAGCCACTGTACTTGCAGTGCCTCGACCGCACGCTTGGCGTGCCACCAACGCGGTGCAACCACCGCTACAGCACCGGGCAGGCGATGCACCGAGTGCACGCCCTTCATGGCAGCCACCTGTGCCTCATTGCGCACCTGGCCCACCGTCATGCCCAGGCGAGGGGCATGCTGCACGGCGGCATGAAGCATATTAGGCACGCTGAGGTCGATGCAGTACATGGCCTTGCCGGTGGACTTGTCGTATGCATCCAGGCGCCGAACTGGCTTGCCAATCCAGCGAAAGTGGGCAGGATCACGAAGCTTGACGGTGGCGGGGTCGGGCACCGGCAGGTCCATGGCGCGTTTGGCCAGTTCGCCGTACGCAAGCGTGCGCCCTGACGTGGTATGTACTACGGTACCCGGCGTCGTGGTGAGCTCGCCCACCGCGACACCCAGTTGCTGCGCAGCGGCTTGCAGCAACATCGCCCGCGCCAGTGCGCCCAGGCGGCGCATGGTGGGGTAGCTCATGCGTACGGACATGCTGCCGCCGGTGATGCGCATGCCGTTTTCCATCACCACATAGGCTTGGCCAGGTGGGGCGCTGTCCACGATGAAGTGAGCAGGATCCACATCCAGCTCCTCACCAACAATCTGCGCCATGGCGGTGAACGGTCCTTGGCCGCCTTCCATGAACGGACTGAGCAGACGGACCGTGCCATCCGGTCGAATTTCCAGGAACGCCGGTACCTGGGTGCCTCGCTGCGCATCGGCAGCAGCTTGCACACGCGCAACGCCCGTCGGCAGGCCGAAGCCCAGGACCAATGCGCCTGCAGCCGTGCCGACGAGGAAGCGGCGACGCGAGAGATTGACGGTTTCGCCAGCTTGCAATCTATGCAGTTCAGCAACGGGATCAGGCGTGCTCATCAGGCTTTGGCTCCCTGCGCTAGGTCATGCATGGCTGCATGAATAGCGTTGTAGGTGCCGCAGCGGCACAGGTTGATCATGGCTGCATCGATCTGCTCGGCGCTGGGTGCCGGGGTATGCTTGAGCAGCGCGGTCGCTGCCATTACCTGACCGGATTGGCAGTACCCGCATTGCGCGACCTGGTGTTCCACCCAAGCCGCTACCACCCGCTTGCCCACAGGGTCCGCCTCGATCGCCTCAATGGTCGACACGTGTCGGCCAACCACGCCGGACACCGGGGTTACGCAGGCGCGCACCACAACGCCGTCCACCAGCACCGAGCAAGCCCCGCACTGGGCTAGGCCGCAGCCATACTTGGTGCCGGTCATGCCCAGATCGTCGCGGATCACCCACAAAAGGGGCGTGTCGGCGTCTGCATCGACCTGGTGGGTCGTACCGTTGATGAGTAGTTCCATGGTTCACCTGCCAGTCATCGGTTAGCGCTGTTCTTGTCATGATCGTGGGGTGCGTCGCCCCGTGTAGAAACGCTAGCACAGCGCTGAACCGGTGCCTGCGCCAGGCTGTGCAGATACAGAGGATCAGGCAAGGATTTCCCCGGAATGCGCAAGCGCGAGGCCGCCATTGACGCGCATGCCGGTCGGGGAGGATTTCCGCTGTGAAAAACCGGATAATGCCGACCATTGTGTTTTGCACGCTTAAAATCACGGTAAACCCGCATGGAAATCAAGGTCAATTTTCTCGACAATCTCCGTCTCGAAGCCAAGTTCGATGACTTCACGGTGATCGCCGATCAACCGATCCGCTACAAGGGCGATGGCTCGGCCCCTGGGCCATTCGACTATTTCCTGGCGTCCTCGGCGCTGTGCGCGGCTTACTTCGTCAAGCTCTACTGCCAGACACGCGGCATTCCCACCGAAAACATACGCCTGTCGCAGAACAACATCGTCGACCCCGAGAACCGCTACAACCAGGTGTTCAAGATCCAGGTGGAGCTGCCGGAAGACATCACCGACAAGGACCGCCAGGGCATCTTGCGTTCGATCGAGCGCTGCACGGTCAAGAAGGTGGTGCAGACCGGTCCGCAATTCGTGATCGAGGTGGTCGACAACCTCGATGCCGATGCCCAGGGTTTGCTCATGCCGGTGGCCGAAACCAGCACCCGTATCCCTGGCAAGGACCTGCCACTGGAACAGACGATTGCCAACATGTCCGGCATCCTGGCCGACCTCGGCATGAAGATCGAAATTGCTTCGTGGCGCAACATCGTGCCCAACGTCTGGTCGTTGCATGTGCGCGATGCGCAGTCGCCCATGTGCTTCACCAATGGCAAGGGCGCTACCAAAGAAGCGGCGCTGGCGTCTGCCCTGGGCGAATTCATCGAGCGGCTGAACTGCAATTTCTTCTACAACGATCAGTTCTGGGGAGAGGAGCTGGCCAATGCGGCGTTCGTGCACTACCCGGACGAACAGTGGTTCAAGCCTGGCCCTCGGGATGCCCTGCCTGACGAAATCCTCGACGCGCATTGCCTGGCCATCTATAACCCCGATGGCGAACTGCGCGGCTCGCACCTGTACGACACCAACTCGGGCAACACCGCCCGGGGCATCTGTTCGCTGCCGTTCGTGCGCCAATCAGACCAGCAGGTGGTGTACTTCCCGTCGAACCTGATCGAGAACCTGTTCCTGAGCAACGGCATGAGCGCGGGCAACACGCTGGCCGAAGCGCAGGTGCAGTGCTTGTCCGAAATCTTCGAGCGTGCGGTCAAGCGTGAAATCCTCGAAGGCGAGCTGTGCCTGCCGGACGTTCCCGCCGAGGTGCTGGCCCGCTATCCGTCCATCGTCGCGGGTATCCAGGGGCTGGAGGAGCAGGGCTTCCCAGTACTGGTCAAGGACGCCTCGCTGGGTGGCGAATTCCCGGTGATGTGCGTCACCCTGATGAACCCGCGCACCGGTGGTGTGTTCGCTTCGTTCGGTGCGCACCCAAGCCTTGAGGTGGCCTTGGAGCGCAGCTTGACCGAACTGCTGCAGGGCCGCAGCTTCGAAGGTTTGAACGACCTGCCACAGCCCACCTTCGAAAGCCACGCCCTGACCGAGCCGAACAATTTCGTCGAGCATTTCATCGACTCCAGCGGTGTTGTGTCGTGGCGCTTCTTCAGCGCCAAGGCTGACTTCGAGTTCGTCGATTGGGATTTCACTGCCCAGGGCGAAGGTGCCAATGCGCAGGAGGCAGCCACCTTGTTCGGCATCCTCGAAGACCTTGGCAAAGAGGTCTACATGGCCGTGTACGACAACCTCGGGGCAATCGCCTGCCGAATCCTGGTGCCAGGCTATTCGGAAATCTACCCGGTCGAGGACCTGATCTGGGACAACACCAACCGGGCGCTTTCTTTCCGCGCCGACATCCTCAACCTGCACCGCCTGGACAATCGCTCGCTCAAGCTGCTGCTCAAACGCCTGGACAATTGCGATGTCGATGACTACACCACCATCACCACGCTGATTGGCGTTGAATTCGACGACAACACGGTATGGGGGCAACTGACCATCCTTGAGCTCAAGCTGCTCATCTGCCTGGCCGTGCAGCGCTTCGAGGAGGCCAAAGAGCTGGTCGAGGCGTTTCTTCAGTTCAACGACAACACCGTGGAACGGGGGCTGTTCTACCAGGCGCTTAATGTGGCATTGGAAGTGCAATTGGACGATGAACTGGACATGGCCGACTACGAAGTCAATTTCCGCCGCATGTTCGGCAACCCGCGCATGGATGCGGTGCTGGGCTCGATCGAGGGAAGCGTGCGCTTCCACGGCCTGACCCCGACCAGCATGAAGCTCGAAGGGCTGGATCGCCACCTGCGTCTGATCGACAGCTACAAGAAGCTGCACGCCGCTCGGGCGCGACTGGCCTGACGTCTGGCAGGCATGCGGGCCTGGATAGGCCGCGTATGCCACGAAGGGCAGCGGTTCGGGGTTTTTTGCAGGATATTTCAGCTATGTATGGCTGAACTATCGGCTCGTCAAGGTGCTCATTTGCTAGGCGCACCCTGCGTATCCCCGCGGGCCGTCTCTCGTCGGCCCCGGTCACTGAACGAAAAGGAGGCACCGTGACCGTTTCCGACCCTACCCTGTACCGCTGCAGACCCGGCCCGCTGCATGCATTATTGTTGGCGGGCACCGTGCCACTGTTCCTGGGGGCAATGATTAGTGACATTGCCTACTACAACAGCTACCAGATCCAATGGAGCAACTTTGCCGCCTGGCTGATCGCAGGCGGGTTGGTGTTCTGCGGGCTGGCCCTGCTGTTCGCCCTGGCCAACCTGATCAGCGCTCGACACAAGACCGGGCGGCCAACCCTTTACTTCTTGCTCTTGCTGGTGACGTGGGTGCTGGGGTTGGTCAACGCCTTCGAGCATGCCAAGGACGCCTGGGCTGTGATGCCGTCCGGGCTGGTACTGTCGGTGATCGTGACCGTGCTCGCTGTGGTGACGGCATGGCTTGGCTTGAGCAACCTGCGTTCGGGAGGTGAAGCATGAGAGCGCTGCACGCTGTGAGCTTGTTGTCCCTTTCGCTGTTGCTGGCGGCTTGCGGCGGTGAGGGTGACCCCACCCAGGCCCGTGGGCCTGACCCGAAGCTGCCCGAGCCCCAGCGCGGTCTGCTGCCCAGCATGAAGATCGCCGAGCCGGTGGCCTGGGGGCAGCAAAAGCCGACCGTGCCCGACGGTTTCAGCATCACGGCCATCGCGACCGACTTGAAGATCCCGCGTCAGAGCCTGGTGCTTCCCAATGGCGACATCCTGGTGGCCGAAGGGCGGGGCGGCAGCGCTGCCAAACTCAAGCCCAAGGATGTGATCGCCAGCCAGATCAAGGCCAAGGGCAATACCCAGGTCAAGGGCGGCAACCGCCTGACCCTGTTGCGCGATGCCGATGGTGATGGCAAGTATGAGCTGCAGACCGTCTTTGCCGAGAACCTGAATGCGCCTTATGGCCTGGCATTTGCCGATGGCAAGTTGTACGTGGCCAATCAGGATGCGCTGGTGCGCTTCGACTACCGCGACGGCCAGACAAAGGCCGACGGCCCGCCGGTCAAGCTCACCGACCTGCCGGCCGAGGTCAACCACCACTGGACCAAAGCCCTGACCATCAGCCCGGACGGCCGCTTCCTCTATGTCGGCATCGGTTCGAACAGCAACATCACCGAGCGCGGCCTTGAGGTCGAGATCGACCGTGCGATGGTATGGGAAGTCGATGCCCAGACGGGCGCACATCGGCCCTACGCCACCGGGCTGCGCAACCCCACTGCACTGGCTATCCAGCCGGGTACCGGGCAGCTCTGGACAGTGGTCAACGAGCGCGACGAACTGGGCCCAGACCTGGTCCCCGACTACCTGACGTCCGTGCGTGAGGGCGGCTTTTACGGCTGGCCCTACAGCTACTGGGGGCAGAACGTCGACGACCGAGTGCGGCCGCAGAATCCTGACAAAGTAGCTGCGGCGATCAAGCCCGACTACAGCCTGGGGTCGCATGTCGCGGCGCTGGGTGTCGACTTCTCAACGGCCGCCATGGGCCAAGGCTTTGCCGAGGGGGTGTTCGTGGGCGAGCACGGCAGCTGGAACAGGCCGAACCCGGTTGGCTACAAGGTCATCTTCGTGCCGTTCAGCAACGGCAAGCCGGCAGGCGAGCCCATCGATTTCGCCACCGGCTTTCGAGGTGAAGATGGCAAGACGCGTGGGCGTCCAGTGGGTGTGACAGTCGATCCGCGTGGGGCATTGATCATTGCGGACGATCTGGCCAACACCGTCTGGCGGGTGACGCGCAACTGATGCAATCGGCTGCAGGGGCGGGACTGTCCGCCCCTATGGCTTACTCTCTAGGATCACGGCGATTACGCCTTGGCGTAGCCACGCAGATTCGCTATTCGCCACACGAATAGTTTCCATCTCAGCTTTCGATTTCCATGCGAGGCGTCAATAGCCTCATGCTGAACCCCGTCCTGTCTAGCGAGAACGGTCATGTTCAGTAAATCCATGATGATAGTGCTGTTACCCATTGTTTTGGCGTTGATTGCTGGCGCGGTTCTGCCGTTTCAAGCGGCAGGCAATGCCGCTGCAGGCAGGGCGCTCGGTCACTGGCTGTGGGGCGCATTTGCGTCGCTTGCCGTCAGCGCCGTGGTTGTCATTGCAGCGCTGCTGGTGTTGCGGGTACCTGCGCCTGACATCGGCAGGGCGCTGCAGGGGCCATGGTGGCTCTGGATCGGCGGTGTGCTGGGCGCCCTGTATGTGGCAGGGGCGGCGGCGCTGACGCCCAAGCTTGGAGCGGCAGGCTTTCTGGTGCTGGTGGTGGCAGGGCAGATCGTTACGGCGGTGGTTGCTGATCATTTTGCCATCATGAACCTGCCTGGCAGGCCCTTGGGGCTGGCGCGAATTTTCGGACTTGTGATGATCCTGGCCGGCGTGTGGTTGGTGCAGAGTCAGTGTGCCGCCGGTACACCCAGCAAAATCGAGCCCGCGGTGCAGCGCTCAAGCCACGATCAAACCTCTGGCTGACAGCATGCCAGCACCGTCTCGCGCAGCCAGCGATGCCCTGCATCACCCTGCTTGCGGCTGTGCCAGGCTTGCCGGTAATCGATGCTGTCCAAAGGCAGCGGGGGGACGAACTCGCACAGCCCCCCATGGGCAGGCAGCGGGGCGAGGGCCCGTCGCGCTACGGTCAGAATCAGGTCGGTATCTTTCACTACTTCTACGGCTGCGCTCCAGTGCGGCAGCGCCAGGGCAATGTGCCGGCGCTGACCTTGGGAGGCCAGTGCACGGTCAATCTCATCGAAGGCGTCGGGGCGCGTAGCCACCAGCACATGGGGGCGCGCCAACCACTGGCTCAAACTCAATTTGCCCGTGGCCGGCAGCGTCTGATGGTCAGCCACGCTTACGAAGCGATCTGCAAACAGTGACTGGGCGGTGATGCCTTGAGGTAATTCCGGAAAGACCCCCAGCGCCAGGTCCAGTTCTCCATCGAGCAATTGAGCCACCATTGCCTCGCGACTGGCCTGGCTGACCGCCAGGTCGATGCCCGGGGCAACGCGCCGCACATGGCGCAGCACAGGTGGCAGGATGATCCGTGCTGCATAGTCCGACAGCGAGAGACGGAAGCGTCGCCGGGCCTGCGTAGCATCGAATTGGGGCGTGCTCAGCAGCCCCTCCAGATTGGCCAATGCGTCCTCCAGCGGTTGGGCCAACGCCTGAGCCCGCGCGGTGAGCGTCATCGTGCCACCCTGACGTACCAGCAGAGGATCATCGAAATGCTCGCGCAACTGCGCCAGCGCATGGCTGACGGCCGGCTGGCTGCGGTGCAGGCGAATGGCAGCGCGTGTTACATGCCGCTCGGTAAGCAGGGCGTGCAGGGCCAGCAGCAGGTTCAGGTCGATTCGGCGCAATTGATCCATGGTTCGTGGGTCTGATCCGTAAGGGGGCAGGGGCCAAGCCTAACAAATGCGCGCCTGCACCGCTGGCGGCACTACACGACCTCACCGGTGATTGCCGTTATACTGCGCACCTGTTCGATTTTTTCCGAGTATTTCGATGGGTCTTTCCGCTACCGTTTCACCTGAACCGCGCCGTCTGGGCGCACCCCTTGTCGCGTTGGGTCTACTGATAGCTGGCGCTTGGTTCCTGGATGTCAATGCAGGCTTCAGGCAGGTCCTGCTTCTGCTGCTGGGGGCTGCGCTGGGCCTGACGTTGTATCACGCCGCCTTCGGCTTCACCTCAGCCTGGCGCGTGTTCATCAATGAGCGGCGCGGCGCCGGCTTGCGTGCGCAGATGGTCATGCTGGCGCTGGCCGTACTGCTGTTCTTCCCGGCGCTTGCAGCCGGCAACCTGTTCGGCACACCCGTGACGGGCCTTGTGGCACCGGCCGGGGTGTCCGTCGTGTTCGGGGCTTTCATCTTCGGCATCGGCATGCAACTGGGGGGCGGCTGCGCGTCGGGCACCTTGTTCACCGTTGGCGGCGGCAATGCCCGCATGCTGGTAACCCTGCTGTTCTTCATCATCGGTTCCGTGACCGCCACGCACCACGCCGACTGGTGGTTTGCCTTGCCATCCTTGCCTGCGACCTCAATCGTGCAGGCATGGGGCCTGGTACCTGCCTTGCTGGTGAGCCTGGGCGTGTTCGGCCTGATCGCCTGGGTCACTGTGCACCTGGAAAAGCGCCGCCACGGCAGGCTTGAACAGCCCGAGCAGCATGACCGGGCAGGTCTGCAACGCTTTGTGCGAGGCCCCTGGCCGTTGCTCTGGGGCGCCGTCGCGTTGGCCGTGCTCAACTATGCCACCCTGGCCTTGGCTGGACGGCCCTGGGGCATCACCTCAGCCTTCGCCTTATGGGGCGCCAAGGTGCTGGACAGCCTGGGTGTTCAGGTGAGCAGCTGGGTGTTCTGGCAGGCACCGGCAAATGCCAAAGCATTGGCTTCGCCGGTCTGGCAGGATGTGACCACCGTCATGGACCTGGGCATCGTGGTGGGGGCGTTGCTTGCAGCAGGCCTTGCCGGGCGTTTTGCGCCAAGCCTGAAGATCCCGCTGCCGTCATTGATCGCCGCCGTCATCGGCGGCCTGTTGCTGGGCTACGGCTCGCGCCTGGCCTACGGCTGCAATATCGGCGCTTATTTCAGCGGTATCGCTTCAGGGAGCCTGCACGGCTGGCTATGGCTGATCGCCGCCTACCTGGGCAACGTGATCGGGGTGCGGCTGCGCCCTGCGTTCTTTGCAGGGGAGCGTCGCGCGACGACCTTGACCGGCTGTTAAGGCGAAGGGCTGGCCCGTTGATACCCGACTGGGCCATTCAACGCAAGGTTCGAAATGGCTGAACCAAGCATGGCGGGAAGGGTAGTTGCTAATATTTTTTATCAACTATGTTTAGTAACTAGTTGATATGTATAGCTATCTGCGTGCCAGCGCATGTTGCACACATTGCTCCTGATAGGTTTTGCTGATGGCAGCAGGTGAGAGCCTCGAGCGACTGTTATAGGTCTGCTCGGTAATGCCGAAGGCGGTCATGCGCATCCACGGCTTGGCGAACTTGCGTGCCTGCAGCTTCTTGCGCGCGGTATACAGCGTGATCCCAGACAGCTTGGCCTGCTGGGCCTGGGCTGCAATCTGGGCGCCCCACTTGCAGGCTTGGCGATCGTTCTGAGTCAAAGGTCGGGCGTTGGCGCCGATACCTGCCGTAGCCAGCAGGCAGCCCGTCGTGATTGCTAGAATTACTCGCATGTTCCTGTCCTAAGCTTCTGAAGGAAAAGGAAGTTTGCCTCCTCCTTCCAAAGCCGGGGGCCAGCAGTTTGCCTTCAGGCCAGCGCAGCTTTGGCGCCTGTGCTGGCATGTTCGCGCAGGCTGTACCAGGCAATAGCCGCTACCCACAGCACGCCCACCCCATAATTGAGGCGCTGGTAAAGCCCGAACAATTCGCCGCTCTGCATGGCCTGGCCCATGAACCCGACTGTGACAAGTGCCCCAAGGGTACAGGCCAGCGAGAAGACCGCCAGGGCGCGCGAGTGCGCGATGCGGGCGCCAAGCCAGATCCACAGGGCACTGGCGAGGGTCAAGGACAAGAACATCAACAGCCCGGACAGGTTGTGCAACTGCTGCGACGTGGAAGGCTGTTCAGGCGCGCAGCCCTGGTCGCAGGCGAACCATCCCGTGCCCAAGCTGCCAACGGCGTGCAGCAACAACAGCACTGCACTGACCATGGCCAGCCGGGAGCCGCGCCAGCGCCGGGCAATGCCCCATGCGAACAAGGCGAACAGTAGCGCTAACGGGAAATTGTTCACCAGCGGGGAAAGATGATGGGTTGGGGCACCGACGGCGCCAAGCTGGCTCATGGCCAATTGCAGATGATCGTAGCCGGGGTAGGCCATGGCGGTCAGCGTAACGCCCAGAGCTAGCCACAATGGAATGAGCAAGCCACAGCTGAGCAGTGATCGATCGAGCAATTTCATGCAGGCATCCTTCCGTGGAAAGCCCGGACCTTAACAAACGGTCTGGTGATAGCGCCAGCACCGATAGCGTTGCAGCCGTATGTGATCGTACAACTGCCTGCGCTATCATGGCGGCTGTCTTTCAAGGTGAAGCCCAGGGCATGTCAGATCTACAACCACCGCCACGGGCCAGGCGCAAGCCGCGCAGCCTGGCCCAGGAACTTGTCACAGTGCTGACCGAACGCATCCGCAGTGGTCAACTCAAGCGCGGTGACAAGCTGCCGACCGAATCGCAGATCATGGCTGAGGAAGGGGTCAGCCGCACGGTCGTGCGTGAGGCGATCTCGCGCTTGCAAGCCGCCGGGCAGGTGGAGACCCGTCACGGTATCGGTACCTTCGTGCTGGACGCTCCGCCGGTCGGGGGGCTGCGCATCGACCCGGCCACGGTGGTGACGCTGCGCGAAGTACTTGCGGTACTGGAGCTGCGCATCGCCCTCGAAATCGAATCGGCCAGCCTGGCGGCTCAGCGACGCAGCGATGAAGAGCTGGCCGGGATGCGCGCAGCCCTCGATGAGCTAAATGAACAAGCAGCCCATGCTACCGACGCAGTGTCCGCGGACTTTCAATTCCACCTGCGCATTGCCCAGGCCAGCGGTAATCACTATTTCGCCGACATCATCAACCACCTGGGCACCAGCATCATCCCTCGAACCCGCCTCAACTCTGCTCGCCTGGCCCACGACGACCAGCCCCATTACATGAGCCGGTTGATGCATGAGCACGAAGCGATCTATGAGGCGATTGCTCGCCAGGACAGTGAAGGGGCGAAGATGGCCATGCGCATGCACCTGAGCAACAGTCGGGAGCGGCTGCGCCAAGCCCATGAGCGGGCGCAGGTGAGCGGGGCGTGACCTAACCGCCCCAGCCTCCGGGTGTCTCTCATCCCGGCTAATGACTCAAGATCTACCTTGGAGCGCTTCTTCACTCCACTGGCCATTGACCAACCGGCGCAACCCCAGCGGATTGCTGTCGCGCAGCGGCTCGGGCAGCAGCGCCTGGGGGTAGTTCTGGTAGCACACCGGCCGCAGGAATCGGTCGATGGCCAACGTGCCGACAGACGTGCCCCGAGCGTCCGAGGTGGCGGGGTACGGGCCGCCGTGGACCATGGCATCGCATACTTCCACACCTGTTGGATAGCCGTTGACCAGGATGCGGCCGACCTTTTCCTCAAGCAGCGGTACCAACCAGGCGAACGCAGCAAAGTCTTCCGGCTCGCCGATCAGCGTCGCGGTCAGTTGGCCTCTCAGGCCCTGCAGGGCGCTGCGCAGTTGTTCCTCGTCGCGCGCTTGCACCGCTACTGTCGTCGGACCGAAGACTTCTTCCTGCAAAAGCGGGTCGGACGCCACTAGCAGGCGGGCCTCGGCTTTGAACAGTTGTGCACGTGCCTGGGGGCCTGTCTGCGGCTGGCCGGCCAGGTGCACGATGCCGTCATGGGCGTGAAGGTGATCCAGCCCACTGACATAGCTTCGCAGGCCACCTGCATTGAGCATGGTCTGGCCGGCCTGTTGGTCCAGATGGGTGCCCAAGTCTTCGAGGAATTGGCTGAAAGCGGACGATTGCAGGCCTATCACCAACCCCGGGTTGGTGCAGAACTGCCCAGCCCCCATGCAAACGGAGCCTGCCAGTTCACGCGCAATGGCTTCGCCGCGCTTGGCCAGCGCCCCGGGCAGGACAATCACCGGGTTGATGCTCGACATTTCGGCAAACACCGGGATCGGCTGGGGGCGCTCGGCGGCCATGCGGCACAGGGCATCGCCACCTTTGAGCGAGCCGGTGAAGCCCACTGCCTGGATGGCCGGATGCTTGACCAATGGCTCACCCACGCCTGCCCCGAACACCATGTTGAACACACCTTTGGGCATGCCGGTACGGGCGACCGCGCGTTCGATGGCACAACCGACCAGGTCGGCGGTGGCCATATGGCCGCTGTGCGCCTTGAATACCACCGGGCAACCGGCAGCCAGTGCAGCAGCGGTGTCACCACCGGCGGTAGAGAAGGCCAGGGGGAAGTTGCTAGCGCCGAACACCGCTACAGGACCAACGCCGATGCGCATCTGTCGCAGGTCCACCCGCGGCAGCGGCTTACGGTCTGGTTGGGCCAGGTCGATGCGCGCACCCAGATAGTCGCCTCGGCGCAGCACCTGAGCAAACAGGCGCATCTGACCACTGGTCCTGCCGCGCTCACCCTGGATCCGAGCTGTCGGTAAGGCGGTTTCACGGCACACGATCGCCACGAAGGCATCGTCGAGCGCATCGAGCTCCGCGGCAATGGCGTCCAGAAACTCGGCGCGGCGTGCCGGTGGCAATTGGCGAAACCCTGCGAAGGCGGCCTGTGCGGCCTCGGCCGCCTCGGTCACCTCGCCCTCGGTGGCTTGTGCGAAGCTATAGGGCAGGGGCTCGCCAGTGGTGGCATCCAGGCTTTGCAGGCGCTGCGTGCCGGCTGCGCTGCGCTGGCTGGCGATGAAGTTGTGGCCAAGAATCTCTGGCATCTGGAACTCCTCAAGGACAAGGGATCAGGTAATGGGTGCGGGATTGAACAGGGTGATGTCGTTATGCAGGCGGTGTTGCTCGGCCCAGGTGTGTTTGCGCCCGCTGGCCACGTCCAGGTAGAAGTGGAATAGCTCCCAGCCCAGCTCCTCGATGGTGCTGCGGCCCGTGGCGATGCGCCCGGCGTCAATGTCGATGAGGTCCGGCCAGCGCTGCGCCAGCTCGGTGCGGGTGCACACCTTCACTACCGGCGCCATCGCCAGGCCATAGGGCGTACCGCGGCCGGTAGTGAACACATGCAGGTTCATCCCGGCGGCCAGCTGCAGGGTGCCGCAGACGAAGTCGCTGGCAGGGGTGGCACAGAAGATAAGCCCCTTGCCGCTCACCCGTTCCCCTGGCCCGAGCACACCTTGAATGGCGCCGCTGCCTGACTTGACGATCGAGCCCAGTGCTTTCTCGACAATGTTCGACAAGCCGCCTTTCTTGTTGCCTGGCGTGGTATTGGCGCTGCGATCGGCAGCGCCCTGGTGCAGGTAGCGGTCGTACCAGTCCATTTCGCGTACCAGCGCATCGGCCACCTGCCGGTCCTGGGTGCGGGAGGTAAGCATGTAGATGGCGTCGCGCACCTCGGTCACTTCTGAGAACAGCACCGTTGCACCGGCCCGCACGAGCAGGTCTGCCGCGTAGCCAAGTGCCGGGTTGGCGGTGATGCCCGAGAAGGCATCGCTGCCGCCGCACTGCATGCCCAGGATCAACTCACTGGCCGGCACGGTCTCGCGCCTGCGCTTGTCGAGTTTCTTCAGGCGGGTTTCGGCCAGGGCCATGATCTGCTCGATCATCTCAGTGAAGCCCAGGCTTGCGTCCTGCAGGCGATACAGCCAGGGCTCGCTGAGGTCGACCGAGGGGTCGTCGTCGTGCATCACCTGGCTGGCCTGCAGTTTTTCACAACCCAGGCTGATGACCAGCGCTTCGCCACCCAGGTTGGGGTTGCGCGCCAGGTTGCGCACGGTGCGGATGGGGATATAGGCATCGCGGGCATTGATGGCCACGCCGCAGCCGTAGCTGTGGGTGAGGGCGACCACATCGTCCACATTCCGATAGCGCGGCAGCAGCTCGTGGCGGATGCGCTTGACGGCATGCTCCAGCACCCCAGTGACGCATTGCACGGTGGTGGTGATACCCAGGATATTACGAGTGCCAACCGTGCCGTCGGCATTGCGATAGCCTTCGAAGGTATGGCCCTGCAGCGGCGGTTGTGGCTGGGGAACTGCATCGCAGCATGGCAGATTGTCCAGCTCAGGCGGGGCGGGCATGGCCAGCTGCCCCTCCTGCACCCAACTGCCCTGGCGCAGGTCCTCAAGGGCATAACCGATCACCTGGCCATAGCGTCGAACCGCTTGGCCCTTGGGGATAGGCACGGTGGCCACCTTGTGGCTCTGCGGCACGTCTTCTACCAGGGTCAGCCCGTCGACGAACCGGGCCCCTTCGCCCAGGCCGCCGTCATTGACCACCACCACGACATTGTCGTCCTCGTGCAGGCGGATGTAGCGCGGCGATTCGGAATGTTCGATCAGCTGCATGTTCGGGCCCTATTGTTCAGGTTCTCAGGCTTTTGTACGTGCGTGCGCACGGGCTAGTCCGTGCGCACGTGCTCAATCAGTGACGCGGGCTGGCAAGCTGGGCATCCGGCACTGACGCCGGCTTGGACTCAGGCGACTCTTCGCGCAGCTCGATTCGCTTGATGGGGCCGACGATCACCAGGTAGCTCAGTACTGCCACCAGCGCGTTGGCGCCCACATAGACCAGCGCCCACTTGAACGAGCCGGTGGCGCTGATGATGTAGCCAATCACGATAGGCGTTGTGATCGAGGCGATGTTGCCGAAGGTATTGAACAGCCCGCCGGACAGGCCGGCGATCTGCTTGGGGGAGGTGTCGGCCACCACTGCCCAGCCCAACGCACCTATGCCTTTGCCGAAGAAAGCGAGGGTCATGAAGCCCACCACCATCCATTCGGCATCGACGTAGTTGCAGAACACCATGGTGGTGGACAACATCAGGCCGCACACGATGGGCAGTTTGCGCGAGAAGGTCAGCGAATGGCCGCGGCGCAGCAGCCAGTCCGAGATCACGCCGCCCAGTACCCCACCGATGAAGCCACAGATGGCTGGCAGCGAAGCGATGAACCCTGCTTTGAGGATGGTCATGCCCCGTTCCTGAACCAGGTACACCGGGAACCAGGTCAGGAAGAAGTAGGTGATGGCGTTGATGCAGTACTGGCCAAGGTACACACCCAGGAGCATGCGGCTGGTCAGCAATTGCTTGATGTAGCCCCACTTGGGCCCGTCGTTGCCGCGCTTGTGGTCCATGTCCACCAAGCCGCCGTTCTGCTCGATGTGTTCAAGCTCGGCGGGGCTGATACGCGGGTGCTGGCGGGGGTTGTAGATGGTCTTGAGCCATATGATCGAGAAAAGGATGCCCAGCACGCCCATGACCACGAACACATGCTCCCAGCCGAAGCTGAACACGATCCAGCCCATCAGCGGTGCGAACAGGGCAGTGGCAAAATACTGCGCCGAGTTGAAGATCGCCGAGGCCGTGCCGCGCTCCTGGGTCGGAAACCAGGCGGCGACGATGCGGGCGTTGCCGGGGAACGACGGCGCTTCGGCAAAACCGACCAGAAAACGCAGGGTAAACAGAGTGACCACTGCCCAGGCCACCGGCAGGCCGCCGACGAAGCCTTGCAGCAAGGTGAACAGTGACCAGGTGAAGATGCTGAATGCATAGACGTTTTTTGAGCCGAAGCGATCGAGCAACCATCCGCCGGGGATCTGTCCGGCCACATAGGCCCAGCCGAAGGCCGAGAATATGTAGCCCAGGGTGACGGCGTCGATGCCCAGGTCTTTTTGCAGGCTCGACCCTGCAATGGCGATGGTTGCGCGGTCGGCGTAGTTGATCGTGGTCACCACGAACAGCATGAACAGGATCAGGTAGCGCACATGCGTTTTCTTCGTCGCTTGCATGCTGGTAGTACTCCCACTAGTTATTGTTGTGCGGGGTCTTCGATTTATGCCGGAGTAAGACGAGCCCACTCCGGACGCGGCGCTGGCAGGCGCCGCGAGGGTTTACTGCGGCCCCATCTTGTCCATCAGGGCCGCAAGCATTTCGTACTCATCGGGGCTCAGGTCGGTCAGTGGGGCACGAACCGGGCCTGCATCATGGCCGGCAATGCGGGCACCCGCCTTGACGATGCTGACGGCGTAACCGGCCTTGCGGTTACGAATGTCCAGGTAGGGCAGGAAGAAGTCGTCGATCAGCTTGGCCACGGTGGCATGATCGTCCCGGGCAATGGCGTGGTAGAAGTCCATGGCGGTCTTGGGGATGAAGTTGAATACCGCCGATGAATACACCGGCACGCCCAGCGCTTTGTACGCCGCAGCGTAAACTTCGGCAGTCGGTAGCCCGCCCAGGTAGCTGAAACGCTCACCCAGCCGGCGGCGGATCGACACCATCAGTTCAATGTCACCCAAGCCGTCCTTGTAGCCGATCAGGTTCGGGCACCGCTCGGCCAATTGTTCGAGCAAGGTGGCGTTGAGGCGACAGACGTTGCGGTTATAGACCACCACCCCGATGTTGACCGACTGGCACACGGCCTCTACATGGGCGGCGACGCCATCCTGGCTGGCTTCGGTGAGGTAGTGCGGCAGCAACAGCAACCCCTTGGCACCCAGGCGCTCGGCTTGCTGCGCATACTCGATGGCCTGGCGGGTTGCACCACCAACGCCCGCCAGGATAGGTACCGACGTGGCGCAGGTGTCCACCGCTGTCTTGATGACCTGGCTGTATTCGCTGGCAGCCAGGGAGAAGAATTCGCCCGTACCCCCGGCGGCGAACAGCGCACTTGCGCCGTATGGGGCCAACCATTCCAGGCGTTTGATGTAGCCGGCCTGATTGAAATCGCCCTGCGCATCGAAGTCGGTGACAGGAAACGACAGCAAGCCGTGGGAGAGGATGGATTTCAGTTCTTGTGGGTTCATTGTTATAGGCATCCAGACGCTTGGGTGGGAGTGATGCGGTGTATTTGAGGTAAGTTATCGTACAACCTCTTTCAAGACCAGTCCCTTAGGGAGGTTTTTTTGGTCGGGCTGATTTAAGGGTGGCGTCGATGACTCGCCATGGCGGGGTGATAGCGTGCGGCAGGGGCCGTGGACAGCGGGTTCTGCTGTCAGGTCATCGTATCTCTAGGGTTAGGCAGTTGCATCCACAAACGACTGGGGCGGCCTTGCGCCGCCCCATGCTTTACTGCTCGCATGCGTGCGAGTGATCAGGCAGCCTGTTGAGGCTTGCCCTGTACCTTGCGCACGTGCGCTCTACACGCATCGCCAAACGCCTGGAAGATCTTGATCGAATCAGGATTCTTGGCAGCTTGCCACTCTGGGTGCCATTGCACGGCAAAGAGAAAGGGCGAAAGGCTCGGGGCATGAATGGCCTCGACGAGCCCGTCTTCGGCGTGGGCAATAGCTTCGATGCCCTTGCCCAGGTTGCGCAGCCCTTGGCCGTGCAGGGAGTTGACGCGAATCTCATCCGTGCCAAGGGTGTCGCGCAGCCAGCTACCGGGCTTGATCTTCACGCTGTGGGCCTGCGCGTACTGCACCTCGACAGGGTCTTCCGGGTTTTCGCGGTGATCATTGAAGCCAGGCTCGGCGTAGACCTTCTGATAGATGTCCCCGCCCAGCGCCACGTTGATTTCCTGCATGCCCCGGCACACGCCGAAGATGGGCAGGCCGCGCTTGATTGCGGCCTTGACCAGCGGAATGTCGAACAGGTCGCGGTTCTTGTCCTGGCCCTTGCCCGGGGTCTCGTTCTCCTGGCCATACAGCGCTGGGTCGATGTTGCTGCCCGCACCCGTCAAGTACACGCCGTCGGCCATGTCCAGGTAGGTCTCCAGTGCCTCGGTGCCACAGCAGGTGGGCACCAGGACCGGGACGCAATCGGCGAAGTCGACCAGCGGGGTGATGTATTTGTGGGTCATGACTTGGTAGTCATGGCCTTTGCGCTCTTGGGTACCCATGGTCATCAGAACGATGGGTTTGCGCAGGGAAGGTTGCTTGTTGCCAATGTTGCTGTTGGACATATGTCACCTTGGGACAGGTTGAACCTGTCGTTGTTGTGCAGGTGCAAGGCGCGCGGCGCTGGTGCAACCTGGGGCCCCGAGCACTGCCGACTCGTCGGCGTCGACGATGTCGGTCGGGACTTGGTGTTAGATTGCCAGAGCCGTTTGATATGTCAAACGGCTGCAGCCGGTCTCTAAGCCCGGATTGCGGGGTCGACCGGGCTATAAGTCAGCGCCGGCGTGGGTTTGGCTGGGGCGAGGGTCAATAATACTTAACGACGCAGTCGACTCATTGCAGCGGCGCAATGATCCACGGGTTTCATGTGCTAGCCGTTGAGGTTGTGAGGTTGATCTGACCGGATCGCGTGGCCCTGCCAGCATGCGTGGGTTAGTCTGCTGAGCTGTTGCGGTGCAGCTCAACCCTCCATGATCAGAAGAAGGATAGTTTGATGGCCATTCCCACCCGCGAGCCCGTCGTGCATGTTCCCTTTGCTGAGCTCAAAGCCTTGCTTGAGTCGATCTTCGAACGACATGGCTGCACACCGGCAGTGGCTCGGGTTCTGGCCGCCAACTGTGCCAGCGCCGAGCGTGATGGCGCCCATAGCCATGGCGTGTTCCGCATGCCCGGCTACGTCTCGACCTTGGCCAGCGGTTGGGTGGACGGCAAGGCTACGCCCGAGATCAGTGATCTGGCGGCCGGCTACATTAGCGTCGATGCGCGGGGTGGTTTTGCGCAGCCTGCACTGGCGGCTGCCCGGGACTTGATGGTAGCCAAGGCGCGTGCTGCTGGGATCGCAGTGCTGGCCATCTACAATTCCCACCATTTCGCCGCATTGTGGCCGGACGTGGAACCGTTCGCCGAACAGGGCCTGGTTGCCCTGAGCGTGGTCAACAGCATGACCTGCGTCGTACCTCACGGTGCACGCAAGCCGGTATTCGGGACCAACCCGATCGCCTTCGCTGCGCCCTGCGAAGGGCATCCGCCCATCGTATTCGACATGGCGACCAGCGCGATGGCCCATGGCGATGTGCAGCTGGCAGCCCGCGCCGGGGAGGCAGTGGCCCTGGGGGTAGGCGTGGACGGGCAGGGCCAGGTGACTCAGGACCCGGCCAAGATCCTGGACGGCGGTGCCCTGCTTCCGTTCGGCGGGCACAAGGGCTCAGCCCTGTCGATGATGGTAGAGCTGCTGGCAGCTGCACTCACCGGCGGGCATTTTTCGTGGGAGTTCGACTGGTCCGGCCATCCCGGGGCCAAGACGCCGTGGACGGGGCAGTTGCTGATCGTCATCGACCCGCAGGTTGCACAAGGTCAACGGTTCGCCCAGCGCAGTCGCCTGCTGCTGGAGCAAATGGAGGCGGCCGGTGTCAGCCGCATGCCAGGTGCGCGGCGGCACTTGGAGCGTGAGCGGGCGCAGCGCGAAGGGGTGGCGATCACCGCCAGTGCCCTGCAGGCGTTGCGCGATCTGCTCACCTGATCGCGGCCGGGCAGGGTAGGCGGACCCGCGCCCGATCATGCAGTGTTGCATATCCCCCTTGCACGATAGTTGGTGCCCATTCCCAGCCAGTACGGGTATGCTCTTGGCTGCCTTTTTGACTCGCCCTGATCCCAAGGAGCTGCACGCTGTGTTCAAACATGTCGAAGCCTACGCCGGCGACCCGATCCTCTCGTTGATGGAAACCTTCAAGGCCGATCCGCGCGCCGACAAAGTCAACCTGAGCATCGGCCTTTACTACGACGAAGCCGGAGTAGTGCCGCAGCTCGCTGCAGTGGATGCAGTGGAAAAGCGCATCGCAGGTCAGGATCACGATGCTTCGCTGTACCTGCCGATGGAAGGCCTTGCCAGCTACCGCCAGGCCATTCAGGCCCTGCTGTTCGGTGCCGACCATCCGGCGGTTGCTGGCGGTCGCGTGGCGACGGTGCAGACCGTCGGTGGTTCCGGGGCCCTGAAGGTCGGTGCCGACTTCCTCAAGCGTTATTTCCCGCAGGCGCAAGTCTGGGTCAGCAACCCTACCTGGGACAACCATCGCGCCATCTTCGAGGGTGCAGGTTTCACCGTTAACACCTACCCGTACTTCGACCAGGCCACCCGTGGCGTGGACTTCGAGGGCATGCTTGCCACGTTGCACACTTTGCCTGCCAACAGTGTGGTGCTGCTGCACCCCTGCTGCCACAACCCGACGGGTGCCGACCTGGATCAGGGCCAGTGGCAGCAAGTGGTAGAGGTGGTCAAGGCCCGCCAGTTGATCGCCTTCCTGGACATCGCCTACCAAGGGTTTGCCCAGGGTCTGGTCGAAGACGTGTTCGCCATCCGCGAGATGGCCAGCGCAGGCGTGCCATGCCTGGTCAGCAACTCGTTCTCCAAGATCTTCTCCCTATATGGGGAGCGTGTGGGCGGCCTGTCGGTGGTTTGCGACGATGCAGCCACGGCGCAGAGCGTGCTCGGCCAGCTGAAGGCCACCGTGCGCCGCAATTATTCCAGCCCGCCCAACTTCGGCGCCCAACTGGTCGCAGGCGTGCTCAACGATCCCGCCCTCAATGCCCAGTGGGCTGCGGAAGTAGAGGTGATGCGCACCCGCATCCTGGACATGCGCCAGGCGCTGGTCGATGCGCTGGGTGTGCTGCTGCCGGGGCGTGATTTCCAGTTCCTGCTGCGTCAGCGGGGCATGTTCAGTTACACCGGCTTTAGCGTGGAGCAGGTGCGCCGTTTGCGCGATGAGTTTGGCGTTTACCTGATCGACAGTGGCCGCGTGTGCATGTCAGGCCTGCGGCCGGCGAACCTGCAGCGGGTTGCCGAGGCCTTCGCGGCTGTACATCAGTAAGCACCCCAGGCTTGACGTTTTGCAGCAACCCTCGCCGAGGCCGCCCTGTGGCTTCGGCGATTGCCTTTCCATTTCCGCATTCCGTGCTCACGGACGCCTGTGCCAGCCAGGGCCTTCTCCACGCGGAGCGTGCTGGGCCGCCCGGCTGCACCTACCGCTTGTACAGACAAGTGCAACCGCCCCTCCGAAAAAGGCTTCGCAAGTGCAACCTTTCCGTGCACAATCGCGCCCCTCTTTTTCCGGTTGAGTAGGGCGCAGCCAACGCTTCGTCATTCTCAGCCTGTTGCAGTCTTGCGAGTGGAGCGTCACCCGGATGAATGAGCAGGCCTCAAGCGTAGAACAGCGTTACGAACAAACGACCGCCGCCAGCCTCGGCAAATGGGCCCGGCAGGACACCACCTGGATGCTCGGCCTATTTGGCACCGCCATTGGCGCAGGTACGCTTTTCCTGCCGATCAATGCCGGCCTTGGCGGGTTCTGGCCGTTGCTGGTGCTGGCGGTGCTGGCCTTCCCGATGACGTACTACGCCCACCGCGGGCTGACCCGGTTCGTGCTTTCGGGGCGCGAAGGGGCAGACATCACCGACGTGGTAGAACAACACTTCGGCATCAAGGCTGGCGCCTTGATCACAGTCCTGTACTTCTTTGCCATCTTCCCCATCCTGCTCATTTACAGTGTGGCCCTGACCAATACCGTCAGCAGCTTCATGGAGCACCAGCTGCACATCGCGCCTCCACCCCGTGCGCTGCTGTCATTTGTGCTGATCCTGGGCCTGCTCGCGATCGTACGCTGCGGCGAACAGGCCACGGTCAAGGTCATGAGCCTGTTGGTCTATCCGTTCATCGTGGCCCTGGCGCTGCTGGGCCTGTACCTGATCCCGCACTGGACCGGTGGTATTCTTGACAGCGCCCACACGGTGCCCAGCGGTTCGGCCTTCCTGCATACGGTATGGCTGGCCATCCCGGTGATGGTGTTCTCGTTTAACCATTCCCCTATCATCTCGGCCTTCGCGGTCGACCAGAAACGCCGCTATGGCGATCATGCAGACGCGCGCAGCGGCCAGATCCTGGCACGTGCGCACCTGCTAATGGTGGCCATGGTGCTGTTTTTCGTCTTCAGCTGCGTGCTGACCCTCGATAGCGCGCAACTGGCCGAAGCCAAGGCGCAGAACCTGTCGATCCTGTCGTACCTGGCCAACCATTTCAGCAACCCGACCATCGCCTTTGCCGCGCCCTTGATCGCCTTCGTCGCTATCGCCAAGTCATTCCTAGGCCATTACATCGGCGCCAGCGAAGGCCTCAAGGGCATCATCGGCAAGACTGGCGCGCGCCCGGGTGCCAAGGCCCTGGACCGCGTGGTGGCGGCGCTGATGCTGGTGGTGTGCTGGATCGTTGCCACGCTCAACCCCAGCATCCTGGGCATGATCGAGTCCCTCGGCGGCCCGATCATCGCAGTGTTGCTGTTCCTGATGCCCATGTATGCCATTCGCCGCGTGCCTGCCATGCGCAAGTACAGCGGGGCGCTGTCGAACGTGTTCGTCACCGTGATCGGCCTGGTCGCCCTGACTTCGGTCGTCTACGGCCTCTTGGCCTAAGCCTGCAGCAGCAGGCCCGCCCCGGTGCCCGGCAAGTGCGCCAGGGCGGGCCGTTGCCACACCGGCAACAAATTCACCTTGCCCCATAGGCACATGCTGGCCGTCATGGTTAACTCGTGATCCTTTTCCCAACCCAAGATCGAGGATTTCGTCATGGCTCAAGTGACTCTCAAAGGCAACCCCGTCCAGGTCAATGGCTCGCTGCCACAGGTTGGCGCCCAGGCGCCGGCGTTTTCCCTGGTAGGCGAGGGGCTGGCCGACAAGTCGCTCAAGGACTTCGCTGGCAAGCGCAAGGTGCTGAACATCTTCCCAAGTGTCGATACGCCTACCTGCGCCA
This sequence comes from Pseudomonas parafulva, assembly GCF_002021815.1. Lineage (NCBI taxonomy): Bacteria > Pseudomonadati > Pseudomonadota > Gammaproteobacteria > Pseudomonadales > Pseudomonadaceae > Pseudomonas > Pseudomonas parafulva. The sequence continues at coordinate 2,172,991 of NZ_CP019952.1, forward strand.
CGTCCGTGCGCAAGTTCAATGCCCAGGCCAATGACCTGGCCAACACTGTCGTACTGTGCGTTTCCGCCGACCTGCCATTTGCCCAGGCTCGCTTCTGCGGCGCCGAAGGCCTGGAAAACGTCAAGAACCTGTCCACCATGCGTGGCCGTGAGTTCCTTGAGCAGTATGGTGTGGCCATCGCCGACGGCCCCTTGGCTGGGCTGGCTGCCCGCGCCGTCGTGGTACTGGACGAGCACGACAAGGTGCTGCACAGCGAGCTGGTAGCTGAAATCGCCGACGAGCCCGACTACGAGGCAGCCCTTGCCGCATTGAAGTGACGGCGCCGGGCAGGGATCGAACCTTCCGCCTGCCCATCGCTCCAAGCTATACCCTGTAACGGCCCGGAACGCTTTTCCGGGCCGTTTTCGTTTAAAGTTCAGGGTCTTGGCAACGTCAGGCAAAGGTAAACCTCTGGTAAAGGCGCTTTGCTTGGCCGTCGACAGTGCTTATCGTTCACCCTCCTGAATCGTCAATCCGAACAAGGTTCGTTCAACCCATGCAAGCGCCAAAATCCCGTTCTCCCCGTCGCTGGCTCGTCACGCTGCTGATCGTGTTGCTGGTCGCAGTGCTGGCCTGGTGGCTATGGCCTGCCACGCCAGCCACCGACCAGGCTGCTGGAGGGCCGGGCGGCAAAAGCGGGCGGCCCGGTTTCGGCGGGTCTACTGACCCGGTCCCGGTGAGGGTGGAACCTGCACGGGTGGGCGATTTCCCGCTTTACTACAAGGCGCTTGGCACGGTGACCGCGACCAATACCGTGAATGTGCGCAGCCGTGTAGGCGGTGAGCTGGTCAAGATTCACTTCAAGGAAGGGCAGCAGGTAAAGGCCGGTGACTTGCTTGCCGAAATCGACCCGCGTGCCTACCGCATCGCCCTGCAACAGGCCGAGGGCACCCTGGCCCAGAACCAGGCGCAACTGAAGAATGCCCAGGTCGACGTCGCTCGCTACAAAGGGCTGTATGCCGAGGACAGTATCGCCAAGCAAACCCTGGACACCGCTCAGGCACAGGTGGCCCAGTTCCAGGGGCTGGTCAAGACCAACCAGGCACAGGTCAACGATGCGCGCCTGAACCTTGAATTCACCCAGATTCGCGCGCCGATCAGCGGCCGCGTCGGCCTGCGCCAGCTCGACCTGGGCAACCTGGTGGCCGCCAACGACACCACAGCGCTGGTGGTGATCACCCAGACCGAGCCGATCAACGTGGCGTTCACGCTGCCGGAAACCGAACTGGGTACCGTTCTTGAACGCTATCGCACCGGCGCCAGCCTGCCTGTGGAGGCGTGGGATCGGAGCGACAGCAAGCTGCAGGCCACCGGCGTGCTGGGCAGCATCGACAACCAGATCGACACTGCCACTGGCACCCTCAAGTTCAAGGGCCGTTTCGAGAACAAGGACCTGGCCCTGTTCCCCAACCAGTTCGTCAACGTGCGCCTGCTTGCCGATACGCTCAAGCAGGTGGTGCTGGCGCCAGCCGCCGCCATTCAGTTCGGTAACGACGGGACGTTCGCCTATGTGATCAACGGCGAAAATACCGTCAACGTGCGCAAGCTGAAGGTCGGCCCCAGCGACGGTGAAAACAGCGTGATCCTCGACGGCCTGGCGGCCGGTGATCGCCTGGTGCTCGAAGGCACCGACCGCCTGCGTGAAGGCACCAAGGTGGAAGTGGTCGATGACAGCGCCCAGGTGCCCACCACGCCAGGCCAGCATTTGCAGGGCCAGGAAAGCAATGCGCCGGGCCAGGCTGATAGCACCGCAGGCAAGGCGGGCGCATGAACCTCTCGCGCCTGTTCATCCTGCGGCCAGTCGCAACGACCTTGACCATGCTGGCCTTGGTGCTGGCCGGTTTGATCGCCTACCGCATGCTGCCTGTCGCCGCGCTGCCGCAGGTCGATTACCCCACGATTCGCGTCATGACCCTGTACCCCGGGGCAAGCCCCCAGGTGATGACCAGTGCCGTCACCGCGCCACTTGAACGTCAGTTCGGCCAGATGCCCGGCCTTGAACAGATGGCCTCGACCAGTTCAGGGGGCGCGTCGGTCCTGACCCTGCGCTTCAACCTGGACATGAACATGGACGTGGCCGAGCAGCAAGTGCAGGCCGCGATCAACGCCGCCAGCAACCTGCTGCCCAGCGACCTTCCGGCCCCCCCGGTCTATAACAAGGTCAACCCGGCCGATACGCCAGTGCTGACGCTGGCCATCTCCAGCAAGACCATGCCGCTGCCCAAGCTCAACGATCTGGTCGACACCCGCGTGGCCCAGAAGCTGGCCCAGACCAGCGGGGTGGGCATGGTCAGCATCGCAGGGGGCCAGCGCCAGGCTGTGCGCATCAAGGTCAACGTGGATGCACTGGCGGCCAACGGGCTCAACCTGGAGGATGTCCGCACACTGATCGGGGCCTCCAACGTCAACCAGCCCAAGGGCAATTTCGATGGCCCTACACGCGTCTCGATGCTCGACGCTAATGACCAACTGCGCTCGCCCGAGGAATACGCCAACCTCATCCTGGCCTACAACAACGGCGCCCCGCTGCGTTTGAAGGATGTGGCGCAGATCGTCGACGGCGCGGAAAACGAACGGCTGGCGGCCTGGGCCAACCAGAATCACGCCGTGCTTCTGAATATTCAGCGTCAGCCAGGTGCCAACGTCATCGAGGTGGTGGACCGCATCAAGGACATGCTGCCCTCGATCACCGACAACCTGCCCGCCGGCCTGGACGTGTCCGTGCTCACCGACCGTACCCAGACCATCCGCGCCGCCGTGCGCGACGTTCAGCATGAACTGCTGATCGCCATCGCCCTGGTGGTAATGGTCACCTTCCTGTTCCTGCGGCGGGTCAGCGCTACGATCATTCCTTCGATCGCCGTGCCGCTGTCATTGGTCGGCACCTTCGCCGTCATGTACCTGGCAGGGTTTTCCATCAACAACCTCACCCTGATGGCGCTGACCATCGCCACCGGTTTTGTGGTGGACGATGCGATCGTGATGCTGGAGAACATTTCACGGCATATCGAGGAAGGCGAAACGCCGCTGCAGGCGGCGCTCAAAGGCGCCAGGCAGATTGGCTTTACCTTGATTTCGCTGACCTTCTCGCTGATCGCCGTACTGATCCCGCTGTTGTTCATGGCCGATGTAGTAGGGCGCCTGTTCCGGGAGTTCGCCATCACCCTGGCGGTGGCCATCCTGATTTCCCTGGTGGTCTCGCTGACCCTGACGCCGATGATGTGTGCCCGCCTGCTCAAGCGCGAACCCACCCCAGATGAACAAGGCCGTTTCTACCGGGCCAGCGGTGCCTGGATCGACTGGTTGATCAAACACTACGCCAGCGCCCTGCAATGGGTACTCAAGCGCCAGCCCCTGACCCTGCTGGTGGCGGTGGCAAGCCTGGCGTTGACGGTGCTGCTGTACATGGTGGTGCCCAAGGGGTTCTTCCCGGTCCAGGACACGGGCGTCATTCAGGGCATCTCCGAAGCACCCCAGTCCACCTCGTTCGCGGCCATGAGCGACCGGCAGCAGGCCCTGAGCCGCGTCATCCTGCAGGACCCTGCCGTGCAGAGCCTCTCGTCCTACATTGGCGTGGACGGCGACAACGCCACCCTCAACAGCGGCCGTATGCTCATCAACCTCAAGCCACATGGGGAGCGCGATGTCACTGCAAGCGATGTCATCAAGCGCTTGCAACCCCAGCTCGACAAGCTGGTGGGCATCCGCCTGTTCATGCAGCCGGTGCAGGATTTGAGTATCGAGGACCGGGTCAGCCGCACGCAGTACCAGTTCACATTGTCATCGCCCGATGCCGAACTGCTGGGGCAGTGGAGTGGCAAACTGGTCCAGGCCCTGAACCTGCGCCCCGAGCTTGCCGATGTGGCCAGTGACCTGCAGGAGAATGGCTTGCAGGTGTACCTGGTGATCGACCGGGACATGGCCAGCCGGCTGGGCATCAGCGTGTCGCAGATCACCAACGCGCTCTACGATGCCTTCGGCCAGAGGCAGATTTCGACTATCTACACCCAGGCCAGCCAATACCGGGTGGTGCTGCAGTCGCGAGACGCGGCCGTGATCGGTCCCCAGGCACTGGAGTCGATCCACGTCAAGGCCAGTGATGGCGGGCAGGTGCGTCTGTCGGCGCTGGCGCGCATCGAGCAGCGCCAGGCGCAGCTGGCCATTTCTCACATCGGTCAGTTCCCGGCGGTCACCTTGTCATTCAACCTGGGGCAGGGCGCCTCGCTGGGCAAAGCCGTGCAGGTGATCGAGCAGGTTCAGCAGGACATCGGCATGCCGTTGGGCATCCAGACCCGGTTCCAGGGCGCGGCGCAGGCGTTCCAGGCATCTCTGTCGAGCACCTTGCTGCTGATTCTCGCGGCGGTGGTGACCATGTACATCGTGCTGGGTGTGCTCTATGAGAGCTACATCCACCCGGTGACCATCCTCTCGACGCTGCCTTCGGCTGCCGTGGGCGCCTTGCTGGCGCTGTTGATCAGTGGCAACGACCTGGGCATGATCGCCATCATCGGCATCATCCTGCTGATCGGTATCGTCAAGAAAAACGCCATCATGATGATCGACTTCGCGCTCGAAGCCGAACGTCACCAGGGCATGAGCCCGCGCGATGCCATCTACCAGGCCGCGCTGCTGCGGTTCCGGCCAATCCTCATGACCACGCTGGCGGCCCTGTTCGGAGCCGTGCCGTTGATGTTGGCCACCGGGTCCGGCGCCGAACTGCGCCAACCCCTGGGCCTGGTGATGGTGGGTGGGCTGCTCGTGAGCCAGGTGCTGACGCTATTCACCACGCCGGTCATCTACCTGTACTTCGACCGGCTGGGGCGTCGTTTCGGCAAGCGCGACCTGGCGCAGGAACCGGTATGAATACGCGCAGCGCTTCAGTAGGGGCGGCCCGATGAACCTGTCTGCGCCATTCATCCGCAGGCCCGTGGCAACCATGCTGTTGAGCCTGGCGATCATGCTGCTGGGCGCGGTCAGCTTCGGTCTGTTGCCGGTCTCGCCGCTGCCGCAGATGGATTTCCCGGTGATCGTGGTGTCGGCCAACCTGCCGGGTGCGAGCCCCGAAGTCATGGCCTCGACCGTGGCAACGCCGCTTGAGCGCAAGCTGGGCAGCATTGCCGGGGTTACCACATTGACCAGCAGTTCCAACCAGGGCTCAACGCGGGTCATCATTGGCTTTGAACTTGGCCGAGACATCGACGGCGCTGCGCGCGAGGTGCAGGCTGCAATCAATGCCACCCGCAATCTGCTGCCCAGCGGCATGCGCAGCATGCCGACCTACAAGAAGATCAATCCGTCCCAGGCGCCGGTCATGGTCCTGTCGCTGACCTCCAGTGTGCTGCAGAAAGGGCAGCTGTACGATTTGGCCGATACCATCCTGTCCCAAAGCCTGGCCCAGGTGCCGGGCGTGGGCGAGGTGCAGATCGGTGGCAGTTCGCTGCCGGCCGTGCGCATTTCGGTCGAGCCACAGTTGCTGAACCAGTACGGCCTGGCGCTGGACGAGGTGCGTACCGCGGTGGCCAATGCCAACCAGCGCCGGCCCATGGGTTTTGTCGAGGATGCCGAGCGCAATTGGCAGGTGCGGGCCAACGACCAGTTGGAAAGCGCCAAGGATTACGGGCCGCTCGTGATTCGCCAGGAGAACGGCACGGTTCTTCGGCTATCGGATGTGGCAACCATCACCGATGGCGTCGAAAACCGCTACAACAGTGGCTTTTTCAATGACCAGAGCGCGGTATTGCTGGTCGTGAACCGGCAGGCAGGTGCCAACATCATTGCCACTGTGGAGCAGATCAAGTCGCAGTTGCCTGCCCTGCAATCGCTACTTCCGGCGAGCGTCGAGCTGAACGTGGCCATGGACCGTTCGCCGGTGATCAAGGCCACACTCAAGGAGGCGGAGCATACCTTGCTGATCGCCGTGGTGCTGGTAATCCTGGTGGTCTACCTGTTCCTCGGCAGCCTGCGTGCTTCACTGATTCCCAGCCTGGCGGTGCCGGTGTCGCTGGTTGGCACCTTCGCGGTCATGTACCTGTGCGGCTTCTCGCTCAACAACTTGTCGCTGATGGCGCTGATCCTGGCGACCGGCCTTGTGGTGGACGATGCCATTGTCGTGCTGGAGAACATCTCCCGGCATATCGAGGACGGGCAGCCACCGATGAAGGCGGCCTTCCTGGGCGCCAAGGAGGTCGGCTTCACCCTCCTGTCGATGAACGTGTCACTGGTGGCCGTGTTCGTGTCGATCCTGTTCATGGGCGGCATCGTGCGCAGCTTGTTCCAGGAATTTTCCATCACCCTGGCGGCCGCCATCATGGTTTCGTTGCTGGTGTCGCTAACCCTTACCCCCATGCTGTGTGCCCGTTGGCTGACTGCGCACCAGGCCGAACAGACTCGCCTGCAACGGTGGAGCGATGCCGTGCACCGGCGCATGGTTGCCGGCTATGACCGCAGCCTGGGCTGGGCGCTGCGGCATCGGCGCCTGACCCTGATCAGCCTGCTGGTGACCATTGCGGTCAACGTGGCGCTGTACGTCGTGGTGCCCAAGACACTGATGCCCCAGCAGGATACCGGCCAGCTCATGGGTTTCATCCGCGGTGATGACGGCCTGTCGTTCAGCGTCATGCAGCCCAAGATGGAAACCTACCGGCGCGCCTTGCTGGCAGACCCTGCCGTACAGAGTGTTGCAGGCTTCATCGGCGGCAACAGCGGTACCAACAACGCCATGGTGCTGGTCAGGCTCAAGCCCATCAGCGAACGCAAGCTCGATGCCCAGAAGGTGATCGAACGCCTGCGTAAGGAAATGCCCAAGGTGCCTGGCGGGCGGCTGTTCCTGATGGCCGATCAGGACTTGCAACTGGGCGGTGGCGGGCGTGATCAATCGTCCTCGCAGTACCTGTATACCTTGCAGAGCGGCGACCTGGCAGCCTTGCGCCAGTGGTTCCCCAAGGTCGTCGCGGCCATGCGCGCCTTGCCCGAGCTGACCGCCATCGACGCACGCGACGGGGCGGGCACCCAGCAGGTGACGCTGGTGGTGGACCGCGACCAGGCCAAGCGCCTGGGCATCGACATGCAGATGGTCACCACCGTGCTGAACAATGCCTACAGCCAGCGGCAGATCTCCACCATCTATGACAGCCTCAACCAATATCAGGTAGTGCTGGAGATCAACCCGAAGTATGCCTGGGATCCCAGTACGCTGGAGCAGGTGCAGGTGATTACCGCCGAGGGCGCACGGGTGCCGCTGTCGACCATCGCGCACTATGAGAACAGCCTGGCCAACGACCGGGTCAGCCACGAAGACCAGTTCGCCTCCGAGGACATCGCCTTCGACGTCGCCGAAGGCTACAGCACCGACCAGGCGCTGGCGGCAGTCGAGCGTGCCGTGGCCAAGCTCGGCCTTCCGGAAGGGGTGATCGCCAAGCTTGGCGGCACCGCCGATGCCTTCACCAAGACCGCACAGGGGCAGCCCTTCATGATTCTAGGCGCACTGGTGCTTGTGTACCTGGTACTCGGGATTCTGTACGAGAGCTACATCCACCCCCTGACCATCTTGTCCACGCTGCCCTCGGCCGGCGTCGGTGCCTTGTTGGCGCTGTATGTGACCGGTGGCGAATTCAGCTTGATCTCCCTGCTGGGGCTGTTCCTGTTGATCGGGGTGGTAAAGAAAAATGCCATCTTAATGATCGACCTGGCCCTGCAACTTGAACGTCACCAGGGGCTGTCGCCTGAGGAATCCATTCGCCGCGCATGCCTGCTGCGCCTGCGCCCAATCCTGATGACGACGCTGGCGGCCATTCTCGGCGCCTTGCCTCTGCTGCTGAGCCAGGCAGAAGGGGCGGAGATGCGTCAGCCGCTGGGGCTGACCATCATCGGCGGCCTGGTCTTCAGCCAGGTCCTGACCCTCTACACGACGCCTGTGGTCTATCTGTATCTGGACCGCTTGCGTCACCGCTACAACCGTTGGCGCGGTGTGCGCACCGACGCGGCCTTGGAAAACCCGCTATGACTTTTGCCCAGACTCCGCTTCATCGTGCCCTGCAAGTGCTCAGCCGTGTTCGCGGCTCGCGTTTGCTGGGGGCAGCCTTGGGGGCCGCCTTGCTCAGCGCCTGTACATTGGCCCCGGACTACCACCGTCCGGAAATGACCGGCACGGCGCAATTCAAGCATGCCGAAGGCTGGACGCAGGCAACGCCTTCTGACGCCATCGCCCGTGGTGCCTGGTGGGAGATCTATGGCGACGCGCAACTCAACGCACTGGTCGATGAGCTCAATCGCAACAACCAGAGTGTGGCGCAAGCCGAGGCGCAGTATCGCCAGGCCCAGGCGCTGGTGCGCAGCAGCCGCGCCGGACTGTTTCCAAGTCTCGACCTGAGCGTGGCCAAGAACCGCTCGGCCCAGGGCACTGGCAGTTCCAGCTCAAGCCTGTCCAATAACAGCAGCGGCATTCGGGACACTTACAACGCCCAGTTGGGAGTCAGCTGGGAAATCGACTTGTGGGGTAAGTTGCGCGAGACGCTCAATGCCAACCAGGCCAGTGCTCAGGCCAGCCTGGCCGACCTTGCCGCCATGCGCTTGAGCCAGCAGTCGGAGCTGGTGCAGAACTACCTGCAACTGCGCGTCATCGACGAGCAGAAGCGCCTGCTGCAAGCCACGGTGGCCGCCTACGAGCGCTCGCTGCGGATGAATCAGAACCAATACCGCGCAGGTATCGCCGGCCCCGACGCGGTGGCCCAGGCGCGCACCCAGCTCAAGAGCACCGAGGCTGACCTGATCGACCTGATCTGGCAGCGCGCCCAGTTCGAGAACGCTATTGCCGTGCTGCTGGGCAAGACGCCTGCGCAATTTGCCCTGGCCGACAGCCAGGCGATTCCTGCATTGCCGCAAATTCCGGTGGCGCTGCCATCGCAACTGCTCGAGCGGCGGCCCGACATCGCCGCTGCCGAGCGCAATGTGATGGCTGCCAACGCCAATATCGGCGTATCGCGCGCGGCCTATTTTCCGGATCTTAGCCTGAGCCTTAACGGCGGTTACTCGAGCAGCAGCTTCAACAACTGGATCGAGTTGCCCAACCGTTACTGGTCGGTCGGACCACAGCTTGCGCTCACCCTGTTCGATGCAGGCAGGCGCAACGCCGAGGTGGACCGTACCGTAGCCGTATATGATCAGACGGTCGCCCAGTACCGCCAGACCGTGCTGGATGGTTTCAAGGAGGTGGAGAACCTGCTGGTGCAACTGAAGGTGTACGGGGACGAAGCCGTGGTGCGCCAGGAGGCCCTGGAGGCCGCCCGCGAATCGCTGCGGCTTACGGAAAATCAATACAAGGCCGGCTTGATCGGTTATCTGGATGTGGTCAATGTTCAGGCCACCGCGCTGAGCAACGAGCGCAGTGTGCTCAACCTGTTGCAGGGCCGCTTGGTTGCCAGTGTCCAATTGGTGGCAGCGCTGGGCGGTGGCTGGGATGCACGAGGGGCGTTCGCCGACCAGGATTGATGCGTAACCTTTGACCCATGTCGACGTACAGACCTACCGTCGACATGGCCATTTGATATGCCGAAACACCGTGCGTTTTACCAAAGCTTGAGTACAATGGTCGGCCTTTCGTGCCTACCTCTGCCGGCTCCTTGGTACTTCGCAAAATGCTGACCGCTAGCTACTCCTCTTCGCTGGTGTTGATTTCCTTGTGCGTGGCCATCCTGGCGTCCTACACGGCCCTGGACCTTGCTGGACGTATTGCCACCGCCAGGGGGTATGCCGCCTCGCTGTGGATGATCGGCGGGGCGCTGGCCATGGGAACCGGCATCTGGTCGATGCATTTTGTCGGCATGCTCGCCTTGCAGCTGCCAATCGAGCTGGGCTATGACCTGACGTTGACCGCATGCTCGCTGCTGATCGCGGTGCTGTCCTCGGGCTTCGCCCTCTGGCTGGTCAGCCAGCCCAGCTTGCCCGCCCTGCAGCTTGCCCTCGGCGCGCTCATCATGGGAGCCGGTATCGCCAGCATGCATTACACCGGCATGGCAGCGCTGCGCATGACACCCGGCATCGACTACGACCCGAGCCTGTTTCTGGCTTCGCTGCTGATCGCGGTGGGCGCTTCGGCGGCGGCGTTGTGGATCGCGTTCCGGCTGCGCAGACAGACCCCCTACGTGCGTCAAATCCGTGGGCTGGCAGCGGTGCTCATGGGGATCGCCATCGTCGGCATGCACTACACCGGTATGGCGGCCGCTGGGTTTCCCAAGGGCAGTTTCTGCGGTGCGCTGCCCGATGGCCTTGAGGGGGATGGCCTGGTATCGCTTGTCCTGATCACGACCTTTGCGGTGCTGCTGGTGGCTTTGCTGACCTCCGTGCTGGACGCGCGCCTCGAGGCCCGCACGGCGGCGCTGGCCAGGTCGCTGACCCTGGCCAACCAGGAGCTGACTCAGCTGGCATTGCACGACACGCTTACAGGCCTGCCCAATCGCAGCCTGCTGGCTGACCGCATCGAACTGGCCATCGCCAAGGTAGCAGAGCAGGGCGGTTGCTTTGCGCTGATGTTCATTGATCTGGACGGGTTCAAGCCGGTCAACGATGCCTTTGGCCATCATGCCGGAGACCTGCTGCTCAAAGCTGTGGCGACGCGATTGCGCGGGCACCTGCACAGCCAGGACACACTGGCGCGCATCGGCGGGGATGAGTTTGTGCTGCTGGTCGAGTTGCAGGACCCGAGCGATGCCATGAACGTTGCCATCAAGCAGGTGAACCTGGTCTCACGGCCTTTCAAGGTGGCTGAGCATGACCTGCAGCTTTCGGCCAGCCTGGGTATCGTCCTGTACCCCGGCAACGGTCAGGACCAGCACGAACTGCTGCGCAACGCCGACGCTGCCATGTATCACGCCAAGCGGGTAGGCAAGAATGGCTACAGCTTTTTCGACGCCTCGATGAACAGCAATGCCCGGCAGCAGTTGCAGTTGGTGCAGGATTTGCGCCTGGCAGTGGCGGCGGGGCAATTTCGTCTGCATTACCAACCCAAGTTCGACGCCAAACAGTGTCAACCGATCGGCGCCGAGGCGCTGCTGCGTTGGGAGCATCCGCAGCACGGGCTCTTGGGCCCTGACCGTTTCATCAGCCTTGCGGAAAAGACCGGCCTGATCATTTCCATCGGTGACTGGGTATTGGACGAAGCATGTCGCCAGATGCGCCTGTGGCTGGATGAAGGTATCGAGGGTTGGCGGATCGCGGTCAACCTGTCGGCCATCCAGTTTTGCCACGCGGGGCTGCTCGATAGCGTGGCGCGCGCTCTGGAACGCCATGCAGTGCCCGCCAACTGCCTGACATTGGAGATCACCGAAACCACGGCGATGTCGGACGTGGAGGTGAGCCTGACTGTCCTTCAGCAGCTTTCGGACATGGGCGTAGACCTGTCAATTGACGACTTTGGTACAGGTTATTCCAGCCTGATGTACCTCAAGCGCTTGCCGGCCAACGAGCTGAAAATCGATCGAGGCTTTGTACGCGAGCTGGAGGATGAGGGTGAGGATGCGGCCATCGTGTCGGCCATCGTAGCATTGGGCCGCGCACTGGGGCTGCGAATCGTTGCAGAAGGGGTCGAGACCTCCGGTCAGCAAGCCTTCCTGACGCGGCTGGGCTGCGATGCGCTTCAGGGCTACCTGCTCGGCCGACCCGTGCCGGCCGAGCAGTTGCTGGAGTCGAGCCCTGGCCCGGCCATGGGTTAACTGGCGTTGCGCAGCAGGGGCGCGGGCTGGAAGGCTTCGAGTTCGGCTTCGACCGCTTCGATGATGCGCTCGACATCGCTGGCAGCCATGATGGCCATGCAGGGGATGCCCGCTATGGCCAGCAAGGTTTCGCCCGTGCTTCTGTCGAACAGCCGCGCTACCATGCTGCGCGGCGCATCCATGTTGGCTTCGAAGCCCAGAGGATGGAAGTGCCAGCGCATGACCTGGCAGGCGTTGGGGAAGGTCATCTTGTTCATCCGAGCCTCCTTGTACGTGACTGAAAGCTGGTGAAGGGCGGCCGCGTACTGTGGCTGCCGGGAAAGTAACCATAGCACCTGGTTGACGGCATTCTCACTTGCAAATGTGACAAATGTTGCAGGGCATGATCTGCAATACAGCGCAGAGGACTTTCAGAAGCAGGTCAAGGCGCATCTTCACATTTTGCCCCCCCTGGCGAGCGCACCGAGCGCCCTGATCCAGGCCCGGCGTGGGTACGCGCGACGGGCTCTTGGAACCTATAAGGCCGAGTACGGCTTGAATTCGTGAAATCCGACCGGCGGACGGTCACCCAAGCAATCCAGCCGCAATATTGATGGTGAAACCGAGGATGGCGGTGTTGAACACGAACCCCACGAGCGAGTGGGCCAGTACCACCCGCCGCATCGCTCTACCGGCTACACCCACGTCGGATGTCTGAACGGCCACGCTGATGGTGAACGACACGTAGTGAAAGTCCCAGTAGTCCGGCTGGGTTTCTCCATCGGCGTAGCGTAAAGGCGGCGCCGTGGCCGTCTCTGCATAGAACAGCCGCGCATAGTGCAGGCTGAAGATGCAGCCGATCAGCAGCCAGGAGCCTGCGACGGTGAACCCGGTGTACAAGTAGTGAGCCGTCAATGCGCTGCCATGCAGCCCGCGGCTGGACACCAGCTGCAGTGTCACGGCAACCAGGCTGGCGATTGCCGCGATGCAGACGGTAAGCAGCACCAGGCCTGCGTTTTCGTCTTCGCTGTGGGCCACCCTGCGAACCTTTGCAGGGCTTGCGGTGCAGCTGAGCCAGAGTACCAGCATCAGGTACAACCAAACGCCAATGTTCCAACCCGCCAGCAGGCGTTGCACAGGGTCAGTGACAGGGACCAGCCAGGCGCCCAGCAACCCTACGCCTATGGCCAGGCTCAATCTAGGATGGGTGCGTGTTAGACGATAGAAAGCCATGGTGCCTCACAGCAGGGGTGTGCTTGACAAGGTTTTTGACCGCTCGGCGTGTGCCAAGATCCGCATGGGCAGGGCCTCGATACGCTCCCTGGGCAGCGACAGCGGTAGGCATCGAATTGCCCTTGAGCGATACCCACGGTTTCTTTCGTGCACTGCATCGCGCGCACTTGCAACTCTCAGTACACTGCACGCTCTAACCCCCACATTTCGCTGAACTCGAGGTTAATGCATGACGCTCAGTCCTTTGGCAGGCAAGCCGGCTCCAGCCAGCGTGCTGGTCGATATTCCCCGCCTACTCACGGCCTACTACACCGGCCGGCCGGATGCTGGCGTGGCGAGCCAGCGTGTCGCCTTCGGCACATCGGGGCACCGGGGTACTTCGCTCGAGTTGAGCTTCAACGAACACCATGTGCTGGCCATCACCCAGGCCATCTGCCTGTACCGCCAGGAAAAGGGCATCGATGGCCCGCTGTTCGTCGGTGCTGATACCCATGCGCTGTCGGCGCCTGCCGCGGCGAGTGCATTGGAAGTGCTGGCTGCCAACGGTGTACAGGTGATGTTGTCCAAGGACGACGAATACACCCCGACGCCGGCGGTGTCCCACGCCATCCTCTGCTACAACCGTGGGCGCCAGGACGGCCTGGCCGACGGCGTGGTGATCACGCCCTCGCACAACCCGCCGCAAAGTGGTGGCTTCAAGTACAACCCGCCCAACGGCGGCCCGGCCGACAGCGACGTCACCAAGTGGATCGAAGCCAAGGCCAACGAATTGCTGGCAGCCGGGCTGGCGGGGGTCAAGCGCATCGACCACGCCCAGGCCCTGCAGGCCCCTACCACCCATCGTCACGACTACATCAGCCACTATGTGGCAGACCTGGAAAACGTCATCGACTTCGAGGTCATCCGTGCAGCCAAGCTGCGCTTGGGCGTGGACCCGCTGGGTGGGGCAGGGGTGCGCTACTGGTCGGCCATTGCCCAGCACTATCAACTGGACCTGGAAGTGGTGAACACCGAGGTCGACCCGACGTTCCGCTTCATGAGCGTCGACTGGGATGGCCAGATTCGCATGGACCCTTCGTCACCCTACGCCATGCAGGGCTTGATCGGCCTGCGCGAGCGCTTCGACGTGGCCTTTGCCTGCGACCCGGACCATGATCGCCATGGCATCGTCACGCCCGACGGCTTGCTGCAACCTAACAATTACCTGGCCGTTGCCATCGACTACCTGTACCGCAACCGTCCACAGTGGCGCACTGACGCGGCCGTCGGCAAGACGGTCGTGTCCAGCGGCCTGATCGATCGGGTGACCAAACAGTTGGGCCGCGAGCTGTACGAAGTACCCGTGGGCTTCAAGTTCTTCGCCCAAGGCCTGTTCGACGGCTCGCTGGGCTTTGGTGGCGAAGAAAGTGCGGGCGCCTCGTTCCTGCGCCGCGACGGCTCGGTATGGGCAACCGACAAGGATGGCCTCATCCCGGCCTTGCTGGCTGCGGAGATGACCGCTCGGACGGGACGTAACCCGAGCCAGGCGTACGCCGAGCTGACCCAGGCGCTGGGCAAGCCGTTCGCTACCCGCGTCGAGGCCAAGGCTGATGCCCGCCAGAAAGGGTTGTTGAGCAAGCTTGCGCCTGAGCAGGTGACCTCTACCGAGCTTGCTGGAGAGCCGATCCTGCAGATCCTGAGCCACGCGCCGGGTAATGGGCAGGCGATCGGTGGTCTTAAGGTCATCACCGCCAATGGCTGGTTCGCGGCCCGCCCGTCTGGCACCGAGGACATCTACAAGATCTACGCGGAAAGTTTTGTCGACGAAGCCCACTTGCAACGATTGGTTCAGGAAGCCCAGGTGCTGGTAGATGCGGCCATTGCGTAAGCCGTGATAAAGGGCTTGGCCCTGCGATGAGATGTAAATTAGAATTAATCCTATTTACACCATCGCAGGGACTTGTCCATGTTCGAAGCCGCGCCGCCGCCCACGCAAAGCTTCCCTGACCTTTACCGGGAGCACCGCGGCTGGCTCGAAGGCTGGCTACGACGGCGCATGGGCAATGCCTGGGATGCGGCCGACCTAAGTCAGGATACCTTCCTTCGCGTGATGGCCAGCGCCCAGCCGTTGACCGACATCCGCGAGCCACGCGCCTACCTGCTGACGGTCGGCAAGCGACTTCTAAGCAACCTTCACCAACGCCGCAGCCTCGAGAAAGCCTACCTTGAGGCCCTGGTGCACCTGCCTGAACAGCACGCGCCTTCGCCCGAACAGCGCTGGTTGTTGCTTGAAACGCTGCAAGCGCTCGATCAATTGCTGGACGGTTTGAAGCCGGTCGTGCGCAAGGCTTTTCTGCTAAGCCAGCTCGAAGGGCTGAGCTACGCCGAAATCGCCAGCCGGCTTGGTGTTTGTGAGCGTTCGGTCAAGCGCTACATGGCGCAGGCCTACGAGCACTGCCTGTTGGCCGAACTTCAGTGAGCCCACCTGTGCACCAACGCGAGGCGTTGCGCGAGGCCGCCCAGTGGCTGGCGCTCATCGATTCAGGCGATACCCGCGAGGCGGACTTGACCGGGCTTGAGCAGTGGCGGGGGCAAAGCGCTGTGCATGAGGCTGCCTGGCAGCAGGCGCTGCGCTTGCGTGAGCGCTTTACCGGGTTGCCTGCCAGTTTGGCCATGGCCACCCTTGACCGTCCCGATCACGGCCGACGTGCCGCGCTTGTTCAAATGCTCGGTTTGGCAGCGCTGGTGCCTACGGCTTGGTGGTTGAGCCGCGAATTGCCCCTTGAGGCCTGGGCTGCTGATCTGCGTACGGGTGTGGGTGAACGGCGGCTCATGACGCTGGGGGATGGCACTAAGGTGCAGTTGAACACCGACAGCGCTGTCGACGTGGACGCTGCCAATCATAGACTGTGGTTGCGACGCGGCGAAGTTTCAGTCGACACGCCTGGCCTTCAACCCCTGACCATCCAGGTGCCTTCAGGTCAGGTGACAGTGGGTGGTGCAACCCTTGGCCCGGGGCAGGTGTGCATCCGCCTGGTCGAACCAGGGTGTCAGGTTGCAGTTGTCCAGGGCCGGGCAGACGTTCAGCCGCTGAAGGGTGATCGCCTGCGCCTCACCGCCGGCCAGCAAGCTGCCGTTCTGGCGTCAGGTCTGCGAAATGTCGGTCCTCTTCACGCTTGGCGACTGGGGTGGCGAGATGGCGTGTTGCGCCTGGACGATCAACGTCTAGGCGACCTGCTGGTGGAGTTGAGCCGCTATCGCCCAGGCGTGCTGCGCTGGGATCCGGCGTTGGACAGGCTCAGGGTGACCGGCACCTTCCGCCTGGATGACACCGACCGGGTATTGGCGCTGCTCGCCGCGAGCCTGCCGGTGCAGGTGGTGGCCCGTACCCGCTATTGGATCACGCTGGTGCCGCGAGCAACGACTGCCTGAGGCTCGAACCCGAGCGCTGCGTTGCGGCGCATTGCACGTGATATCAACGCGATGCTGTCCCCTTTTTCGTGCTCGCCTGTCATTACCCGTAGAACACCATAAAGGGGAGCCTCATCGATGCCTGCAGTAAAGTCCATTCACCTGCGCCCATGGGTGCGCGCAGCTCGCCCATTGTTCGCCATGAGCCTGCTACTGGGCACCCCCGCCTGGGCCGACGAGCCAGCCCGGCGCACGTACCAAGTGCCAGCGGCGAGCCTGGGGGCGGCCTTGACCCGCTTCGCCGATCAAGCAGGGGTCAGCTTGTCGCTGGACCCGGCGCTGGTCAAGGGCCTGCGTAGTGAAGGGCTGGCCGGCCAGTACAGCGTCGATGAAGGCTTCAGGCAATTACTACGCGGCAGCGGTCTGCAATGGGTATCTGTGGGCCACGATGCCTTTACGCTCGTGCCGTCGCCGCAGCAAGGGGGCGCGCTGGAAATAGCCCCTACCAGCATCGTCGGCGGCCCACCGACCACCGACGAGGCGCTCCCTTATGCAGGCGGTCAGGTCGCTCGCCAGGGCGCACAAGGCTTGCTGGGTGCGCGCGATTTCATGGAAACGCCGTTCAGCATCACCAGCTACACCAGCGATCTGGTGAAGAACCAACAGGCGCGCACCCTGAGCGAACTGGTCGCCAGTGACCCTTCGGTTCGTGCCACCAACCCGGCCGGTGGGCGTTTCGAGCAGTTCACCATTCGCGGTTTCAGCTTGTATAACAGTGATGTGTCCTACAACGGCCTCTATGGCTTGCTGCCTACCTACTCGATCGATATGGAGATGGCCGAACGGGTCGACATCATCAAGGGCCCTAGCCAACTGATCAACGGCATCGCACCACGGGGCAGCGTCGGCGGCGGCATCAACATCCAACCCAAACGCGCCGGTGACACGCCGATCACCGAGTTCACCGGCAGCTACGCCTCGGCGGGCCAGGTAGGCGGGGCCGTTGACGTAGGGCGAAGGTTCGGCGACCAGCAGCAGTTCGGCATGCGTCTGAATGCGGTGAAACAGTCCGGCGATACCGAGTGGGACCACCAGCAAGTGGACCGCGAAATGGCCGTGCTGGGGCTGGATTTTCGCGGCGAACGCCTGCGGCTTTCGGCCGACCTCGGGCATACCGAGCGTGATACAGATGCCCCCCAGGAACGTGTGCTGGTTGGGCCCCGCGCCCAGGTACCGCGTGCTGGCGGTGTGCACCGCAACTACGCCCAGGCGTGGAGCAAGGCGCGCACCAACGATACCTTCGGGGCAGTGCACGCCGAATATGATCTCAGCGATTCTGTGCTGGCCTATGGCGCAGTGGGTGCCAGGGAGAGCCGGCACGATTTCCTGCGCCATAACGTTTCTCTGGTTAACAATGCTGGCGACTTCACCATCCAGCCCCGCGATTTCAGCAGGGATGAATCGGTGCGCACCGCCTTGGCAGGCTTGAGAACCTGGTTACACACTGGGACGGTCAGCCACGAGGTCAACCTGGCTGCAACGTATTACTACATGGACTTCACCAATGGGGGGGCTCGTTACGCTTCCTCACCCGGCAACCTCTACCATCCTACGGCTACGCCGACGCCAGGTACCCCAACGCGGCTCGATTCGAAGGATTACACCGAGAACCGGTTCTCCGGGTTGGCGTTGTCCGACACCCTCGGCTTTTTCGATGACCGATTGCTGTTGACCCTAGGGCTGCGCTGGCAGCGGGTGCAGGTGGACGATTGGAGTGATGGGGTCAAAGGCGATACGGCGTATGACGAGAAGAAGGTCTCGCCCTCCGGTGGCGTGCTGTACAAGGTCACGGACGAGCTGTCGGTGTATGCCAACTACATGGAGGGCTTGAGC
Organism: Pseudomonas parafulva; assembly: GCF_002021815.1. Lineage (NCBI taxonomy): Bacteria > Pseudomonadati > Pseudomonadota > Gammaproteobacteria > Pseudomonadales > Pseudomonadaceae > Pseudomonas > Pseudomonas parafulva. Next base: position 2,191,230 of record NZ_CP019952.1, read on the forward strand.
CAAGGCAAGATCGCACCGTCCACGTCGATCAACGAGGATCAGATATTCCCACCTTTCACCAGCCGCCAGGTGGAAGTGGGTGCCAAGTATGACCTGGGCAAAGTGGCGTTTACGGCCAGCGCCTTCAGAATCCGTCAGCCTGCCTATGAAACCAACCCCGGCTCCCGGGTCTTCGGCCCCAATGGCAAGCGCAACAACCGCGGTGTGGAGCTGAACGTGTTCGGTGAACCCACCACAGGGGTGCGTGTGCTGGGCGGGGTGATGTATATCGACAGCGAGCTGACCGATACCGTCGGAGGTGCCTACGATGGCAACCGTGCGCCTGCAACGCCCGCGTACAACGTCAACCTGGGTGCCGAATGGGATGTGCCGGGTGTGCAGGGGCTGACCCTGACGGCACGTGGCACGCACTCGAGCTCCCAGTACCTGGACCAGAACAACAGCAAGAAAATCGACGGCTGGGAGCGCTATGACGTGGGGGCACGGTATGCGTTCAAGCTGGACGACACGCAGGTGACCCTACGCGCCAGCGTCGAAAACGTACTCGATGATCGTTACTGGAGCTCAGCAGGCGCACCGGATGACGCCGAGCCGGGGCTGACCTTGTCGACACCACGCACCTACCTGCTGTCCGCCACGCTGGGTTTCTGATCCGGCCTGCAAGAAGCCCGGGGCCAAGACTGCGGGTGTTGGCTGTCGCTGGTGAAAGCTGGCGCTACTGCGGCGAGCCGAACAGGGCCGTCCAGTAGATGCCGGCATCGCTCTTCGGGTCTACGGCATAGGCTGCGCCGAGCTCCCGGAAGTCGGCGCTCATCAGGATTGCGCAGTGGCCTGGGCTGTCCAGCCAGCCTTGAACCACCTTGTGCGGCGTGTCGCGCCCGGCGGCGATGTTCTCGCCAATCTGCTGGTACAGATAACCGGCAAGCTCAGCCCGGTCGCCTGGGGTGCGGCCCTCTTTGTCGATGTGATCGAAGAAATTCTGGTTGGCCATGGCCCGTGTGTGGCTGGCCGCCACCCCGGCCAGCATCGTGTTCCAGCCAAGTGCAGGGGCGGCGGCGTAGGGCTGGCCGCCGCACTGGCGGGGTTGCTGACGCGCGGCGTTGATTTCCTGGAGCATCTTTTGCCCTTCCGCTTGCCAGTCGCCCAAGCGGCCAGAGAGCAGGGGGCGAGCCAGCACAATGCGCCAGTCCCGCCCTTCCTGGCTGACGCCGATGTCGACGAACTGAGGGTCGAGCACCACTTGGCAGAAGCTTTCTTCGATGGCGTGCATGGCTGCGCGTGCATCACGGGGACCAGAGAGGCTGATCGCCTGCACATTGACCATCGGGTAACCGGCGCGGGTCATGGCCTGCTGAAGGTCACGGGTGCCTTCAGGAGACAGCGCCAGGCGAGTGTCGCTGTTAAGCGGCGGTAGTTCCAGCGAAGCTTGCTCGCCGCAGGGCTGCGCCTGGCTGCGGTATGCGTTGATCGACGCGATCAGCTGTGCTTCTTCGCCCGTGACAGCCAGCGCCTGGGACGAAACGATCAGCCCAAGCGTGAAGGCAGCGACAGATGACAGGACGCGCATATGGTTCTCCCTGAGGCTGGCAGCGGCGAGTAGGCGCTGCCTATCCTACACAAGCCCGATGGTTTTGACCCGAGCTGTGCAACGCATTGAAAACGCCTGCAATCATTGTCGGTCGTAAGGGAGAGTAGACCGCAGCCCGGGCAAAAAGTGCGGCGATGTCCAGGCCAAACGTTGGTGGTAAGCGCCTGGTGGGCCTGGACCCGACGTGTACCCAGCATGACGTGGGCCATGCTGGGTTTGCGCGGCGGTTAGCCCAGTAGCAATGAAAGGACCAGAGGAAGCGTGGCCGCCGCCATCACCGTCTGTACCGCGATGATGGTCGCCATGAGGGGCGCGTTGCCGCCCATTTGCCTGGCCATGACGTAGGAAGACGATGCCGTTGGCAGCGCCTGGAAAATCACCGCCACTACAGCGGCCTGGCCATTGAGACCGAGCAGGCGGCAGAGCCCCCATGTCGTAACTGGCATCACCAGGAACTTGAACACAGAAGCGGCTATCAATGGCTGGGCCTGATCACCGATACGTGCACCACCCAGTGCCGCACCAACGCACAGCAAGCCCAGCGGCAACGCGGCATGGCCCAGCGCGCCGAGGGTAGGTTCGATGCCAACTGGCAGGCCCAGCCCCGTCACCCGCAACAGCATGCCCCCCGCGCACCCTAGAATCAGTGGGTTGGCGAGGATTGCCCGCAGTACCGTTAGCGGCGAGCTGTGCCGGGCGCTGAAGCGCGCGAAGACCAGCACGCAGAGCAGATTGACCAGTGGCACGATGGCTGCATTGGCCACTGCTGCCAAGGCGATACCCGCACTGCCATAGATGCCCGCGGCCAGGGTCGCGCCGATGTAGTTGTTGAACCGGATGCCACCCTGAAACAGCGAGGTGAAGTCGGCGCCGTCGTGCTGGCGAACGCCTTGATACAGCACCAGCAGCAATGCCCCGGACAGGGTCGAGAGCATCAGCACCGCGACCATGCCCAGCACCGGCACCCCGTCCAGGTTGGCAGTGGCCAGGCCATGGAGGAACAACGAGGGCAGCAGCACGTAGTAGCTCAGGCGCTCGGCACCTGGCCAGAAGCTCTGCGCGACGAAGCCACGCACCCGCAGCAGCGTGCCCAGGGCGATCAACAGGATGATCGGAAGCAGGGTGGTCAACAGCACATGCAGCATGGAGACAGATCCGTGGCCGGGTACGTTGCACAGACTACCGGCCGGACACCCGCTTGGCCATGCCCGTCCCACCGGCCTGGCTAACGCCTTTCAACGCCGTCCACGCCCATATGCCTGGCTGATCCGGTCGATGACCATGGCCAGTGCCACGATGGCCAGCCCTGCCTCGACGCCCTGGCCGACGTTCAGCGTCTGGATGCCTGCCAGTACATCTTCACCCAGCCCTCGCGCCCCAATCATCGACGCGACCACGACCATCGACAGGGCCATCATCACCGACTGATTGAGCCCGGCCATGATGCTGGGCAGCGCCAGGGGCAGGGCGATGCGCCTGAGTCGCTGAGCGCGGGTCGCGCCGAGGCCTTGGGCAGCCTTGAGCAACGATGGGTCTATCTGGCTCAACCCAAGCTCGGTGAGCCGCACCAAAGGGGGCAGGGCATAGATCAAGGTCGCGAAAACCGCAGGCACCTTGCCCAGGCCGAAGAGCATCAACACGGGAATCAGGTAGACGAAGGCGGGTAGGGTCTGCATCACGTCGAGCACCGGCATTACCAGGCGTCTTGCCAACGGCCGAGCTGCCAGCACGACGCCCAACGGTATGCCCACCAGCACGCACAGCCCGGTACTGACCAGCACCAACGCCAGGGTTTGCAGCAGTTTGTCCCACAACCCCAGCATGCCGATGAGTGCCAGCAGCCCTACCAGAACACAACTTCGCAGCAGGCTTCGGCACGCATGCCAGGCCAGCGCACCGACCCCCGCCAGCAGTAGCCACCACGGCATGAGCCGCAGCAGGTTTTCCAGGCCGACGAGCACTTGCAGCAACTGGTCGGAGACGCTGCGCAAGTGATCCCCGTAGTGGAGTACCAACCAGTCGACCATGCGGTTGACCTGGTCGGCGAAGGAAAACTGCAAAGCCTGGGGAAAACCATTGCTCACAGACCGCCCTCGACCTTGGTGGCCACGTGCTCGGGAAGCCAAGCCTTCCACACTTGCGGGTGCTGGCGCATGAACGCCAAGGCGGCGTCACGGGGAGGGGTCCGTTTTTCGCTCATTTGCGCCAGTGCCTGGTTGAGCGGGTCGATAGGCAGGTCCACCCGCTCGAACACCTGGACCAAGTCCGGGTATTGCTCACGAAAGGCTTTGGACACGCCAACCGAAAGTTTGGCTGGCAGCGAACTGCTGCCTGTTGGAGCTGGGTTGGCAGGGTCGGTCAACGTCGCCCAGGCCTGGGCATCGAATGCAGGTTCCTGTAGCCGCACGAGCTTGTAGCGGCCCATGAGCGGCGTAGGGTTCCAGTAGTAGAAAAGCACGGGTTGGCCCCGGCGAATGGACGACCCGATCTCGGCATCCATCGCGGCCCCCGACCCTGTGCGCAAGTTCGTGTACAGTTCGTCGAGGCCATAGGCCTTGAGCTTCTGGCTGTTCACGGTTTCGGACGTCCAGCCACTGGGGCTGTTCAGGAAACGGCCTTTGTCGGGTGATTCGGGGTCGCGGAACACCGGGGCGTAGCGCTTTAGGTCCTCGACGCTGCGCAACTCAGGTGCCAAGGGCTTGAGGTTACGCGACGCGTCGCCCTCGATGACATACGCCGGTACCCACCAGCCTTCTTCGGCATGCTTGACCGTGTCGCCCAGTGCAAACACCTGGCCTGCCTGCTCGGCCTTGACCCAGGCAGGGCTGCGGCCCGCCCACTCTTCGGCGATTACCTGCAGGTCGTTACGGGCCAGGGCGACTTCCAGGCTGACCGTGCTCCCAGGCAATGTTTCGGTGGCGTAGCCGTAGCCACGCTCGACGATCACGCGCAGGAGTTCGGTGGTGAAGGCACCGCTTTCCCAGGTAAGGGCGCCAAAGCGAATGGGCGATTTCTGATCGGCAGCGCCAGCGCCGTCGGCAGTGGCCACACCCAGGGCGAACAGCACCCCGAACAGCAGCGATGAACCTCGTTTCATGCCTAACCTCGTCGTCTACAGCCCCTCGGGGATGGGGCAAGTGTAGACGACGCGGCGCAGGCGGCAGACTCAGACGCGGAACTGGTCCATCAATGCCTGCTGCTGGTTGGCCAAGGCATTGAGCGACTGACTGACCCTCGCCGATTCGTTGGCCTGGCCGGACAGCGACTCGGTGACATCGCGAATGGTCGCCACGTTGCTGTTGATTTCCTCGGCCACCGCGCTTTGTTCCTCGGCTGCCGAGGCGATCTGCAGGTTCATGTCGGTGATGACCGTCACCGCCTGGCCAATGCGCTGCAAGGCGGTCACGGCCTGGCCCACCTGCTGCACGCCGCTTTGGGCCTGACGATGGCTGTTGTCCATTGCGCCCACCACTTCGCGGGTACCGTCCTGCAATGCCTCGATGACCTGGCGGGTTTCTTCGACCGACTCCTGGGTGCGCTGGGCCAGGTTGCGGACTTCGTCGGCAACCACCGCAAAGCCGCGCCCGGCCTCACCGGCTCGGGCTGCTTCGATGGCGGCGTTGAGCGCCAGCAAGTTGGTCTGCTCGGCAATCGAGCGGATGACTTCCAATACGGAGCCAATTTTCTCGCTGTTCTGCGACAGGCCCTGGACCTCGGCCATGGCCGTGCTCATGTCAGCGGCCAGTGAGTCGATGCTGTGGGTGGTGCGATCGATCACCGCCAACCCTTCGCGGGTGGCCTGGTCGGCGTCGCGGGCCGCCTGCGCGGCTTGCGCAGCGCTTCGGGCGACGTCCTGGGCGGTCGCGCTCATCTCATGGGAGGCGGTGGCTACCTGGTCCACCTGGCGGTATTGCTGTTCCATGCCGGCGCTGGTCTGGGTAGCGATGGCCGATGACTGATCGGCCGTTGAGCGGGCGGCCTGTACCGACTGCTTTACCTCGGCGATGGTGGGCTGGAGTTTGTCCAGGAAACGGTTGAACCAGCCCGCCAGTTCGCCCAGTTCATCCTGCTTGTCGTAGGTCAAACGGCGGGTCAGGTCACCTTCACCACTGGCGATGTCCTTGAGCATGGCCGCCACGCCCAGGATCGGGCGGGTAACGCCACGGGCCATCAGCCACACCATCAGCAGGCCGAAGATGGCTGCTGCCAGGCCAAGGCCCAGTTCGAGGAGGGTACCGCTGGTGTTGAGGGCGTCCAGCTCCTGTTTCAGTGCCTCGGCAGGCCCGGTCAGGGCGTTTTCAGGGACGTCCAGCAACACGCCCCATGGCTTGGCGTCCGGAATCGGACGGAAGGCCGCGAGCACTTTCAGGCGCTGGCGATCATTGATGATGGTCATTTTGCCGTCGGCCATCTTGGCCACCAGCTCTGCACCCTTGGTCGTGTCGATCTGGTCGAAGCGCTGGGAGAGCTTGCTGGCATCTAGACTGTAACCTGCCAGCAAGCCCACCGGGCTCAGAATGCCCACGGTGGTGCGGCCTTCATAAAGGCTGCGGCTGGCCTGTTCGCTCAGTGCCTGCAAGCTGTTGAGGTTGATGTCCACCGACAGCGTGGCTATCGCCTTGCCGTCCACCACCAGCGGGAAGACGATGCTGGTCATCAGCACCTGCTGGCCATCGATGGCATAGAAGTAGGGTTCGACCACGCAGACCTTGCCCGACGTGCGCGGGCATACCCACCAGGTATTGGCAGGTTGGCCGCTAGGCCCGATGGAAGTGTCGGCCATGTCGCGCTCGGGCAGAGCCATTGAGGTCAGCTGGCCCACGTGCGGTTGCGACCAGTACAGGGCGAAGCGGCCGGTTTCGTTGCTGCCAAGCTGTGCCTGGCCGGCGAACAGGCTGTCCTTGCTGTCCAGCGCATTGGGCTCGAACACCAGTGACAGGCCCAGCAGATCGGGGTTGGCCTGAAGCGCGGCACGCACCTGCCGGGTCATGTCCTCGCGCAGGTCGAACGCATCGAGAAAGCGCTTTTCGGCCTGTTCGCGCAGGAACAGTACCTGCCTGGCAAAGCCCGCGCCGTACTGGTAGGCATCCATGAATTGGCGGCGGATGTTCAGGGCCTGCACCTCGCCCTGGGATTCGATGCGCGACTGGGCCGATTCGGTCAGCATCTGCATGCTGCTGGCCTTGACCAGGTCCGAGCTGTGGTCCATCCGGTACAGGGACAATCCGATGAGCAGGGTGACGATGCCGGCCAGGCACAGGCCGGCCAGCAATGTGATTTTCCATTGGATGGAAAGGTGTCGCAGAGGCATGGGTCGGATCCCTTTTTATGACAGGTAAGGGTTAGGGCACGGGCGAGGCGATTTCCAGCCCCAGGTGGGTATCGGCGCCTACAGACTTTTCTTTATTCAAACATTCAATTTAATCCGCCCGGTTGCGGGCAAATCGCCGCTGCGTGGCAGTTTTGACATCTGCCGTGCACTGCGTCAGAGTGCGCGCTTTTTTGTCCCCAGTGAGGTAAGCCCCCCATGAATGCAGTGATTGCCGCGGTTGGCATCATGCTGATACTGAGCCTGTCCCGCGTACATGTGGTCATTGCTCTGATCGTCGGTGCCCTGGCAGGTGGGCTGGTCGGCGGTCTGGGCGTGCAAGGCACGCTTGAGGCCTTCAATGGCGGGCTCGGTGGCGGGGCCACCGTGGCGCTGTCCTACGCGCTGCTGGGTGCCTTTGCCGTGGCCATCGCCAAATCCGGCCTGGCGCATGCCTTGGCCGACCGGGCTTTGGCCATGATCGACCGGCAAGGCCACGACCAGGGTGGCAGGGTGAAATGGTTGATGATCGGCTTGATGCTGGTGGTGGCCGTCTCGTCTCAGAATATTTTGCCCATTCACATCGCCTTCATTCCATTGCTGGTACCGCCGCTGCTCTATGTGCTAACCCGCCTGCGCATCGACCGGCGCCTGATCGCTTGCGTCATTACATTCGGCTTGATCACGCCCTACATTTTCCTGCCAGTGGGTTTCGGCAATATCTTCCTCAATCAGATTCTGCTGGCCAACGTAGCGCGTGCAGGGGTCGATATCACTGGGATCAACGTCACCCACGCCATGGCCATTCCCGCCGTTGGCATGTTGGTAGGCCTGCTGTTGGCCGTGTTTGTCAGCTACCGGAAAAAACGCGACTACGATCTGGCGCGCATCGAGCAGGTCGAGCAGGTAAGCGTGCGCTACAACCCGATGACACTGTTGGTGGCCGGCATTGCGATCGTTGCCGCGTTCGTCGTCCAGCTGCTGGTGGACTCGATGATCATCGGCGCAATGGTCGGCTTTCTGATCTTCTCGCTGTCGGGCATCGTTAAGTGGCGCGACACCGATGACCTGTTCACCGAAGGCATGAAGATGATGGCCATGATTGGTTTCATCATGATCACCGCCTCAGGCTTTGCAGACGTCATGAAAGCCACTGGTGATGTACAAAGCCTCGTCGAAACGTCGGCGCATTGGATCAACCACAGCAAAGGGGTAGGGGCCTTGCTGATGCTGTTGGTGGGCCTGCTGGTCACCATGGGCATCGGCTCGTCGTTTTCCACCGTACCGATTCTGGCTGCGATTTTCGTACCGCTGTGCGTCCAACTCGGCTTCGGCCCTTTGGCGACCGTGTGTATCGTGGGTACGGCAGGCGCGTTGGGTGACGCAGGCTCGCCAGCCTCGGATTCCACCCTAGGCCCAACTTCCGGGCTCAATGTGGACGGGCAGCACCATCACATCTGGGACACGGTGGTGCCGACGTTCATTCACTACAACCTGCCGCTGCTGGCCTTCGGGTGGCTGGCCGCGATGACGCTCTAGCAGCAGGCGGCTCAGCGCTTGGCGGGCGGCGGCGAGATACGGTTGAGCACCGTGCTGCCGTCGTTGCTGCGGGTCAGGTAGATCGGCAGCACCTTGGGCAGGTTGTTGACCAGCTGGCCTACCTCCCGGGTGTTGTAGATGCCGCTGATACGAATCTGACCGGTACCGGAATCGGCAAGCCTGAGCGGCTTGTCGAGGTAGCGGTTTATGGCCGGCAGTGCTTGTTCAAGGGTCAAGTTGTCGAGCACCAGTTTGCCGCTGCGCCAGGCCAGCGCGTCGGCAAAGTTGCTGTTTTCCAGCAGTTGAGGCTCGAAATCGCCCTTGCGGTAGATGGCCTGCATGCCAGGGCCAAGCCGATAGCCCGTCTTGCCCTCGCTGGAGACCAGCACCGATCCCTCGACCAGGGTCACTTTAACCGTGTCCTGGTATTTCCAGACATTGAAGCGGGTACCTGTCACGCGGGCCTGGCCATTGCCGGCACGGACCACGAAGGGGTGGGTGCTGTCGTGGTGCACCGTGAAGAATGCCTCGCCATGCTTGAGTGTGACACGGCGCTGGTGCTTGAAGTTGAGGTAAGTCAGATCGGTATTCAGGTTGAGCTGCACCGTGCTGCCGTCGCTCAACTGCACGGTCTGCATGTGGTCCGTGGTCTCGAAATGCTGGTAGCGGTTGGGAACCCAGCCTTGCTCCCAGCCGATCCATCCCACCAACGGCAGTGCCGCCAATGCGATGACGGCTGCGTAAGCCTGGGCGCGCCATCTGCGACCGCTGCGCCTGACCGGGCCAGCGTGCCCGATCGCTTGAGCGGGCCGCGGCAGCAGGTCAGCCGTGTGCCAGATAGCCAGCATGGCTTGGTATTCCTCGGCATGACGCGGATCGGCTGCCAGCCACCGGCCAAACGCCTCACGCTCTGCAGTTGTGCAATCGCCTTCATGCAGGCGCATGCACCAGTGCGCAGCGGCATCGGCCATGCTGTCATCGATGTCGATAGTAGGGCGGTCTTGATTCATCGCGGCTCCGGGTTTTGCGCATTCTAACGTTCCACCGATGCGTCGAGGAACACGCCAAGCCGCTAATCCCTTTCATTTCCCGGTCTTTTCCGGCGAAAGCCTTCAGATTTTTCGCTTTTGAGAACGCTTCGCGCCATGACGCGAGGCCCTCGTGACGCGTACATAGCAAGCTAATTAAGTCTTTGACATTCACTGCCTAGGCAGTAATATTTGCACACACTTGTTCGAGCAATCATTCATGCCCCATTTCTCGCCTGACAATTTCGAGACGTGCGCCATCGGCATGTTGCTGGGCCGTGCGGCGCTTCTGAAGGACCGGATCCTCGACTGGCATCTGGAGTCCGAGGGCGTCACGGCTGCGCAGTTCAAGGTATTGATCATCGTGACGCAGTACCAGGTTGATACACCTGCTGAGGTCTGCCGCTACCTGGGTCTGGACAGCGGATCGATGACGCGCATGCTCGATCGCCTGGAGCACAAGGATCTGCTTGTACGCACCCGATGCCCCACGGACCGCCGCGTGGTGCGCCTGGCGTTGACCGCCGATGGCCAGCGGCTGGCCGACCGTTTGCCCGAGATCGGCGCTGCCGCCATGAACGAGCTGTGTGGCGCACTGGCAGCCGATGAGCTCCAAGACCTGGAGCGTCTGCTGGCCAAGGTACTGCTTGGCGCTGGCGATCCGCTGACGATCCGTCGTTTCGGTGATCGTTGAACCCCGTTTCCTTTATTCCAAGGTATTGTCATGGACACTTCCTCAGACACCCCTGCACCTACCGAGGCACCTACCTCCTCGCGCAAGCGCAAGCTCTGGCTGATTGGCCTGCTGGTGCTGCTGATCCTGGGCGGGTTAGGCACCTGGGCCTGGTACAGCCTGGTTGGGCGTTGGTACGAGAGCACCGATGACGCCTACGTCAACGGCAACGTGGTCGAAATCACGCCATTGGTGACCGGGACGGTCACCAGCATTGGCGCCGACGATGGCGACCTGGTACATGCCGGCCAGGTCTTGCTGCAGTTCGACCCGGCCGACAGCCAGGTGGCCCTGCAATCGGCTCAAGCCAACCTTGCGCGTACCGTAAGGCAGGTGCGTGGTCTGTACAGCAACGTCGATTCGCTCAAGGCACAGTTGCAGACGCGCCAAGCCGAACTGCGCAAGGCTCAGCAGGACTTCAACCGGCGCAAGGTGCTGGCCGAAAGCGGCGCCATCGCTGGCGAAGAGCTTTCCCATGCGCGCGATGACCTGAGTGTTGCCCAGGCGGCTGTCAACAGTGCCCGCCAGCAACTGAGTACCAGTGCCGCTTTGGTCGACGATACCGTGGTGGCTTCGCACCCGGAAGTCATGGCCGCGGCGGCCGATCTGCGGCAGGCCTACCTGGCCCATGCGCGCACCACGCTGGTCGCGCCGGTGACCGGCTACGTTGCCAAGCGCAGCGTGCAGCTCGGGCAGCGCCTGCAACCCGGTACTGCCACCATGGCAGTGATCCCGCTCGACCAGGTGTGGATCGACGCCAACTTCAAGGAAACCCAGTTGCGCCAGATGCGCATTGGCCAACCGGTGGAGATCACTGCCGACCTGTATGGTAGCGACGTCACCTACAGCGGCACGGTGGACAGCCTGGGTGCCGGCACCGGTAGCGCCTTCGCCTTGCTGCCTGCGCAGAACGCGACCGGCAACTGGATCAAGATCGTGCAGCGGGTGCCGGTGCGGATTCACCTGAACCCCGACCAGTTGAAGGACCATCCCTTGCGAATCGGCCTGTCCACGGTTGTGGATGTGGACCTGCACGACCAGAGTGGCCCGGCCCTGGCCCAGCAACCGCCGCAACAGGCGAGCTACACCACCGACGTCTACGATCGCCAGTTGGTCGAGGCGGACAAGCTGATCGAGCAACTGATCCGTGACAACAGCGCGTCTGGCAAGACGGCTCAGCGATGAGCAATAACGCCACTGCCCAGTTCACCCCGCCAAGCCTGCTGCTGACCACCATCGGCTTGTCGCTTGCCACGTTCATGCAGGTGCTGGACACCACCATTGCCAACGTGGCCTTGCCGACCATCTCGGGCAACTTGGGGGTCAGTTACGAGCAAGGGACATGGGTCATCACCTCGTTCGCCGTGAGCAATGCCATCGCCTTGCCGCTGACGGGCTGGTTGAGCCGGCGCTTTGGCGAAGTGAAGTTGTTCCTGTGGGCGACCTTGCTGTTCGTGCTGGCATCGTTCTTGTGTGGGATCGCCCAATCGATGCCGGAGCTTGTAGGCTTTCGGGTGTTGCAAGGGGTGGTAGCCGGTCCGTTGTATCCCATGACCCAGACCCTGCTGATTGCGGTCTACCCCCCTGCCAAGCGGGGTATGGCGCTTGCGCTACTGGCCATGGTAACGGTTGTGGCGCCTATTGCCGGGCCCATCCTGGGTGGGTGGATCACGGACAGTTACAGCTGGCCATGGATCTTCTTCATCAACGTGCCTATCGGCCTGTTCGCCGCTGCGGTGGTGCGCCAGCAGATGCGCGATCGTCCAGTGGTCACCAGCCGGCAGCCGATGGACTACATAGGGCTGCTGACCTTGATTGTTGGGGTAGGGGCGTTGCAGGTGGTGCTGGACAAAGGCAATGACCTGGACTGGTTCGAGTCCTCGTTCATCATCATCGGCACGCTGATCTCCGTCGTGTTTTTGGCCGTGTTCGTCATCTGGGAACTCACCGACCGGCACCCGGTGGTAAACCTGCGGTTGTTCGCCCACCGCAATTTCCGCGTGGGGACCATCGTCCTGGTGGGTGGCTATGCAGGGTTCTTCGGCATCAACTTGATCCTGCCGCAGTGGTTGCAGACACAGATGGGCTACACCGCCACCTGGGCGGGCCTGGCGGTGGCGCCTATCGGGATATTGCCGGTAATCATGTCACCATTCGTGGGCAAGTACGCGCATCGCTTCGATTTGCGGATTCTGGCAGGGCTAGCGTTCCTGGCCATCGGCAGCAGCTGCTACATGCGGGCGGGGTTCACCAGCCAGGTGGATTTCCAGCATGTGGCATTGGTGCAGTTGTTCATGGGGATTGGGGTTGCGCTGTTCTTCATGCCCACACTGAGCATCCTGTTGTCGGACCTGCCGCCCCAGCAGATAGCCGACGGATCAGGCTTGGCAACGTTCCTGCGCACATTGGGTGGGAGCTTCGCGGCTTCGTTGACGACGTGGATCTGGATTCGACGGGCTGACCAGCACCATGCCTACTTGAGTGAGCACATCAGTCAGTACGAGCCGGCGACGCGGCACACGCTTGAGCAGATGGGTGGGGCGAACCTGCACAACTATGCGCAGCTGGAGCAGGTGCTCAACGGGCAGGCTTACATGATGTCGACGGTGGACTACTTCATGTTGATGACGTGGGTGTTCGCAGGGTTGATTTTGTTGGTCTGGTTCGCGAAGCCGCCGTTTACGGCCAAGGCGGGGCCGGGGGGCGGGCATTGAGTTTGATTTGGGGTACGCGACCGGTGCCTTTGCTAAGTACTGGGGCTTGTGTAGCGGTCTTGCCGGGGCGCCGGACCGACCGCGATGGGCTGCGCAGCAGCCCCAAGTGAGTTTGATGGGGAACCGTGAATTTCGAGTCCTCGCTGCTGAACATCGCCGCATCAGCGCGGTAACCTTGGAAAGACGTTTGTGCATGCACGTCCCGATCAGGGGCAGATCTTCCTACCCCCACCCCTGGCTTGGCCATCGCGTCGAAGAGGCTCATGTGGCCATCCTCACGGTGGTCACTGGCATCCCTCATCTCATTACGTTGCGTTCGGGTTCGTTCCATGGCAATGGCTCTGTGTCGCCGCTCATCCGTGCAGTGGCGAATGGGTAATCAGGACAGTGTTCCATTTGCCATCTTTTATATTCTTAATTGCTGATGTCATCGCGCAGGGGGGGCCAAATTTTCGTAGGAAGTTTCGTTGTGAAACGCGCTTTCTATGGGTATTCTCGGACTTCGGTGCAGTATTTACCGACAACAAATCACTATCTTAGATAGGGTTTAGTCGATTAATTCACGAACTCACGCCTAACTGAAAGTTTGCTTGTTCAGCCCATCTTGGCGCGCTTAACTGGCAACCGCCTTTCATTTCCTCTATCGTCAAATCACCACCTCAACATCTCCGGCACCTCATGAACCCCGTCATCCTCATCACCGGTGCCAGCCGCGGCATAGGCGCTGCCACCGCCCTGCTCGCCGCCCGGCATGGCTACCATCTGTGCATCAACTACCGCAGCAACGATGAAGCTGCCGATGCCATCCTTAGCCAGGTCCGTACCTTGGGCGCAAAGGCTATCGCCGTGCGCGCCGACGTCAGCAGCGAAGCCGACATCATCGCGATGTTCCAACGTGTAGATGAAGATCTGGGGCCGATCTCGGCCCTGGTGAACAATGCCGCCACCATCGCTCCCCAAACCCGCCTCGAACATATGACCGAGGCGCGATTGCTCAGCATGATGAAGACCAACATCGTCGGCCCCATGCTCTGCGCCAAGCACGCTGTATTGCGCATGGCCGCACGTCACGGGGGGAATGGCGGGGGCATCGTCAACGTCTCATCCCTGGCCGCCCGCCTCGGGTCACCGAACGAGTACATTGATTACGCCGCCTCCAAAGGCGCGCTCGACACGTTCACGGTGGGCCTGGCCAAAGAGCTGGCTGCTGAAGGGGTAAGGGTCAACGGGGTCAGGCCCGGCTACATCCACACCGGCTTTCATGCGCTGTCGGGAGATCCGGATCGCGTCAGCAAACTCGAGCCTGGGTTGCCCATGGGCCGAGGCGGGCGGCCTGAGGAGGTGGCCGAGGCGATCCTCTGGCTGCTGTCTGACAAAGCTTCCTATTCGACAGGTACATTCATCGACCTGAGTGGCGGAAGATGACCAGCTGCTCGCATCATCAACTGCGCCTGTTCGAGTCGGCGGCGGCGCTCGCCAGCAGCAGGCCCACCTGTTCGACCAGCGCGGCCAATGCGAAGGGCTTGCACATCACCGCACCTCTGCGCGACATGGCGATGCCCTGTTGATCAGCGTAGCCAGTGATGTAGAGCAGGGCTGCCGAGTCGGGCAGGGCGGTTTCCAGCTGCTTGCCACTGACTCTCCCTGGCAAACCGATGTCGGTAATCAACAGCGATGGCTGCAGGCCGGCCCTTAACGCTTTCAAGGCCTGCGAGCCCTCGGTGAAGACGCGCACCTCCATCCCTTGATCAATGAGCAGTTCCTCTATCACCAGCCGCAATGTGTCTTCGTCCTCCACCAGCATGACCAGATGCTTGCCCTGCTGGGGAGGGCAGAAGGGCGTTGATACCTTGTCAATGCTCGCAGCGACCTGGCCTGTGTCCTTGGGTAGATAGAGGTCTACGCAGGTTCCTTGCCCCGGCGAGCTGGTGATCTTTACCTGCCCCTCGGATTGACGGATGAAACCGTAGACCATGGGGAGCCCCAGTCCCGATCCCTGGCCGAGCGGCTTGGTGGTGAAAAACGGTTCCATGGCACGTTCTGCCACATCGCTGCTCATTCCTACGCCATTGTCACTGACAGAAATCCTGACGTAATCGCCGACAGGCAAATGCAGTCGTTCGGCCAGTGAAGGGTATACCCGCACGTCACTGTTGCGAATGATCAGCGTGCCGCCTACCGGCATGGCGTCGCGTGCATTGATGCACAGGTTGAGCAATGCGTTTTCCAGCTGGGAAGGGTCTATCTGGACAAGCCAGTGCCCAGACTTGGTGAGGTCCTGGAACTCGATGCTGGCGTGCAACGAGCTTTTGATGAGATCGTGCATGCTGGTCACCAACTCATGGACGTCGACGGTCTGCGGGCTCAGTTTCTGTTGCCGAGCGAACGCCAGCAGTCGTTGCACCAGTGTGGCCGCTCGCTTCGTATCCTGCCTGGCCAACCCCATGAGCCTGGCAGCATCCGGATAGCGACCTTCGGTTTGTCGCTGAGCGGCAACCTCCAGCGCCCCCATTATGCTGCCGAGCAAATTGTTGAAGTCATGGGAGATACCGCCGGTCAGCTGTCCGATAGCCTCCATTTTCTGGGACTGCCTTAGGGTTTCTTCCACTTGCTCAAGGCGCTGTTGTTCAGCGACGCGCTCAGTGATGTCGTAGGCGAACATGAAACCACCCTGCACGACCTGCTCGGCATCGAGCAGCGGGTTGTAGCGCACCTCGTAGTGGCGGACATTTCCTTCCAGGCCAACGGCAACGGTGTCCACGAAAGATTCACCCGTCATGATCCTTGGCCACAGCCCGTTCAGTTGCTTGACGATGTCCGGCTGGTCGGCGATGAAGTCGGGGATGTACTCACCGACCTTGGGCACCAGGCCGCGCCAGCGTTTGAGGGTTTCCTGCGCGGTGCGGTTGATCGCCAGCAGCCTGAAGTTGCAATCGGCCGCGAATACGTTGGCAACGCTGTGATCGACCAGATTGCCCAGCAGCTTGCGACTGGCAAGCTCTCTGTCCACTTGCTGCGCCAGTTCCTGGTTGAGCGCCTGCAACTGATGGATGCCAGCGTTTTCGTCGGGCCTGCCGGTGAACAGAACCAGCAATATCCGCTCGCAGGCGGGCTCGAGGCGGCTAACTTTCAAGGTCAGCCACCGGTTCGAGACTGCCAGCCGCTGCTCGAAGTGCAGGGGCACACCCGTACGCGCCACCTCGGCGAAATGTGGGAGCCATTGGTCCACTTCGTCGGGGATGGTCTGCCTTGCGGTCAAACCTACCTCTTTAAAATGGAGGGTGTGGCGGGCACAAGCCGCGTTGTACATCAGGTAGCGATAGTCATTGAGTTGGCCGTGCTCATCCTCGAGCACTTGCAGGACGCACAGGCCTTCATCGATTTGCTCGACGACGGCGTCATAGGCAGCAGCTTTCAGGCGCAGCTGCTCGTGCTCGGCCTCGAGCTCAAGCAGCCTGGCCTGTAGCGCTGCGCGGTCATCCAGAGGCGTTTGTGATGTCATGCGGGCGATTCGGCTTGGAAATTTCGACAACTATAGCCGTGCGCGCATGAAGGGTTGAACGCAGACCTCAGAAAGAGCGAATTATCCGCCCCAGGGTGGCCATTGCCTGCTCGGCTGCTTCGTTCCAAGGGCTGCCATAGTTGAGCCGGATGCAGTTGCCGAAGCGTCGGGTGGGCGAGAAGATCGGCCCCGGGGCAATGCTGATGCCTTGCGCCAGGGCCATGTGGAACAGCTTCAGCGCGTCCATCTGTTGCGGTAACTCCAGCCAGAGGAAGTACCCCCCTGACGGTTGACTGACCCGTGTCTGTGCCGGGAAGTGACGCCCGATCGCCGCCAGCATATTGGCTTGCTGGCCTTCGAGTGCATAACGCAACTTGCGCAGGTGGCGATCGTAGCCACCGTGCTGGAGGTAGTCGGCGATGGCAGCCTGGGCGGGCATCGAGGCGCAGAGCGAGGTCATGAGCTTCAACCGCTCGACCTTCTGCGCAAACCGCCCTGCGGCGACCCAGCCGATGCGGTAGCCCGGGGCGAGGCTCTTGGCGAAGGAGCCGCAGTGCATGACCAGGCCCTGGGTATCGAATGCCTTCGCAGGCTTGGGTGCCTGCTGGGCGTAGTAGAGCTCGGCGTAGACATCGTCTTCAATAAGGGGCACTTGGTGGCGTGTCACCAGCTCGACCAACGCCTGCTTCTTGGCCTCCGGCATGCTGGCGCCGACCGGGTTCTGGAACGTGGTCATGCACCACACCGCCTTGACCGGGTGCTTTTGCAGCGTTTGGGCCAGCACCTCCAGGTCCATGCCCTCGCGGGGATGCACGGGAATTTCCACGGCTTTGAGTTTGAGCCGCTCCAGTATCTGCAGGCAAGCATAGAACGCGGGCGCTTCGATTGCGACCAGGTCACCTGGCTGGGTGACAGCCTGAAGACAAAGGTTCAGGGCCTCAAGTGCGCCGTTGGTGATCAGCAGCTCTTCCATCGGCAGCATCAGCCCGCCGACCATGTAGCGCAGGGCAATCTGCCGACGCAGTTGCGGGTTGCCGGGCGACAGGTCGGTGACCGCCACACGAGGGTCCATGGCACGGCTGGCGCTGGCCAGTGACCGGGACAGGCGCTGCAGAGGGAATAGCGAGGGACTGGGGAAGGCCGAACCGAAGGGTACCGTGTTGGGGTCCTTGATCGAATCAAGGATGGAAAAAACCAGGGCACTGACGTCCACATCAGTGGACTCGCTGATCGGGTGCAGCGCTTGGGGCTCGCTGAATTGACGAGTGGCGTGGGCATTGACGAAGTAGCCCGAGCGCGGCCGGGCGCGAATCAGTCCACGCCGTTCCAGCAGGTAATACGCCTGGAAAACCGTGGAGGGGCTGACCCCATGGGTCTGGCTGGCGTACCGCACGGAGGGCACGCGTTCACCAGGGCCCAGTACGCCGGAGCGGATGAGTTCGGCGATGTCGTCGGCGAAGCGTTCGTAACGTTTCATTGTGGCCTTCTGTCGAAGCCTGGCAGGCAAGGGAAGAGGAGTGTAGGCGTCATCGGTTCATGGGCGCCACGAAGCGGCTGTGCGCCACGCTGCGCACCGACGCGTCGTCGCGTTCGCTGATTTCGAATGCAAGCGGCACCGAGCTGCTTTCGGGTCGGTCGGCCAGCATCGCCACCGACACCGGAATTTCGCTCATTTCGCCGGCCGATACGGTAAGCGCCGTCTGCCCCTGGAGGGTAAAGCCCTCGGCATCGAGCAACCGCAGCGCGTAGTGTTGAGTGTGCTCGGTCTTGTTGATCACCTTGAGCAGGTAGATGTTCTCGATCTGACCCAGTGCATTTTCGCGGAACAGACCACGGTCCTTGATCACATCCAGCGATACCATCGGCCGCAGGTACAACGCCACGCACAATGCACCGATCATCACCAGCAGTGCTGCGGCGTAACCGAGCAGGCGTGGTCGTAGCCAATGCGTAGTACCCCCTTGCAGGCTGTGTTCTGACTTGTACCCGATCAGCCCACGTCTGTAGCCCATCTTGTCCATCACACCGTCGCAGGCATCTATACAGGCGGCGCAGCCGATGCAGGCCATTTGCAAACCGTCGCGAATGTCGATGCCGGTAGGGCATACCTGAACGCACAACGTGCAGTCGATACAGTCACCCAGGCCCTGGGCGCGGGCGTCGCTGCCTTTCTTGCGCGCGCCACGTGCCTCGCCACGGCGCGGATCGTAAGCCACGGCCAGGGTGTCCTTGTCGAACATCACGCTCTGGAACCGGGCATAGGGGCACATGTGCAGGCAGACCGCTTCGCGCAGCAAGCCGGCATTGAAGTAGGTGGCGGCTGTGAAGAACAACACCCAGAACAGCGCAACGCCGCCCAGTTGAAGTGTGAGCAGTTCGGCTGCCAGCGGACGAATGGGTGTGAAGTAACCAACGAAGGTCACGCCGGTGACCAGGCCTATGGCCAGCCACAGCGAATGCTTGGTGAGGCGTCTGGCGGCCTTGTCGAGACTCCAGGGCGCTGCGGCCAGCTTGATGCGTTGGTTGCGGTCGCCTTCGGTGATTTTTTCGCACCACATGAATAACCAGGTCCAGGTGCTTTGCGGGCAGCTGTAACCGCACCAGACCCGCCCGGCGTAGACTGTGATGGCGAACAAGCCGAACGCACAGATGATCAGCAGTGCCGAGAGCAGAATGAAGTCCTGTGGCCAGAAGGTCGCGCCAAAGATGTGGAACTTGCTGTTGCCCAGGTCCCACAGTACCGCCTGACGACCGTTCCAGTTCAGCCAGGCAGTGCCGAAGAACAGGGCAAACAGGGCCCCGGCGAAACCGATGCGCAGCGTGCGGTACACCCCGCTGAAACTGCGCGTGTGAATGGCGGCGTCGCCGACACGGCGGGAAGGGTTGGCAGGGACAGTGGCAATCACTGAATAAGGCGTTCTGTCGGTCATGGCTCCGTGCTCATCTAGCCTGGATCAGGCATGTGCACTATGGCCGTCAGTCTGCTATCAGCACAGGCTCAGCCTTGGCGATAAAAACCATATCAGTTGAGGTGCAGGCCGTGCAGCCCCTTATATGATCGAGCCTGGCGCGGTGTTCTTAAGATGCCTGCGGCTATCGACCGCACCGGCCACCGTGAGCGCATCGGCCTCGATTTCGGTGATCGGCGTGTGCATTGCACCCAGTACCGCGACTGACATGCGCAGTCGCTCGTCGGTCACGATTTCGATGTCACAAGCGGCGCCTTCGAGACGCTGCTGGTCGTTGATGAGCGTGCAGCGTTGGGTTTGAGCATCGATTTCGACTGGCATGACACGTCTCCTGATGTGAATTCGAACGGTTGACCGCAGGGTATTGAGCATCGTTGCACCCCCTTGGCTCAACGGCACTTTGCAGAGGCTCTTGGGGTCCATGAAGGTGAACAGGGAATGCAGGGCCCGGTGGTGTGGGCAGCTGTGCAGCCCATCGCCGGCAACCAGGATCTCGCACAAGGGCCGTGGTGGATGTGTTGGCACTTGGGGCAAGCATGGCCCCACGACCTAGGCACCTGACGTTTGCCAAGCACTCAGCCTTTGGAGAGAACGTACAGGATGGAAACTATCTGGCACGCCATCCAGATCGAATTCGCGGATGTGACCGATGCGCACGAGGTCACACGCATTCTAATTCGCTTGTTGATGGCATCGCTGCTCGGCGCGGTTTTGGGGTTCGAACGCGAACACCGGGGCAAATCCGCCGGGGTGCGCACCCACATGCTGGTGTCGCTCGGTGCTGCCCTGTTCGTGTTGGCGCCCAGCATGGCAGGCGCCGACGAACAGGCCCTTAGCCGCGTGATCCAGGGCATCGTCGCCGGCATCGGTTTTCTCGGAGCAGGCACCATCTTGAAAGGCAACGGACGGGACACCAGCCACGTGAAAGGGTTGACCACCGCCGCTGGCCTTTGGATGACCGCTGCCATAGGCACTGCCGCTGGGATGGGCCGGGAAGCCACTGCATTGATAAGTACGGTGCTCGCGCTGCTGGTATTGGGCACGATGCCGCTGCTGGTGGAGAAGGCCGAGGGCAAGCACGAGGAAAAACAGAAGGAGGAGGGGTAAGCACTAAGGGGAGCCGAAGCTCCCCCCAAAGCGTTGCTGCTTGCTCTTTTTATTCTTGGGGCTGGCCTGTTGTTGTTTTTGTCAGCCTGCCCTGGTGGTGCAAGGCCCCCATGCGGGGCCAAGAGCAAACGTATTTTTTTGAGCGCTGACCGACCTTCATCACGCATGATCCGAGTTGGCTGCTGCTACCTTGAGGTAGTTTTATTGTTCTGTGCCAATTCGCGGGGCTTGCCCCAGGAATGCGGGTCGACTCCAAAAAAATCTGCTTGCTACGCCTCTGCCGTGTTGTTCTTGTTCTGTCAGAGCCGTTCTCTATTATTTTTATTAAGTGACGCTTTGTTGTTCTTGTTATGCAAGAGATATAGCAGGTCCCGTGCCAGTTTTGAAAAACCCTTTTAAATCAATGGCATGAAGAAATTCATGAAAGCAGGGTGTCGGAAAAACCTCACTGGATGTTTCCGGGATACCCGTATCTGGCTTCGTCGCCAAGCGAGCGGTAACACTTCACCCACATTGTTGTGACACCTTGATGACCTAGCGCGCCTGTCGCGCACGTGCAACGCGCGATCCATTGGCCCTTCCCAGCACCGTGCTGATGCGCTGCCCAGCCTCGATCAAGCGCTCCAGGTCGATACCGGTCTCGATGCCCAACCCATCAAGCAGGTAAACGACATCTTCGGTCGCGACGTTACCGGTCGCGCCCTTGGCATAGGGGCAGCCACCCAAACCCGCCACCGAGCTGTCGAAGGTGCTGATGCCTTCAAGAAGGCTCGCATATACGTTGGCCAGGGCTTGGCCATAAGTATCGTGGAAGTGCCCCGCCAATTGCGCGCGGGGAACATGGGCCGCTATCACCTCGAACAAGCGTCGAACGTCACCGGCAGTACCGGTACCGATGGTATCGCCCAGCGACACTTCGTAGCAGCCCATCTGGTGCAGGGCACGCGCCACCGGCAGTACCTGCTCTGCACGGACCGGGCCCTCGTACGGGCAGCCGAGCACACAGGATACGTACCCACGCACCCGCACACCCTGGGCTCGCGCGGCCTCGATGATGGGTTCGAAACGACTCAGGCTTTGCGAGATGGAACAGTTGATATTGCGCTGCGAGAATGCCTCGGACGCGGCGGCGAATACCGCCACCTCCTTGACGCCCGCCGCCGCGGCATCTTCGAAGCCGCGCAGATTGGGCGCCAGCGCTGCGTAGGTGACGCCCGGACGCTGGTCGATACTGGCGAACACCTCGGCCGAACCGGCCATTTGCGGCACCCACTTGGGTGAAACGAAACTGCCCACTTCGATGTAGGCAAGGCCAGCCGCTGTGAGGTCGTCCACCAGCCGGACCTTGTCGGCGACACTGATGGGCTGGGCTTCGTTCTGCAGCCCGTCGCGAGGGCCAACTTCTACCAGACGAACTTTTTCAGGCAAGGACATGATGAGGTTCCTGTAACGGTCAACCGTGGTCTTTATTGGCAAGCGTGCACGCCAGCGCCTGTTCACAGCGCTCCTGGGCAGTGTCCAGCTCAAGCTGCATCTGGTGGATGTCGAGCATTTGCTGTTCCAGTTGGGCGCGCCGCTCGGCGATCTTGGCGAGCATGCTGTTCAGTTGCTTGAGGTTGCCGCCCGAAGGGTCGTACAGCTCGATCAACTCACGGCACTCTGCCAGCGAGAAGCCGATGCGCTTGCCACGCAGGATAAGTTTGAGGCTGACCTTGTCCCGCGCCGAATAGATGCGCTCAAGGCCGCGTCGCTCGGGGCGCAGCAGCCCTTGCTCTTCGTAAAAACGAATGGCGCGCGTGGTGATGTCCAGCTCACGGGACAGGTCGGAAATACTGTAGGTCTGGGTACTCATACCAGGGCTCTGGGCAGGATATGCCGCCATCCTGAAGCGTGCTTTACGTATACGTCAAGGTGGGCGACCGGAATCGAACCGCGCCACAACCGCGTGACCGTTGGTGGTCCCGTGCGTCGCAGTCGCGTTATCCTCGCCCAGCCTGGACGCTCAACAAAAGCGTCAGTGCACTTTTCGATTCGACAGCCTCGCATCTGTGCCAGGCCCAACGCAGGAAGCGGCTGCATGAACCCTCTCTTTCTATCCGTCAGCGCGCTGTGCCTGAGCCTGTCCTGTAACCTGGCCCAGGCCAGGCAAGCGCTGCCCGTAGCACCCGAACTTGGCTCCGGTTATCGCGCAGGCTTGCAGCCGGTGGCAGCCAAGCATCACATGGCCGCTGCCGCCAATCCGCTGGCCAGTCAGGCTGGACAACGCATCCTGCGCGCCGGGGGCAGTGCGCTGGATGCGGCAATTGCGATGCAACTGGTGCTGACACTCGTCGAGCCTCAGTCGAGTGGAATCGGCGGCGGCGCATTCATCCTCCACTGGGACGGGAAAAGGACCCAGGCATTCGATGGCCGGGAAACGGCGCCGTCGCAGGTGACCGAACGCCTGTTCCTCGACGACAAGGGGGCACCCATGCCATTTAGGTCAGCACAGATTGGCGGACGAGCCGTGGGGGTGCCGGGTGTATTGCGGGCCCTGGAATTGGCGCACAAGCAGCACGGCGTGCTGCCCTGGCAAGCGTTGTTTCAACCCGCCATCGAACTGGCCCGCACCGGGTTCCCAGTCTCTGCAAGGCTGCATGCGCTGCTGAAAGCCGACCCCTTCGTGGCTCGCTCGCCCAGTATGGCTGGCTATTTCCTGGACACGACGGGGCGCCCGCTTGCAGTAGGCACACAGCTGCGTAATCCCGAACTTGCCGACACGCTTGAGCAGATCGCGCAACACGGCGCGCAGGCGTTTTACAACGGCGAGGTTGCGCAAGCCATGGTGGCGGCCGTCCAAAACCACACCAACCCAGGTTATCTGTCCGCCGATGACCTGAAGCAGTACCGGGCCAGCGAGCGTGAACCTGTCTGCGGACCCTACAAAGCTTGGCAGGTTTGTGGCATGCCCCCTCCTTCATCCGGGGGCGTGGCGGTACTGCAGACCTTGGGAATACTGGAGGCATTGCAACGCAGGTCGGCCAGGGACGATCTGGCGCACCTGGCACCCGTCCCCTCGGCCACTGCTGCCACCCTGGAGGCGCCAGCACGCGCCGTGCACCTGGTCGCCGAGGCCGAGCGACTGGCTTATGCCGATCGCGCCCAGTACCTGGCCGACAGTGACTATGTACCCGTTCCGCTCAAGGGCCTGCTCGACCCGGGCTACCTGGCACAGCGTGCCAGTCAGGTGGGTGAGCGCAGCATGAACAAGGCCATCCCTGGCCATCCGAGCGGTGCGCTGTTGACCCTTGCGCCTGACCGATCGCCACCGCGGATAGCCACCTCCCACCTAAGCGCCATTGATGATCGCGGCAATGCCGTGGCCATGACCACCTCGGTGGAGGGCGCATTCGGCTCGCACCTGATGGTCAAAGGGTTCTTGCTCAATAACCAGCTGACCGATTTTTCGTTCGTGCCCCAGGAGCAGGGCAGGCCAGTGGCCAATCGCGTTCAACCGGGCAAGCGGCCCCTGTCAGCCATGGCGCCTACGCTGGTGTTCTCCCGGGACCATGGGGAATTGGTAGCCAGCCTTGGCTCACCCGGCGGCTCGCAGATCATCGGTTACGTCAACAAGGCGCTCATCGCGTTGCTGGACTGGCGGCTGGACCCCCAGCAAGCCGCCGGGCTGCCCAATTTTGGCAGCCGCAACGGTGCAACCGAGGTGGAATCAGGGCTGACCAGCGCTGCACTGATTCGCAAGCTCAAGGCGTGGGGCCACACCGTGACGCCGATGGATATGACCAGCGGCCTGCAAGTCATTCAGCGGGACGGGACAGGCTGGTTGGGCGGGGCGGACCCACGCCGTGAAGGTGTAGCACTGGGAGATTGAAGCCAGCGTTGCGAGCTACCCAGGTGCGTGCTAGAAAACGGTCCTCCCATTCATTTGTCGAATACTTGCATGTCTCATAACGTGAAATCGAATAGGGCCTTGTTCGACCTGGACCTTCTGCGTGCCATCGTCGTGGTGGCCGACTGCGGCAGTTTCACCACGGCTGCCGCGCGCTTGCATTCGACCCAGTCCACCATCAGCCAGAAAGTCCGGCGCCTGGAAGACATGGTAGGGCACCGTCTACTGGTACGTGGCAACCGCGACGTGCTCCCGACCGACGCCGGGCAGACGCTGCTCGGGTACGCCCGGCATATGCTGGCCCTGAATGATCAGATGCTCGAAGCCTTGGCCGGTGCCATGGTCGGCTTCACGGTGCGCCTGGGTGTACCCGAGGACTTTGTGGGTGGATCGACCACCCATGCCCTGTCGGCCTTTAGTCGGCTCAATCCGCAGGTAAAGCTGGAGGTCACCAGCGGGCTGTGCCGGGACCTGAGCCAGGCCTACGACAATGGCGAACTGGACCTGGTATTGCTCAAACAACGGCGCAACAGCCGCGAAGGGGTCGCCTGTTGGCCCGAGCGGCTGCAATGGATCGACAGCGCGCGCCTGCCTGCCTTTGAACTGGACCCGGTGCCATTGGTGACCTTTCCGCCGCGGGGCTTGTACCGCGAAGACATGATCACGGCCATCGAGCGCAGTGGCAGGCGCTGGCGCATCAGTTTCACCAGTTCGAGCTTGAGCGGCATCCAGGCCGCTGTCGCCGATGGCATGGGCATCAGCCTGCTACCGCCGCGCGCGGCCACTGCAGAGCATCGCGTACTGGGCGCCGAGCAGGGGCTGGGCGAAATCGACAGCTATGAGATCGTCATCGTGCACCGTCCAACCGCCGATCCGACGGTCAAGGCCCTGGCAGAGGTGCTCAAGCAACTGTTGGCCGGTGGCAGTCTTTAAGTGTTTCAGGCTGTGGCACAAGGGAATGACTGCGCGATGATGCAGTCCCATGCACAACGCGGGTATGACGTCCGCCTTCACCACGCCATGGAGAACCTTATGAAAGCAGTTGTAATCGCTGCGCTGCTGGCCACTACCGGCCTGGCCCAAGCCGCCCAGACCGTCGAGCTCAAGCTGGCAGGCCCCGATGGCCCAGGCAAGTCGATCGGCACCATCAGCATCGAGCAGAACAAGTACGGAACGCTGCTTACCCCGGACCTCAAGGACCTGCCGCCCGGTGTGCACGGCTTCCACCTGCACCAGAATCCGTCCTGCGCTCCTGCGCAGGATGCGGGCAAAGCCGTGCCAGCAGGCGGGGCGGGGGGGCACTGGGACCCGCAATCGACCAACGCGCATAAAGGCCCTTACGATGACAGCGGCCACCGCGGCGACCTGCCGGCGCTGTATGTAGGTGCCGATGGCAAGGCGACGTATCCGGTACTGGCACCGCGCCTGAAGGCTGAAGACTTCAAAGGCCACGCACTGATGGTGCACGCAGGCGGCGATAACCACAGCGATCACCCCGAGAAGTTGGGTGGCGGTGGCGCTCGCATGGCGTGTGGGGTGGTTGAGTAACAGCGATTTGGCGCACCCTGGCGGGTGCGCCTTGGAGACCGGCGAGCAGTCTTCTGTGCTCAGCGCTTGGGGTTGAGCGTCAAGTGCACGTGACGGTTCACGTCTTTGTACAGCAGGTAACTGAAGTTGCCAGGGCCGCCGGCATAGCAGGCCTGTGGGCAGAAGGCCCGCAGCCACATGAAATCACCGGCCTCGACTTCGACCCAGTCCTGATTCAGGCGATAGACCGCCTTGCCTTCCAGCACATAAAGCCCGTGCTCCATGACATGGGTTTCAGCAAACGGTATGACCCCACCTGGCTGGAAAGTGACGATATTGACGTGCATGTCATGGCGCATGTCAGCCATGTCGACGAAGCGGGTGGTTTTCCAGCGGCCTTCGGTGCCTGGCATTTCGATCACGGTAGCGTTGTCGCGGTGGGTCACGAACGAAGACGGTACGTCCAGCCCTTCGACCTTCTGGTAGTGCTTGCGCAGCCAGTGGAAGGTGACATTGGCCTGGCTGTTGTTGCGCAGGCTCCATTCGGCGCCAGGCGCGAGAAACGCATAACCCCCTGGCACCAGTGTGTGGTGCTGACCCTCGACGGTAATGTCCAGCTCGCCTTCGACGATAAACAGCACGGCTTCGGCGTTGGGGTCCAGTTCAGGCCGTTCGCTCCCGCCTTCGGGCGCCACCTCGACGATGTACTGGGAGAACGTTTCGGCGAACCCTGTCAGCGGCCGGGCGATGACCCACATGCGCATCTTGTCCCAGAAGGGCAAGTGACTGGTGACGATGTCACGCATCACGCCCTTGGGAATGACCGCGTAGGCTTCGGTGAACATGGCACGGTCGGTCAGCAGCTCGGTTTGAGCCGGGTGGCCGCCGTGGGGCGCGAAATAGGCGTGGTTCGACATGAATGCTCTCGACTTGTTGTTCTATCCCCATGCCGTGGGCCGCACCGGCCGGTGCGGTGCAGGGGACGTGGGCACAGGATAGGGTGGCGCGCCGAACATCTACAAATTAAATGTTGGAATACCCAGTATTTGGTTGCTGAATGCTCACGCGGCTGCCGACATGGTGCGCCGTTAGCCGGTTTCCTTTGCCGAACAACTTGTGGCGCAAGGTGCCATCGACGTACCCGCGGGGATAGCGGCCACGGCGCTGCAGTTCGGGAACCAGCAACTCCACGACATGGGCCAGGTCGTCAGGTTGGACGGCATACGTGAGGTTGAACCCATCGATACCGGTTTGATCGACCCACGCCTCCAACTGGTCGGCGACTTCACTTGGCGTACCGATCAGGACGGGGCCGCGTCCTCCTAGCCCGATGAATTGCGCCGCCTCGCGCACGGTCCATTGACGGCTAGGGTCCGCCGCCGTGAAGGCTGCCAATGCTGCACGGCCCGCATCGTTTTCCACGTACTGGATTGGCGCGTCAGGGTCCAGGCCATCCAGGTCGATTCCGGTCCAACCTGACAACAGTGTCAGGGCTGCTTCGATGTCGACGAAACTGCGGTATTGGTCAAAGCGTGCCTGAGCCTGCTCGTGAGTGGGCGCGACGATCAGCAACGCCTGGGCATAGATCAGCACCTCGTCACGTGCGCGTCCCGCCGCTTCGCTGGCCTGACGCACGCCATCGGCGTAGCGCCGCAGAACCGTGGGTGTCGGCCCGCTGATGAACACGCATTCGGCATGCTTGGCGGCGAACTGCTGACCGCGCGCCGACGCGCCTGCCTGAAACAGCACGGGTGTGCGTTGCGGCGATGGCTGGCAGAGGTGCATGCCGGGTACCTGGAAGTGCGCGCCGGCGTGGCCGATGGGGTGCACACGGGTTGGCTCGACGTAGCGGCCCGTTTCACGGTCCAGCACCAGGGCATCGTCGTCCCAGCTCTTTTCCCAGAGTTTGTAGAGCACCTGCAGATACTCCTCGGCCAAGTCATAGCGCAGGTCATGCCCCAGTTGTCGGTCGAGCCCCAGGTTACGCGCGGCACTGTCCAGGTAGCCGGTGACGATATTCCAGCCCACGCGCCCGTCACTGAGGTGGTCGAGTGTGGACATGCGCCGTGCAAAGGGATAGGGGTGCTCGTAAGTCAGCGAGAAGGTGACCCCGAAGCCCAGGTGCTCGGTCACAGCGGCCATGGCGGGGACCAACAGCATCGGATCGTTCACCGGCACCTGGACGCCGCCGCGCAAGGCCGGGTGCGGGCTGCCTTGATAGACGTCATAGATGCCCATGACATCGGCAATGAACAGTGCGTCGAACAAACCGCGTTCGAGTCGCCTGGCCAGGTCGGTCCAGTAAGCCAGGCGGTTGAAATCGGTGCTGGTGTTGCGCGGGTGGCGCCACAAGCCAGGCGATTGATGGCTGGCAGCGTTCATGCTGAAGGCGTTGAAGCGTATAGGGCGGGGCATGTTGAGCTGGCCTCAAGGCAGCACGGAAGCAGGGTAAACCGCTTCGGCTACGTTCAGTTTGCGGGGGATCAGGCCAAGCCCTTGGAAGGTGTCGGCCAGCTTCTGTTGTTCGGCAACGATCTCTGGGGTCACTGGCACAGCGTTGTAGTTGCGTCGTTGACTTGCTACTTCCAGAACATCGGCGTTGATGCCAAGCTGCGGCGCCAGCAAGGCGGCGACGTCGCCGGGTTTGTCATTGGCCCACTGGCTGGCTTTGGCCAGTTCGCTGAAGAATATTCTGAGCAACGCCTTATGGCTGTCCGCGAAGCGGGCGGTGGACAGGTAGAAGGTGCGGTTGTTGGTCAAGCCGGTCCCGTCACGCAGGTTTTTCAGCCCTGGCTGCCGCTCGGCTGCAGCCAGGAATGGGTCCCACAGTGTGGCGGCCTGAACGCTGCCTGACTGCAGCGCGGCTATCGCGTCGGCTGCGTTATTGACGTAGGCCGGGGTGATGTCCTGGTAACTCAGGCCTGCCTGTTGCAAGGCGACGGCCAGCAAGTACTGGGCATTCCATCCCCGGCCAGTGGCCACGCGCTTGCCCTTCAGATCCTGCACATCGTTCAGAGGGTCCTGCTGGCGCACCACCAGGCCGATCCCACGCGGATAAGGCTGTTCAGCGGCCAGGTAGACCACGGGTTTGCCGGCCGCCTGGGCGAACACCGAAGGTGCATCGGCCGCGTGTCCCACGTCGATGGCACCGGTACTCAGTGCCTCGAGCAACTGTGGGCCGGCGGCAAACTCATGCCAGCTGACCCTCACCCCTTGCGGGGCAAGGGCTTTTTCCAGTGCGCCGCTGCCTTTGAGGATGTTGAGGCTGTTGAATTTCTGGTATCCGATGCGCAGGGTGCTGTTGTCTTGCGCCTGCGCCGCTGCGGCTATCAGCAGGGCCCCGGCAAGCGAGGCCAGTAGTGCTCCCAGTGCTCGCCGGCGTAGTGATGAAAAGAGAGAGTGGGGCATGGCGCGATCCTTGATATGCGATGAGTGGGAGCACCAGAACATAAGCACCTGACCGCGCTGCTTCAATTTCTTTATTACTAATTATTAGACTTTTTAGTTATTTTTATATCCTTTTGTTTTGTAATCAGGTGTCTGCTTCCGACATTTTTTTCACATCCCCTTGCTAGCATTCCTTGCAGAATCAAGGAGTTCTCCATGCCCACCTTTCTGCGTAAACCCATCACCCGCATCGTGCTCACCGCTACCACCGGCCTTGTAATGGCAACGCTCGGATTTTTCGCCTGGCAAAGCTTCTACCCCGTGCAGGCCGCTTCGGGTTGGCAGGTGGAGGTCGCGCACCGCAACGTGGACAAGGCTGCGTCGCTGCTTCCCCAGGCCGACGGCAGTCTGCTGGTAAGCCAGGAGCTGGACGATGGTCGGGGCAGTATTCTCAAGATTGCACCCGACGGTGAGCGCGAAGTGCTCGTGGACCAGCTGTCCAAGCCCGACGGCATGGTGGCGGCCAGAGGTGGCTGGGTCTTCAGCCAGGAAGGTGGCCTGGCGCCGGTGAGTCTGGCTGTCGATGGCCAGGTCACACCGCTTTTCGACGGTATTGCGGTGCAGGGCCTTTGGAACGAGGGCAACCACCTTTATGCCATCGAAGACCGCAAGGGTGATGGCCGCTTGCTGCGCTATGACTGGCGCAGCGGCCAGGTGGACGTGCTGCGTTCGGGCCTGACCGAAGCTGAAGGGTTGACCCGATGCGGGGATGGCCGGCTGCTGTACACCGAGAAAGCCGACGGGCAGATACGGGCGTTGTCCAAGGATGGCAAGGACCCTGTGGTGTTCGATAGCCTCAGGAACCCCACATTCCTGTTTTGTGACCAGCGTGGTCTTTGGATCAGTGAAGACAACACGCACCGGGCACGGCTGCTGCGCATAAAGCCCGATGGGACTCGCCAGACCGTGCTGTCGTTTCTCAAGGCGCCGCAGTCCATCGTGGCCGATGGCAGCGGCGGTTACTGGCTTGCAGAAGGCGGGCGGGATCGCGTGCTGCACTTGACCCCTCCTTCGAAGCAGCCCGCTGCTGCG
This sequence comes from Pseudomonas parafulva, assembly GCF_002021815.1. Classification (NCBI taxonomy): domain Bacteria; kingdom Pseudomonadati; phylum Pseudomonadota; class Gammaproteobacteria; order Pseudomonadales; family Pseudomonadaceae; genus Pseudomonas; species Pseudomonas parafulva. The sequence goes on from NZ_CP019952.1 coordinate 2,221,610, forward strand.
TCAGACTGACGCCACAAAAGCGCGAGCAGGTTCAATCCCCCAGGCGCTGCTCGCGCGATGGGGGATAACCGAAATAGGCGGCGTAGCATTTACTGAAGTGCGACACCGAGACGAAGCCGCACGCCAGCGCCACCTCCATCACCGAGAGATCGGAGTACTGCAGCAGGCGGCGACTTTTGGTGATGCGAAGTTCCATGTAGTAGCGCCGTGGAGAGGTGCCTAGCTGCGCCTGGAACAGGCGGTCTATCTGGCGGCGAGAGCGGCCGCTGTAAGCCGCCAACTGGTCCAGGCTGAGGGTTTCCTCAAGGTTGTTTTCCATCAGCTCGACGATGGTGCGCAGGTGCAGACTCATCGACTTCTTGGCCCCGGGGCCCACTTGCCGATAGCGAGCACCCGAGAAGGACAGAATCTCCTCGACGCCCTCTGCCAGACCGTCACCGTACAGCCGTCGTACCAGTCCCAGCATCAATTCCATCGCCCCGTTCGGGCTGGCGGCGCTCAGTCGGTCCCGGTCGAGGGTGAAGCTTGCGGGCGTGATACGCGTCTGCGGGCTGCGTTCAGCGAGGCTGGCACGTTGTTCGGGATGAACGCTGCAGCCGTAGTCATCCAGCGCTCCGGCGCGGCCAAGAAACCATGCGCCATTCCACAGGCCGCCCAAGGCCATGCCGTGAGATGCGCAGTCCTGAAGCAAGCGGTCGAGCTCAGGATATTTGAGCGGCGTACGCAAACCGCCGCAGACCACGAGCAAGTCCAAGTGCTTGAGGGCGGTTGCCGAAAGCTCGGTCGTGATCAACTCTAGCCCCAGGTCACTGAGCACACGGTCACCGGCAAGCGACAAGGGCGTGAATTGGAAGCTGTCCGCGCGCAGAAGATTAGCCGTGACCAGCACGTCCATGGCCACGGTGAAGCTGGCCATGGAGAAGTGTTCGAGCAAAACGAAGTCGACCCGATAGGGCGCCTCTACGCTGGCACTGCTGGTCTTTAATCGCAGCATGTTGCTGGTGCTGCTCTTTTTGCTGAACTGACGGGGTGTGGACACGCTGGACTCCGCTTCCTGGCTTCGCACCAAAGTGTGGCCGGTGCCCCTATGAAAGACAATCGGCAGGGTGGCTGGTGCCAACGTGCAGGTCGTGTTCAGGCATGCGCTGGGCGTCGGCCTGGGGCAGGCGGGTTGGATACACGCTGGCGCCGTTCAAATCGAACGGAACCCCAGACGTCTTCGGTGAATCAATAGGGTAAGTGCCAATGGGAGGAAGCTCATGGAAATCGGAACGATTTGGTTCGTGGTGGCAATCATCTTGATTTTGCTGGAGATCTGGGCGATCTGGCACATCATGGGCAGCGATCGGCGCGCCGAGCGCAAGATGCTGTGGATTGTGTTCGTCGTGTGGGCACCGTTCCCTGGCCTGCCGATCTGGGCCTGGCGCGGGCCGCGTGCAGTCAAGGGCAAGGCAGTACTGGAAGAGAAGTGATTGCGCGCCAGGCGCCGGGGGCGTCTGGCAGCCTCGCGGGTGTAGCCGCATAAATCATGTCCTGGGGCCGCTTCCGACCCTTGACCTCAGGTTTGCTTGAGGTTGGATACTCGGCGCTCATTCCATGAACCGAGCGCCCAAACCATGCACACCACCGCTTTTGAACTGAGCAACCCTCAATCTCTGTATGACCCCAGTGGCAACGGATACTCCCATGTGGCCGACGTGCGCTCAGGGAGCAGGCTGCTTTTCATCGCGGGTCAGGGTGGGGAGCAGGCCAGTGGGGCTCTATCCCCTGTTTTCGCCGATCAGGCGCGCCAGGCCCTTGCCAACCTGGAGCTGGCCTTGTCCAGCAAAGGGGCGGGCCTTGAGCATGTCTGCAAGCTCACCCTACTGATCGTCGACCATAGCCAGGCGCGGCTCCAGCAATGGGTGGAAGCTGTGGACCACGCGTGGGGCCAGGCCCTCAAGCCTACCTGTACGCTCATACCGGTCCCACGCCTGGCCCTGGACGGGATGCTCATCGAGGTGGATGCCGTGGCGGCGCTGCCTGTCTCCTCCCAAGGTAGGTAGCGCCATCGACTGGCTGTGTAGTAAATCTCTGCTCAGGTTTGCGCCTTCCTGCGCGATAAGCACAGCGGTTCTCAGAGGTGACCACACCATGAGCACGACCTCATCTCCGATCGAACGGCCGTTGCTGAGCGCCTGGTTCTGGCCGGCCATGTTCAGCTTGATGGCCTTCGCTGCCAACTCGGTTTTTTGCCGGCTGGCGCTCAAGGATGGCGCCGTCGACGCTATCAGCTTCACCGCGCTGCGCCTGGGCAGCGGCGCCTTGTGCCTGTGGTGGCTGGTACGGCTGCGCAGTCCCTGCTCAGGCGCTGCCGGCAGTTGGCGAGGTGGCTTGGCGTTATTTTGCTACGCCTTTCTGTTCTCCGTCGCCTACCTTGATTTGAATGCAGGGGTAGGGGCATTGCTCTTGTTTGGCGCTGTGCAGCTGACCATGTTCGGCATGGCGTTGCTGCGTGGGGAACGGATCAGCCTGCGCACGTTGTCAGGCATGCTGATGGCTTTTTCAGGCCTGATCGTGTTGCTGCTGCCTGGCAGCCACGCACCTACACTGACGAGCGCCTTGCTGATGGTAGTCGCGGGTATAGCGTGGGGGATCTACACCTTGCTGGGGCAGGGATCACCTCGGCCGCTGGCCGACACGGCGGGCAACTTCATTCGCAGCGTGCCCTTCCTAGCCGTGTGTGCGCCGCTGATGGTTTTCGGTGCCGAGCTGCGGTTCTCGATGGCCGGCGTGTTCTTTGCAGTGTGCTCTGGGGTTTTGGCATCGGCGGCAGGTTACGCCGTCTGGTACAGCGTGGTGCGGCGCATCAGCGCGCAACAAGCCGCCACGTTGCAACTGAGCGTGCCGGTGATCGCCGCGTTGGGTGGAATGCTCGTGATCGGCGAGACATTGTCGCTACGTGCCATGGCTGCCTGCGCGATTGTCCTGGGCGGGGTGGCCATCGCTGTCACTGCCCCCCGTCCACGGGCGCCGACACAGGCTTGAGGTGGCAGTGGCCGGCAAAGGCTGAGCGTGAGCAGGGTTGCCTAGAAGAAACTGCGCTGGGCCTTGAGGGTTACCACGCTCTCGCAATAGGTGTTGATCCCCGAATAAGCATCGCAGCCGCCACCGGTCAGGTTCGAGTCGCTGTAGATCAGGTTCAGGTCCAGGCCTAACCAGGGGCGCGACAGCTGCATGGACCAGTCGGAGAAACCGTTGACCTGGCTGCCGTCGCCGATCGTGAATGGGGTGCCGAGCCGATGATGGGCCAGCTTGACCGTCAGGTCGGCGTTGAGCAGGGGGACTTGCCCGAAATCGGCATACAGGGTGCCGATCCGGTTGCTTGGGTTGTCTCGCAAGGCCCCGCCGAATCGGCTGCCCATTATGGAAATACCCCCATACAGTGCATGGCTCTCTGCACCTGCGATGTTGGGTTGGCTGTAGTGGATCACGCCGATCTCGTAACCCAGGGTACTGTCGAAGTGATGCTTGTAGCCGACGTAGTTGTCGACCCGCAGGGTGGACCCTGGCGCCACGCCCATGCTGGGTGTGTATTGCCCCACGTACCAACCACTGGTGTGACTGAAATCCAGGCCGCCGTGAAAGGCGCCGGTAGCGGCTGGGGAAATAAGCCCCTGGGCCATGGTGCGAGTAGGCGTCGTACTGAGGGTGAAGTCAAAGTCGCCCACTTCACGTTTGATCTGCTGGGCCAGGAGCGTGGGGCTCAACAGCAGGGCTGCGCTCAGCACTAGAAGGGGCCTGATCATGGTCGGCTTCCTGAAGGACTTGCAGTAGAGCCTTGAAGGATACCGGGCCTGGCGCGCGGAGGAAACCTTGTTGCCTGCTCGGGCACGCAATGGCCTGTTTCGACGTGCAAAAAAAGGCGCGCCCCCTGAGGAGCGCGCCTTCTAGATCATGCAGTGTGAGTGATCAGGCCACTTTGACGATCCAGCCTGCCGGAGCCTCGATGTCGCCGCTCTGAATGCCGGTCAATTCGTTGTAGAGCTTCTGGGTAACGGGGCCGACCTTCTCCAGGTCATGGAAAACATGCAGCTTGCCGTTGTACTCGATGCCGCCGATGGGAGTGATCACCGCCGCAGTGCCGCAGGCACCTGCCTCGACGAAGCGATCCAGCTGGCTGATTTCCACATCCCCTTCGATAACGGTCAGGCCCAGGCGAGACTGCGCCAGCTCCATCAGGGACAGGCGGGTAATACCCGGCAGCACCGAAGCCGACTTGGGCGTTACGAACTCGTTATTGGCCGTGATGCCGAAGAAGTTGGCCGAACCTACTTCCTCGATCTTGGAATGGGTCAACGGGTCCAGATAGATGGCATCGGCGAAGTTGGCCTTTTTCGCCTCATAGCCTGGTTGCAGGCTGGCGGCATAGTTACCACCCACCTTGGCAGCGCCGGTCCCTTGCGGAGCCGCGCGGTCGAAGCTGGAGATCTGGAAGTTGTGAGGCTTCATGCCGCCTTTGAAGTACGAGCCTACCGGGATGGCGAAGACGGAAAAGATGAACTCCGGCGCAGTGCGCACGCCAATGTTGTCACCCGTGCCGATGACGAATGGGCGCAAGTACAGGGCGCCTTTGCCGTGGGGGGGCACGAAGCGCTCGTTGGCCTTGACGACCTGCTTGCAGGCTTCGATGAACACGTCGGTGGGCACGTGGGGCATGAGCAGGCGCGCACAGCTGCGCTGCATGCGGGCGGCATTCTGGTCAGGGCGGAACAGGTTGATCGAGCCATCCTTGCAACGGTAGGCCTTCAGACCTTCGAAGCACTGCTGGCCGTAATGCAGGGCCGTGGAGCCTTCGCTGATATGCAGCACGTTGTCTTCGGTCAGGGTGCCTTCATCCCACGCGCCATCGCGCCAGACAGACAGATAGCGTTTATCGGTCTTGATGTAGTCGAAGCCGAGCTTGTCCCAGTTAATGCTTTCGTTGCTCATGACACCCTCGTTGTCTTGCAAGTGCCCACGTTCGGGCTGCTGTTATATGCGCACACGCCACCTTAATACATCTTCGCCGGATCGGAAATGTCCTATCACCACTTGATGCTCGGCCCTTCAAGGCGTAAGGCGCAGTCGAGCCTCAGCGCATCGAGCAGCACCTGGTCATGGGAAGCGATCATCAGCGCACCGGTGAACTGCTCCAGCATCTTTTGCAGGGCCTTGAGCGATGGCAGGTCGAGGTGGTTGCCAGGTTCGTCCAGTAGCAGCAGTTCCACCGGTCGCCTGCGGTACAGGATCCCCGCCAGAGCCGCCTTCATGCGCTCGCCTCCACTGAGTAGGCTGCTGGGCAGCGCGACACGTGCAGCGTCCAGGCCCAGCTGAGCCAGCAGCATGCGTACATGGCTCTGATCCAGTGCCGGGTTGGCCTGTTGTACGTGTTCCAGCGCGCTTACGTCGGCCGACAACACGCTGCAGTGCTGGTCGAGCAGCGCCGTTTGGTCTGTGACCTTGAGGTGGCCTGCAGGCGCTGGCAACTGGCCGGCGATCATTTTCAGCAGTGTGCTCTTGCCGCTGCCATTGACGCCCGTCAGGGCACAACGTTGGCCCTGGCGCAGGCTGAGGTCGATGGGTACTTGTGTGCCATGCGGCAGGCGCAAGGCTTGCAGCAGTACCACCTGCCGCTGGACATTGGGCTCAAGCGTTGGCGTGTGCACGGTAATTTCGCAGGCTCTTTCGACCGCTTGCGCAGCGTCCCGCACCCTGTCGATCAGCTGTTGCCCGGCCGCCCGATGGCGTCGGCGCTGCTTGCCAAGCGTCGCCTGGCCGCCTTGCTGCTGGTGATCGAGCAGGATCTTGGCTTGGTTCACGCCCTTGGCCTTGCGCCCCGCCCGGGCCTGGGCTTTGTCCAGTGCCTGGCGTTGCTGTAGCTGGGCTCTGGCTTGCTGCTGCTGGGAGCGCTTGAGGTGTGCCAACTGCTGCACAGCTTGCGTGGTCTCGCAGCGCTTTCGTGCCTGATAGTGGCTGAAGTTGCCGCCATAGGCTTTCAGGCCCAGGCTTGACAGTTCGAGGATACAGTCCATGTGCTCGAGTAGAGAACGGTCATGGCTTATCACGAGCAAGCCGCGGTTCCAGGTTTGCATCATCGCCAGCCACTGCGTGCGACCGTGGTCGTCCAGGTGGTTGGTAGGTTCATCGAGTATGAGAAAGTCGGCCTCGCTCAACCAGGCGCCAATCAGCGCCACGCCCATGGCCTGCCCGCCGCTCAGGGTATGGACAGGGCGTTGCAGGTCCAGGTGGCCCAGGCCATGGCGGTGCAGCTGGGCGCGCAGGCGCTCGGGCGCATCCCAGCGCTCGCCGACGGTGTCGAAGTCAGCCGCCTCCACGCTGCCGAGTGCGATCCGTTCGAGCGCTGCGATCAAGGGCCCCATCTGGGCCAGATCGGCCACGGTCTTGCTGGTGTCGATCACCTGTTGATCGACAAGATGGACACGGCCCAAGCGCTGGCACGTGCCGCTGCTGGGTGAACGCCGGCCAGCGAGCAGTTGGCCAAGCAGGGTCTTGCCCACGCCGTTGCGGCCTACCAGGCCGGTCCGGGTAGTGTCGAAGGTCTGGGTGAGATCGGTGAACAGTGGCCTGCCATCTGGCAAGACCAGGGTGACGCTGTCCAGCGTCAGGATAGACGTAGTCGTCATGTGCAACTCCACAAATGCCGCGACATTTCCGGTGGCGACCGGAAAGTGAAGACTGGCCGTCAAGCAGACGGCGGCATCAATGGCGCATTGGACGAATACCTCATGAAGGGGAAGTGGGAAGGGTAGAGGAGGATGGTCAGCGCGTAAAGCGGGCAGGCGATGAAGAGAAAGGGTACTGCCTTGCACTTTATTCGTGGGTGGCGAGGGCGAGGGCGGGACGAAGGTCGCCGTCTGGCAGCAGTGCGGGTCCCCACAGCCTCGACAACGGTTGACCACCCGACAGCCACTGCGTAGCCTTGGCCGTTCGAGGTTCTCCGGCCAGGCCGGAGCTAAGACGGGAACGCGGTTCAAGCCGCGGCTGCCCCCGCAACTGTAGGCACCATTGATGGGTCGACACTGCCACTGCGCCAAGCGCGGGAAGGCGTCTTCCCCCAAGCCCGGTCCTGATGACCGTGCCTGGCGCAGGTGCAAGCCAGGAGACCTGCCTCGCAACGTTTTCGACTTTAAACCGGGCGGGGTGATCCGGTGGCGAACATGCCTGGCCTGTCTGGTCGGCGGCGCTCGTCCTGCATGCCCGCGCCATTCTGCCAAGGGCACTGCAACATGAAAACACTGGCCAAGCTCCCCGTTACCATCGTCACCGGCTTCCTGGGCTCGGGCAAGACTACCCTGTTGCGCCACATGCTCGACAACGCACAGGGTCGGCGCATCGCCGTGATCGTCAACGAATTCGGCGAGCTGGGCATTGATGGCGACATCCTCAAGCAGTGCAGCATCGGCTGCACCGAGGAAGAGGCCAATGGCCGGGTGTACGAACTGGCCAACGGTTGCCTGTGCTGCACCGTCCAGGAAGAGTTCTTCCCGGTGATGCGCGAACTGGTGGCGCGCCGCGGCGACCTGGACCATATCCTGATCGAAACCAGCGGCCTGGCGTTGCCCAAGCCGCTGGTACAAGCCTTCCAATGGCCTGAGATCCGCACCGCCTGCACCGTCGATGCGGTGATCACCGTGGTCGACAGCCCCGCCGTTGCCGCAGGCACTTTCGCCGCCTACCCGGACCAGGTCGACGCCCAGCGCAAGCTGGACCCGAACCTGGACCACGAGTCCCCCCTGCACGAGCTGTTCGCTGACCAACTGGCCAGCGCCGACCTGGTTGTGTTGAACAAAGCCGACCTGATCGATGCCGATGGCCTGGCCAAGGTGCGTGCCGAGGTCGCCGAAGAGCTGCCAGCGGCTGTCAAAGTCATCGAAGCCAGCAGTGGCAAGTTGCCGCTGGAGGTGTTGCTGGGCCTGGGCGCCGAGTCCGAGCAGCACATCGACGCCCGCCCGACCCACCACGATGCCCATCACGACGGCGATGACCATGACGACCATGACCATGATGCCTTCGATTCCATCTCCATCGACCTCCCCGAATCCGATGAGCGGGTGCTGATCGAGGCGCTCAACCAACTGGTGGTCGAGTACGGCATCCTGCGCGTCAAAGGCTTCGCCGCCATCGCTGGCAAGCCGATGCGCTTGCTCATCCAGGGGGTAGGTACGCGCTTCGACAAGCACTTCGACCGCGCCTGGCGCGCCGAAGAGCCGCGCGTCACGCGCCTGGTGCTGATCGGTCAGGACCTTGACCCCGCCCAGCTCGAAGCGCGTCTGCGCCACGCTCTGGGCGCCTGACCCATGCACCTGCTGCGGACCCAGCCCGGCGGCTTCGTGCCCGACGACAGCATTGCCGACCTCGGCCAGACGCCAGCCGAACTGGTCATCCTCTGCAGCGGGGATTCGCACCTGGCCTTGCTCGCCGACAGCGCCGAGCAGCTGCCCGGCGACTATCCCAGCTTGCGCCTGGCCAACCCCATGCAGGTGCAGAACCACGCTTCGGTCGACCTTTATGTCGATCAGGTCTTGCAGCACGCCAAGGTCATCCTGGTGTCGCTGCACGGCGGCGTGGGGTACTGGCGCTACGGTGTGGAACAGTTGGTTACGCTCGCCGAGCGCGGCGTGCACGTGATTCTGGTGCCCGGCGACGACCGTCCCGACCCGGAACTGACCGGGCTTGGGTCCGTGCAGGGGGCGCAAGCCGAGCAGTTGTGGCACTACCTTCGCCAGGGTGGCAAGGCCAACGCACTCAATCTGTTCTACTACCTTGCCAGTCAGTGGCTGGACCGTGACTATCCCTGGGCCGAGCCGCGGGCGTTGCTTCGCACGACGGTTTACCACCCTCAGGTGGGCAGTGGGGCGCTGGAGGACTGGTACCCGCACTGGCATGCCGATCATCCGGTGGCGCCGATACTGTTCTATCGCTCGCACCTGCAAGCAGCGAACACGGCTTTCATCGATGTGTTCTGCCAGCGCCTGCAGGCAGCAGGTTTGAACCCGTTGCCGATTGCGGTGGCCAGCCTGAAGGAAAGCGCCTGCCTGGAACAGGTCGAAGCATGGCTCGACATGGTCGGCGCCGAGGTTGTGCTCAACACCACGGGTTTCGCCCTGTCCAGCCCGGAGCGTCCTAACCTGCGCCCCCTAAGACGAGACATACCCGTGTTGCAGGCCATTTGCGCGCAGGACAACCAACCGGGTTGGGAGGCCAGCGAGCAGGGCCTCGGCGCACGTGACCTGGCCATGCACATCGTGCTACCGGAACTGGACGGCCGCATCATCACCCGGCCGGTCAGCTTCAAGGACATGGCCTGGCACAGCGAACGCAGCCAATCGGATGTGGTGTGCTACCGCGCCCACCCCGAGCGCATGGATTTTGTGGCCGAGCTGGCACGGCGCTGGGTGACCCTGGCGCGCCAGCCCAATGCGCACAAGCGCGTGGCGTTGATCCTGGCAAACTACCCCACGCGCGATGGGCGCATCGGCAATGGCGTGGGCCTGGACACGCCGGCTGCGGCGCTCAATATCTTGCGTGCGCTGCGCACTGAAGGCTATCCGGTCAGCGAGCTGCCCGAGAGCGGTACCCAGTTGATCCATCAATTGCTGGGCGGTGTGACCAACGACCTCGACCAGATCGACCAGCGGCCCTGTGCCCAGAGCATGAGCCTGGTCGATTACCAGGCGGCATTCGACCGCCTGCCGGACGCCAACCGCCAGGCGGTACTGGAGCGCTGGGGGCCACCGGAGCAGGACCCGATGTTCCGCCAGGGCCGTTTGATGGTGGCAGGGGTGCGCATGGGGATGACCTTCGTCGGCATCCAGCCTGCTCGCGGCTATCAGGTAGACCCCAGCGCCGTTTATCACGATCCGGACCTGGTGCCACCCCATGGCTACCTGGCGTTCTATTTCTGGCTGAGGCATGTGTATGCGGCCGACGCTGTCATCCATGTCGGCAAGCACGGCAACCTGGAATGGCTCCCGGGCAAGGGGGTAGGGCTGTCCGATACGTGCTGGCCGGATGCGCTGCTCGGGCCGCTGCCCAACATCTATCCGTTCATCGTCAACGACCCAGGTGAGGGCGCGCAGGCCAAGCGACGCACGCAAGCCGTGATCATCGATCACCTGATGCCGCCGCTGACCCGCGCCGAGACCTACGGCCCGCTACGCCACCTGGAGCAATTGGCCGACGAATTCTACGAAGCACAACTGCTCGACCCGCGCCGCGCCCGTGAGTTGCAACGCGACATCCTCGAACTGGTCAGGACCCACCACATCGACCGGGAATTGCAACTCGAAGGGCAGCTTGACGATGCAACCGTCTGGTTGCCACGCCTTGACACCTACCTGTGCGACCTCAAGGAATCGCAGATCCGCGATGGCTTGCATGTATTCGGCCAGTCGCCCGAGGGTCGGTTGCGCCTGGACACGCTGCTGGCACTGCTGCGGGTTGAGCGGGGCGATGGGCGTGGCGGCAATGCGAGTGTGTTGCGCGCGCTGGCCAAGGCACTGGTCCCTGGCTTCGATCCGCTGGACTGTGACCTGGGGCAACCCTGGCAAGGCCCACGGCCCACGCTACTGCTGAACATCAGCGACCAGGCCTGGCGTACGGCTGGCGATACCCGCGAGCGCCTCGAACTGCTGGCATTGCAGGTTATCGAGGGTGCGCTCGACGGCACGCTGCCAGCGCTGGAGGCGGAACTTGGCCAGCCCGTTCAGGCCGTTGTCGATCACCTGCGCGATACCGTGGCGCCGAGCCTGGACGCCTGTGGCGCCGCCGAGATGAACGGGCTGCTTGCAGCGCTCGCTGGGCGCTTCGTGCCTGCAGGGCCTAGTGGCGCGCCCAGCCGTGGTCGGCTTGACGTACTGCCCACAGGCCGCAATTTCTACACCGTCGATGTGCGCAACTTGCCGACCACCACAGCGTGGCGGCTAGGCTTCGCGTCGGCCAACCTGATACTCGAGCGTCATTTGCAAGACCATGGCGACCACTTGCGCCAGCTCGGGCTGTCGGTGTGGGGGACCGCGACCATGCGCACCGGTGGTGACGACATTGCCCAGGCCATGGCACTGATGGGTGTGCGGCCCGTTTGGGCCACCGGCAGCCAGCGGGTCGACGATTTCGAGATACTGCCCCTGAGCCTGCTGGACCGCCCGCGGGTGGACGTGACGCTGCGGGTGTCGGGTTTCTTCCGGGACGCCTTTGGCAGCCTCATCCGCCTGTTCGATGCTGCCGTTCAGGCCGTGGCCGGTCTTGATGAACCCGATGATCTGAACCCGTTGGCTGCGCGCGTGCGCAGCGAGCGTACGACTTTGCAGCAGCAGGGTGTAGACGCTGAGCAGGCGGCTCGCCAGGCCGGTTGGCGTGTCTTTGGCGCCAAGCCAGGTGCCTACGGGGCTGGCGTTCAGAATGCGATCGATGGGCGCCTGTGGCAAACCCGTGAAGACCTGGCCGAGGTCTACCTGAACCATGGCAGCTACGCCTATGGCGGGCAGGACGAGGGCACGCCGGCCAGGGCACAGTTCGTCGAGCGCCTGAGCAAGGTGCAGGCGGTGCTGCAAAACCAGGACAATCACGAACATGACGTGCTCGACTCCAACGACTACTACCAGTTCCAGGGCGGCATGCTGGCGGCCACTGAAACGCTGGCAGGCGCGTCCGTGGCCAGCTACCACGGTGATCACAGCCAGGTGGACCGACCGCGCATCCGCACGTTGAAGGAAGAGCTCAACCGCGTGATCCGCGCGCGTGCGCTGAACCCCAAGTGGATCGACGGCGTCAAACGCCACGGCTACAAAGGGGCGTTCGAGATGGCGGCGACGGTCGACAACCTGTTCGCCTTCGACGCCACGACGCACCTGATCGACGATCATCATTACCAGTCGCTGGCCGATGCCTATGTGCTGGACCCGGCGACCCGCGAATTCATGCGCGAGCACAACCCGCAGGCGCTGCGCGACCTCACCGAACGGCTGATCGAGGCGCAGCAACGCGGCCTCTGGCAGTCCCCCGGCGAGTACCGCGATGCCCTGGAAGAACAGCTGCTCGATGGCGAGGAACAGGCTTGAAATGAACGACGCTGCACAATTTCCCCTGGCCGCCGTGGTGGGGGCCGACGACTTGAAGTTGGCGCTGTGCCTGACGGCCATCGACCCCAGGATCGGCGGGGTGCTCATCGAAGGTCCGCGCGGCATGGCCAAGAGCACCCTGGCCCGCGGCTTGGCTGACCTGCTGGGCGATGGGCCTTTCGTGACCTTGCCGCTGGGCGCCAGTGAAGAGCGCCTGGTGGGCACACTCGACCTGGATGCGGCACTCGGGCAAGGCAAGGCGCAGTTCTCCCCCGGTGTGCTGGCTCAGGCCAATGGCGGCGTACTTTATGTGGATGAAGTCAACCTGCTGCCGGACACCTTGGTTGACTTGCTGCTCGATGTCGCCGCCAGTGGCACCAACCGTATCGAACGCGACGGCATCTCCCATCGTCACGATGCGCGCTTCGTCTTGATCGGCACCATGAACCCCGAAGAGGGCGAGTTGCGTCCCCAACTGCTCGACCGCTTCGGTCTGAATGTGGCGCTCGACGGTCTACCCGCACCTGATGCACGGCAACAGATCATCCGGCGTCGGCTGGCCTTCGACCATGACCCCCTGGCGTTCCGCGCCGAGTGGGCATCGGCCCAGGAGGGCTTGCGCAAGCGCTGTCATGCAGCGCGCCAGGCGCTGGACGACATCGCGCTGGATGACCGGACCTTGGCCAGTATCACCGAGCGCTGTTACGCCGCCGGAGTGGATGGGCTGCGGGCAGACCTGGTGTGGTTGCGCGCCGCCCGCGCTCACTGCGCATGGCGCGGGGCGGCGGCCATCGAGGTGTCTGACATCGACGCGGTGGAAGATTTCGCCTTGCGCCATCGTAGGCAGTCGCCTGCCCAGGCTACACCGCCCGCAGCCCCCGAACAGCCCCAGGCACAGACCGGCAGCAGCTCGGCCGAGAAAGGCGGGCAGGGGGATTGGGGTGCTTTGGCCCCACAGCCTGTGGCAAGCGGGCCAAGGCGTGAGGTGCCGAGCTGGGCAAAAAAGCCCTGAGCATCCGTCAGCCGGCCAAGACGACGGGTGCGCAAGCAGGCAAGGGTGCGCGCGCAGGTGCAAGCCGCGGTCGGGCCCAGGCTGCCAGTGCTGGCCAGGTCGCCTGGCTGCCGAGCCTGTTGAAGGGCCGGCCTCGGCACCGCGACGACTTGTGCTGGCACACCCGCAGAGGCGCACCGGCTCAGTTATGGCTGATCATCGTCGACGCCTCCGCCTCGACGCGTCGCCATCAGGCGCTCGCGCACACCAAAGGGCTGTTGGCGACATTGTTCGACCATGCCTACCGCCAGCGCGCACGGCTGGCTTTGTTGACGGCAAGTGGCAGTGCACCGCAATGGCAGCGCCATGGGCTCAAGGCTTCGGCCGCGCTGCAACCTTGGTTACAGGCGCTTGGGGCGGGAGGGGGCACTCCGTTGCTGCCGGCGCTGGAGCAAGCCAGGCAGTGGCTGGGCAATCGGCGCAAGGCCTATCCGAACGAGGAAGTACGCTGCCTGGTGTTTACGGACGGTCGTCTGCAGCAATGGGACCCTGTCGAGCCCTTGCCGTGCCCCACCTTGCTGGTTGACATGGAGCTGGCCCCGGTCCGGCTGGGCCGTGCTCGCCGGCTGGCGCAGCAACTGGCAGCAGACTATCAACACCTGCTTAGTTTCGAAGCGATGAAGTGATAACGGCGGGGTGCGGCAACAAGTCGCACGTTAGCAGGATGAAATATGCAGGGCCGCAAGTACATGTGCGTGGCAGAGCACGCACATGTCAACGCTGTTCATTTACTTGGGCATCGACCACGGCTGCAGGTGGTAGCCTTTTTCACAAAGTTCTGCGCGTACTTCCTCAATCAGGTTAAGCCACTGAGCTTTGTCGGAATAAGTTTGCGAGTTTACCTGTTTGCTGCCGATGCGGGTGCTGGTACGGTCGATGACCGCCAGGCTCAGGTCGCCAGTGCCGTTGGGGGCGTCCCAGGCCACGCAGTGGAAGGGTTCGAAGGCGTGGTCGGCGATCAGCAGTGCTTCGTTGACACGGAGCGGGGCATTCATGGTTCGGTCTCTCTGTGGTCCCAAACATTCAAGTGACGTCCGCGTTGCTTCAAGGTCGCCTCATGTATCGCGAAATGCAGCGCGGGGTTATGTGTACTGATGCTCGATAGTCGGCATTAAGTCACATGGGTGCAGCAAAATAATCAACGATTATTCATTTTTGTTTCAACGCGCCCCATGTGAGGACGTTAACCATCGAAAATTCCCTGGCGAAATTAGGAAAAGCAGTGTTGGCAGACAGACGGTCATAGGCACCGTCAACTTAATTGCTACTGTTATTCGGGCGCCACAACTTACTGTTTTATTTCAAGAAACCAATACTTGGCGCCAAGGATCGGTCATGCAACAAACCGCAGTGCAACGCCGCCTGCTCATCGTCGATCCTTGTGACGATTGCCACCGCCTGACGCCAGGCTTGGTTCAGGCCGGGTGGGAGGTCGCCAGCTGCGCTTTGGCGCAGGCGCTGGAGCATCGTTGCGATGTAGGTGTACTGCGCCTGGATGAAGCGCACCTCAAGCACCCTGACGTGGTCAAGGACATGATCAAGCGCAGCAACACCGAGTGGATTGCGGTGCTGAGTGCCGAACAACTGCGCTGCCCGGCCGTCGGCGATTTCGTCTGTGAATGGTTCTTTGATTTCCATACATTACCCTTCGACGAATCGCGGGTGCAGGTCACTCTGGGCCGGGCCTTCGGCATGGCGCGGCTGCGTGGCAAGGGCACGGTCAAGGCATTCGACACCCAGGATGAGCTACTGGGTGAGAGCCGGCCGATTCGAGAATTGCGCAAGCTGCTGGGTAAGCTGGCACCGACCGAGTCGCCTGTGCTGATACGCGGTGAAAGCGGCACGGGGAAGGAACTGGTGGCGCGTACGCTGCACCGCCAGTCCCAGCGCAGCGGGCAGCCTTTCGTGGCGATCAACTGCGGGGCCATTCCCGAGCACCTGATTCAGTCCGAACTGTTCGGGCACGAAAAGGGCGCGTTCACAGGCGCCCACCAACGCAAGATCGGTCGCATCGAAGCCGCTAACGGCGGCACGCTGTTTCTCGATGAAATCGGCGACCTGCCACTGGAACTGCAGGCCAATCTGCTGCGCTTTCTCCAGGAAAAGCACATCGAGCGAGTGGGAGGCAGCCAGCCAGTACCGGTGGATGTACGGGTGTTGGCCGCCACCCACGTCGATTTGGAAAAGGCCATCGAGCAGGGCCGCTTCCGGGAAGACCTGTACTACCGTTTAAACGTCCTGCAGGTGGTCACCGCCCCGTTACGTGACCGCCATGGCGATCTGTCGATGCTGGCCAATCATTTTGCCCATTTCTACAGCCTGGAAACCGGCAGGCGGCCACGCTCTTTCAGTGAGCACGCGCTGATGGCCATGGGCCGGCACGATTGGCCGGGTAACGTGCGTGAGCTGGCCAATCGGGTGCGGCGTGGGCTGGTGCTTGCCGAAGGGCGCCAGATCGAGGCCAAGGACCTGGGTTTGCAGCCGTTTGCACAACAGCCGCCGCTGGGCACGCTGGAGGAGTACAAGCACAAGGCCGAGCGCCAGGCGTTGTGCGATGTGCTGGACCGTCACAGCGACAACCTCAGCGTTGCAGCCAAGGTGCTGGGCATCTCGCGGCCGACCTTCTACCGTTTGTTGCACAAGCACCAGATACGCTGAAACGCGCCTCAGTGAGGCGCGCGGACGATGGTCTTGAGCAGGTCTTCCGGGCTGATGTGGCCTACGACCTGGGCCACGGCGCTGCCAGGGGTGGGCAGGTCGATGATGTGGTTCTTCATCTTGCCGATCACGTGCATCTCGCAGGGTTTGCAGTCGAACTTCAGGGTCAGTACTTCATCCCCTTGGACCAGCTGCATCGGCGCCACCTTGGTACGCACCCCGGTCACCCCTTTGGCCTGCTTGGGGCACAGGTTGAAGGAGAAGCGCAGGCAGTGCTTGGTGATCATCACCGGCACTTCACCGTGTTCTTCGTGGGCTTCATAGGCCGCGTCGATCAACTGCACACCATGACGGTGGTAGAAATCCCGGGCTTTCTGATTGTAGACGTTGGCCAGGAACGACAGGTGCGACTCGGGATAGACCGGTGGTGGCGAGGTTTCCGGCTTGCGCCGGCCGTGGGGGTGCGCCTGTATGCGTTGCTCGGTCAGCGTCTCGATGGCCTGCCGGCGCAGGGCCTTGAGCTGCGAATTGGGAATGAAGAACGCCTGCGGGGCGTCCAGTTCGATGCTGTCGGCGTGGTAGAGCGTGGTGCCGAGCTGGCCAAGCAGGTCGTGCAGTTGGTCCAGCGCCTGCTCGGGCTTGTTCGCCGGGCCGAATGGGCCATCCAGGGCGACCTGCACTTGCACGCCTTCCTCGCTGGTCACGTTCAGGGTCAAGCGCTCCTGGCGCAGCACCGCCTGCCAGCTTACACCGATGCGGCGTTCGGCCGACGTACGCTGCAGGGCCTGCTGCCAATTGTGGTCCAGGTTACGCGAAAGCGGATGGTTTGGCCTTAGCTTGTGCAGCCCGGCAGGCATCTCGTTCGGTTCCACCCGGTAGCGGAAGCGCTTTTGGCCGTCTTCTTCGAATTCGCCGCGTGCCTCGGCAATGTTGGCCCTGAAACCTACCACTTCACGCTTGACCAGCACATTGAGGCCATCCCCGTTGTTCAACGGCACGTCGGTGACGACCTGCAGGTCGCGCTTGCCAACTTTCTCCACCACACCCACTGGCAGGCCGGTGAAGGTAGGGGAGTCGAAAGCGCCGATATCGACCTTGCGGTCAGTCACGAAGTAATCGGTGCTGCCGCGGTGGAACGTCTTGTCCGGGTCCGGTACGAAGAAGTGTGCGGTACGACCGCTCGAGGCGCGGGCCAAGCCAGGACGGTCTTCCAGGATGGCGTCGAGCTCCTTGCGGTAATGGGCCGTGATGTTCTTCACGTAGCCCATGTCCTTGTAGCGCCCTTCGATCTTGAACGAGCGCACACCGGCATCGACCAGGTCGCGCAGATTGGCGGTCTGGTTGTTGTCCTTCATCGACAGCAGGTGCTTTTCGAACGCCACCACCCGGCCTTGGTCGTCCTTGAGCGTGTAGGGCAGACGGCACGCCTGGGAGCAGTCGCCCCGGTTGGCGCTGCGACCGGTCTGGGCGTGGGAGATGTTGCATTGCCCGGAGAACGCCACGCACAACGCGCCATGGATGAAGAACTCGATGGCGGCGTCCGTTTCGGCTGCGATGGCCCGGATTTGCTGCAGGTTCAGCTCGCGTGCAAGTACCAGCTGAGAAAAGCCAGCCTGGTCGAGAAACTTGGCCCGCTCCAGGGTACGAATGTCGGTCTGGGTACTGGCATGCAGCTCAATGGGTGGGATGTCGAGCTCCATGACCCCCAGGTCCTGCACGATCAGCGCATCGACGCCAGCGTCGTACAGCTGGTGAATCAGCGCGCGCGCCGGCTCCAGCTCGTTGTCGTGCAAGATGGTATTGATGGTGGTGAACACGCGCGCATGGTAGCGATGGGCGAACTCGACCAGCGCGGCGATATCGCCCACCTCGTTGCAGGCATTATGGCGTGCGCCAAAGCTAGGGCCGCCGATATAGATGGCATCGGCGCCATGCAGGATAGCCTCGCGGGCAATGGCCACGTCGCGGGCAGGGCTGAGCAGTTCCAGGTGATGCTTGGGAAGGGACATGTCGTTATGGTTTCGGCTGTCACGGTATAGCCGGGCATTGTACCGACGATTGTGCTGGGCGACACCCTCAGGCTGTGCTGGCCGGATGGCCGGGGCGGCTGCGCAGCCTATCGCAGCCGGTCCCACGCCCAGGCCGCATGCCCAAGGTTCTGGCCTTGAAAACAGCGGGCGCAGGTCTGGATCATGCCAGTCAAGGCCCGCAACGGCCTCCGGTCCTGTTCAGTCAGCCTTTGGCCGCCATCGCCGTCACTTCCACGCGCATGCCCTCGAACGCGAGCGCCGCCACGCCTACGGCGGCGCGCACTGGCCAGGGTTTGGCGAAGAAACGCTGGTACACCTGGTTGAAGGCGGCGCGGTCGGCCATGTCGGTCAGGTAGATGGTCAGGTGCAGCACCCGGTCCATACCGCTGCCGGCTTTCTCCAGAGCATCCTTCAAGGCCTGCAGCGTGCATTCGCTTTGCTCGACGATATCTCCCAACGCGAGGCTACCGTCAGGGTGCACCGGGACCTGAGTGGTTACCAGCATCCCGTTGTATTCGGCGACATCGGAGGAAATGGATTCTGGGTCGCTGTCTGGGGTGTAGACGATATCAGCATGTGCCATGGGGTCTGCCTTGCACGGTGGAAAAGCCTCAAGCCTACGCGAGCGGCCTGCGCCGGTCGAGAGGCCGGTTTTTTGCAAAGCGCGGCATTCACGGTCAGAATCGCCGCCATTGCAGAGAGGCTTACCGTGAACGAACACACCTTGTCCATGCGCCTGGAGCGTGTGGCCACCCATGTGCCCCAGGGCGCGCGTCTGGCTGATATTGGTTCTGATCATGGCTACTTGCCCGTAGCGTTGATGCTCCGCGAGCGCATCGAGTACGCAGTGGCCGGGGAGGTGGCCAGCCCCCCTCATGCGGCCGCTCAGCGCAACGTGCGCAAGCAGGGGCTCGAGTCGCGCATCGCCGTGCGCCTGGCCGATGGTTTGGCGGCCATCGTCCCTGAGGACCGCATCACGGCCGTGAGCCTGTGCGGCATGGGCGGCGAGACCCTGTGCGAGATTCTCGAAGCGGGCAGAGCTCGTTTGGCGGGTGTCGAGCGCCTGGTACTGCAACCCAATGGCGCCGAGCCGCAGGTGCGACAGTGGCTGATGAGCAACGGCTACCGTATCGTCGCTGAAGAGGTGCTGCGCGAGCACCGCTTCGACTACGAAATCATCGTGGCAGAACCCGGTCATGCGGCCTACAGTCCTCAGCAGCTGTATTTCGGCCCCCTGTTGATGCGGGACCATGGCCAGGCATTTCACGTGAAGTGGCAGCGCATGCTCGGGCAAAAAAAGCAGACCCTTGCCAATTTCGCCCAGGCCCGCGTCGCAGTGCCGCCTGCCAAGGTCGCCGACTTCGAACAACAGGTTGACTGGATCACCCGCCTGCTGGCCGAACGCCCCCACCTCGAGGACTAGCTTTCATGGACATGTTGCAGGCCATGCGTACCTTCGTCCGGGTGGTGGAGTGCGGCAGCTTCGCCGCGGCGGCCAACGCGCTGGACATCTCCGCCGCGCAGGTCTCGCGCATCGTGGCGGAGCTGGAGAATCAGCTGCAAACCCGATTGCTGCACCGCACCACCCGACGCTTGCGCATGAGCGAGGCGGGGGAGCGTTTTCTCGAGCGCGCACGGCAGATACTGCTATTGACCGACGAGGCAGTGGGGGAGGCACGTGGTGCTCACCTCACGCCCCGTGGCCGGCTGCGTGTGCATTGTCCCCATGGGCTTGGGTTGTTGTTGATGCCATTGGTGGCAGGCTATAACGCGCTTTGTCCCGAAGTGGTCATCGAGCTGACGCTGTCCCAGCGCAACCCCGACCCGCTGGCTGAAGGGCATGATGTGGTCATCACCGTCGACCAGGCATTGCCGGACTCACAGCTGATTGCCGTCCCCTTGGGCGCGATTTTCAGCATTGCCTGTGCCGCGCCCGGTTATCTGCATGAAAAAGGCGTACCTGCACGGCCCGACGACCTGCACCAGCATCGCTGCCTGCGCATGGCCTACCCGCTGTACGAGGGTGACTGGGTGTTCCCGCAGGCAGGTGGCGATTGCGTCATCGCACCCCAGGACAGCTTCATGACCAACGTGGCGGACGCCATGCTGGTCGCCAGCGAGTTGGGCATGGGTATCGGCCTGTTGCCGTTCTACACCGCCAGCCTGGCCATGGAGCAAGGGCGCCTGTGCCGGGTGCTGGCGGACTACCGGCTGCGGGAAAATGCCTTGTATGCGATTTACCCCTCACGGCATTACCTGGATGCCAAGGTCCGAACCTGGATCGACTACCTCAAGGAGCGGCTGCCGCCGATTTTCGCTGCCCACGCCCAGGTGGTCGAAGACCCCCGTTATTGCCGCTGACGGCAGCGGGGCACAAGCCCCGCCGCCCGTCCAAGCCTGGCCAGGAAGGCCGGGCCTTACAGCGCGTAGTGTTTAAGCTCACGTGCGATCAACATCCGTTGGATTTCGCTCGACCCTTCATAGATCTGGGTGATGCGCGCATCGCGGTAATGCCGCTCGACCGGATAATCCTCAAGGTAGCCGTAGCCACCATGGACCTGTATGGCCATCGAGCACACCCGCTCGGCCATTTCCGAGGCAAACAGCTTGGCCTGTGACGCTTCGGACAGGCACGGTCTGCCAGCGCTGCGCAGGCGCGCGGCGTGCAGGATGAGCAAGCGCGCCGCATTGATCTGCACCTGCATGTCGGCCAGCAGGTTGGCGATGCTCTGATGTTCGTGGATTGGCTTGCCGAACTGAATACGTTCCCGGGCGTAGCCCAGCGCTGCTTCGAAGGCAGCCCTGGCGATGCCCAGTGCCTGGGCCGCAATGCCGATTCGCCCGCCTTCGAGATTGGACAAGGCGATCGCCAGGCCTTTGCCGCGCTCGCCCAGCAGGTTGGCAGCCGGAATGCGGCATTGCTCGAGCGTCACCGCGCAGGTATCGGAGGCGCGAATACCCATTTTGTGTTCGGTGCGATCGACCTTGAAGCCGGGGTTGTCGGTAGGTACGAGAAACGCCGACAGCCCTTTCTTGCCAAGCTCCGGATCGGTCACGGCGAACACGACGGCCAGCCCGGCGCGACGGGCATTGCTGACGAACTGCTTGCTGCCGTTGATCACCCATTGCCCGTCGACCAGTTCGGCGCGCGTGCGCAGGTTATGGGCTTCGGATCCCGCCTGGGGCTCGGTCAGGCAGAAGCAGCCAATCACCTCGCCACTGGCCAGCCGCGGCAACCAGTGCTGCTGCTGTTCAGGGGTACCGTAGGCCAGCAACGGGCCGCACCCTACCGAGTTGTGGATGCTCATCAAGGCCCCGGTGGAGCCACACCCGACTGAAATCTCTTCGACCGCCAGCGCATAGGCCACGTAGTCGGTATAGCTGCCGCCGAAGTCCTCGGGGACCACCATGCCCAGCAAGCCAAGTTCACCCATGCTGCGCACGACGGCGTCATCAATCCAGCCAGCCTTTTCCCACGCCTGGGCGTGGGGCGCGATCTCGCCGCGGGCGAAGTCGCGGGCCATGTCGCGGATCATGATCTGCTCTTCGCTCAGTTCCACGTCTTGCATCTGCTGCTCCCAGGCTCAAAGGCCTTCGAAGAATTGGTCGATCCGCTGGCGCTCCAGGCCCTGCAAGGTAGGGGGATTCCACCGCGGTTGCTTGTCCTTGTCGATGATCAAGGCGCGCACGCCCTCGATGATGTCGCCGTGCTGGAACCACTGGCGATCCAGATGCAACTCCATTGCGAAGCAGTCTTCCAGGCTTAACTGTCGACCGCGGCGCAACATCTGCAACGTCACGGCCATGGCCAGGGGGGATCGGGTTTCCAACAGATCAGCAGTGGCCACGGCCCAGGCATGGCTATCGCCGATGCTGACGGCGCGCAACTGCTCGACGATGGCTGAGATATCGGGCAAGGCGAAGAAATGATCGATCGCTGGACGGAGCGCGGCCAGTGGCGGACCTTCCAGCGTCTGGGTGCCCAGGCGCGCCAACAGGTTCTGCAAGTCCTTGAGCGGATTGTCACTCAGGGATAACTGGTCCAGCTCCCGATCAAGGGCCTCGATCTTGTCGCTCGTCACATACCAGTTGGCCAGGCCGCAATACAGGGCATCGGCCGCCTGGACTTGTGTACCGGTTACGCCGAGGTAGGTCCCCAGCTCGCCCGGCAGGCGTGACAGGAAGTAGCTGCCCCCTACGTCGGGGAAATAGCCGATGCCTACCTCTGGCATGCCCAGGCGGCTGCGCTCGGTGACCACGCGCAGGTCGCAGCCCTGTGCCAGGCCCATGCCACCGCCGAGGGTGAAGCCGTCCATGAGCACCACAATAGGCTTGCGGTAGCGGTGTATCAGCAAGTCCAGGGCATATTCTTCGGCGAAGAAAGCCTCGTGCAGGTCGTCGCCGGCTTTGTAGCTGTCATGCAGCGAGCGGATGTCGCCACCGGCGCAGAAGCCCTTCGGGCCCTCGCCGCGCAAGACGATGGCGCGTACGTTCGGGTCGTTAGCCCAGGCGTCCAGGTGCTTGCGCAAGCTGCGCACCATGTCCAAAGTCAGGGCGTTCAATCCGGCGGGGCGGTTGAGACGCAGGTGGCCGATCTGGTTGCGAACTTCGCTCAGGATGTGTTCGGTAACCGGCGTTTGAATAAGCGCTGTCATTGCGGTCTCCCTGCTTGTTATTGATTTTCCATGTGAAATCTGGAGTTCGCTGGAGGATCGCTGGATCCTGGCATGCGAATTTGCCTCGTACAATCGACAATTGTGCAGGGGCATCGTGCATTTTTGCGCCGGGGCCCGTGGTGCTGTGAGTCCGCGTCGGTTGGAACCAGCCTTGAGGCTTCATAGCCGTTCACTGTAGCTGCGAATCAGGCGCCAAGGGTGCGTTATCGGCGCCACGCTATGGCTATTACAAGTGTTACAAGCGGGGCACTTGGCTTGAAAGCACCGTGGGAGGGTTAGTCTTCGCGGGCTGTTGTAAATCCAGCAGCCGGGTTTGGTCACCCGCAATCATCAAGGCGCCATCAGCGCCGCTCAGCGAATCAGTCGGCGTTTTTTTGTGCGCGGCTGTCTCGTGTCATGGCGGCTGTGCGTGGGGCGCCTCCGTGTGCGCGCCGGTTTCCTTGATTCCCGGTTGACCAACCCGCGTACAGTCGCCACCCATTCGTTTGGTCACGTTGCGTGGCGGCTCCTGATGAATCAAGGAGAACACCATGACAAAAGGGTTACCTGATCCTCCTGCCAGTCTCACAACCGCGCCCACCTCATTCTCTACCTGTGAAAGTAGCCATCCGCCTTTGTTTTCGGTACGTCCGGGCGTCGATCTTGAAGATGCGCTCGTGCACCTGTCCACGCTGTTGCGTGGCGCCTATGCCGCCAATCTGAAGGCCACGGAGTTGGCCAGTGTAACTTGCTGCGACCTGTTGCTGGGTAATGACCATGGGCTGGAATCGGCCACCGCGGTGGTAGAGGCTTTGTTGAATGGGTTGGAGGCTCAGCGGCGGGTACCTGACCGCTAGTTGACGACAGCGGGGTGCCTCTAGCGAGTGGCGGAGTCAATTGCCTCGCTCCGCCCTTGGTTGTTAGCAAACTCCCAGGGTTAAAGCGGTCATGGTCGATATAAGGAGCAGCCTGGTGCCACCGCAGAGGTTGCCAGCCTTGCATGGGCTTACTTGACCAAACCCGCAAGAGGACAATGCAACACCAACTTCGCCCCGCCTAACCGACTTTCACCAATCTCCAACCCAAACCCGTGCAAGTCCACGATCGCCGCCACGATGGACAAACCCAGGCCGAAGCCCGCATGCCGATGCCCCTCGTCACTGCGATAGAACCGCTTGAGCACAGCAGTACGCTCCTGTTCGGCAATGCAGGTCCCGTGTCCTCCACCGCCAGGTGCACGCCAGTGTCATCTTGGGAAGCTGTGATCTGCACCTGCCCACCTTCGGGCGTAAACTTGATGGCGTTGCCCACCAGGTTGGCCAGTGCTTCGAACAACAATTCGCGGTCGCCATGCAGCGGCGCCAGTTGCCCTGGTTGGTGCAAGGTCAACTGGATGCCACCGTCCTCCGCCAGTGGCAGGTAGAAATCGTGCAGTTCCACCAACAGGTCATGGGGGGCCAACTGCGTGAACCCTGCGCGGCGCTGGCGATCTTCCAGCTCGCTGATCCGCAACAGCCCGCGAAAGCGTGCCATCAGCGTATCGGTTTCACCAATGGCTTGATCCAGTGCCTCGGCCTGGGCGGTATCGGCATCGCTTTGCTGGCGTATGCGGTACAGCTGGGCGCGCAGCCGCGTCAGCGGCGTGCGCAGGTCATGGGCGATGTTGTCGCACACACCTTTTACCTCATGCATCAGGCGCTCGATGCGGTCGAGCATGGCGTTGACGATGTCCGCCAGCATGTCCAACTCATCGCGCCGTGCCGACAGCGGCAAGCGATGGGTAAGGTCGCCCGCCACGATCAACTCGGCCTGAGCCTGTACCGCGCGGATGCGCTTGAGTGGCCGGCGCCTGAGCAGGTACCAACCTGCAAACCCCGGGATCAGCGTCAACGAAATGCCCCATAGCAAGGCGTCGAGGATGATACGCGTGACAACGAACAACGAGCCGTTGTCCCGGAACAACACCAACCAGCGGCCATCCTGCACCTTGATCGCCACCGCATCGCAGCTATGGCGCGGCATGTTCGGGTCGTCGGCGTTCAGGCAGCGCTTGAGCTCGTGGATCTTGCCGTCCAGCGCCAGCCCAGGGGGCAGGGCACGTACGCTGCCGCCCAGCGGGTTGAGTTGCGCGTCGAACAGGCCATAGGCATCGAAGCTGCGTTCTTCGAAGGCTTGGCTCGCAATCAGGGCGTCGTCCAGTTGCTTGCCGCTCATGTGCGCGAACAGGTGTTGGCGCTGCAGCATCGAATGACGGGTGAGTTTGTTCAGGTAGCTGGAAACCTCGAAGTACAGCACCCCCATTAGGATGCTGCTCCAGGCCACGAACAGGAAGCTGTAGAGCGCCAGCAGCCGGCTCGTGGAAGAACTCCAGCCCTTAGACGGGTTCAGCAATGGCATATAACCGGAGCCCCGTACGGTACGGATCAACGGCGACTGGCCAGGCAGGTCGATCTTCTTGCGCAGGCGGCCGATGTGCACGTCAATGAGGTTAGTGCCTGGATCGAAGTGATACCCCCAGACCTCCTCGAAGATCATCATCCGGGTAATCACTTGACCGCTGTGCCGCATCAGGTATTCCAGCAGTTTGTACTCGGTGGGCAGCAAATTGAGCGTGTGCTCGCCGCGTCGGGCTTCATGGGTGATGAGGTCCAGCTCCAGGTCGGCCACCTGCAGGCGAGTCTGCGTCATGGGCACACTGTTTACGGCGTAGCAAGACTTCGACGCGCGCTGCCATCTCGTCCGAGGCGAACGGTTTGGTCAGGTAGTCGTCGCCGCCTGCACGCAGGCCTCGGACCCGTTCATCCACGTCTGACAGCGCACTGATCATCAGGATCGGCGTGGCGATCTTGAGATTGCGTAAAGTAGTAACAATGGTCAGCCCGTCCACCTCCGGCAGCATGCGATCAAGGGTAATCAGGTCATAGCCGCCGGCGATAGCCTTGGCCAGGCCCTCGCGACCATTGTCGGCCCAGTCAACGTCCAAGCCATGGCTGTTGAGTTCAGCGACGATTTCCTGGCCGGTGACGGCGTCGTCTTCGATGGTGAGTACGCGAGGCATGCGGGATCCCGAACATCCAGATGAAAGCCTGATTGTGCCAAAGAACGGCCAGCAGGCGATTTAAGAATAATTCATCTGGCGCCTGTTGCATGGCCTTGCTTGTTTATCGGCATGGGCAGCACATGGGCAAGCAAGTGCGACTCGGCTGTGAGAGGATAGGCCGCATCACAGCCCAGGACCCGAACACAGCCTGATGAAGACACCCAAGAGAATCGAACCCCTGATCGAGGATGGCCTGGTCGACGAGGTACTGAGGCCGTTGATGAGTGGCAAGGAGGCCGCCGTGTACGGTGGTGCGCTGTGGCAACCAGGTGCGCTGCGCCAAAGTGTACAAGGAAGCCAACAAGCGCAGTTTCCGCCAGGCGGCCGAGTATCAGGAAGGGCGCAAGGTGCGTAACAGCCGTCAGGCCCGGGCCATGGCCAAGGGCAGCAAGTACGGGCGCAAGGAAGCCGAGGATGCCTGGCAGAACGCCGAGGTGGCCGCGTTGTTCCGGCTGGCTGGGGCAGGCGTCAGGGTACCCAAGCCCTACGACTTCCAGGATGGCGTGCTGCTCATGGAGCTGGTAACCGATGCCAATGGCAATGCTGCGCCCCGGCTGAACGATGTTCACCTCGAGGCGGACCAGGCGCGGGATTATATCACGGGTTCGTGATCAGCCAGATCGTACTGATGCTCTGCTCAGGGCTCGTCCATGGCGACCTCTCGGAGTTCAACGTACTCCTGGGTCCGGACGGGCCGGTGATCATCGACTTGCCCCAGGCAGTGGACGCTGCGGCCAACAACCATGCGTTCAGCATGCTGCAGCGCGATGTGTCGAACATGGCGCATTATTTTGGACGCTTTGCCCCTGAGCTGAAAGCCACCCGTTACGCGCAGGAAATGTGGGCCCTCTACGAAGCCGGCGAATTGCGCCCCGACAGCCCACTCACGGGGTTGTTCGCTGAAGATGAGCAGGCAGCGGACGTGGCCGGCGTCATGCGCGAGATCGACGCCGCCCGGCTGGACGATGCCCGCCGCCGCGAAGCGCGAGCCGAGGCCGAGCAAGGGCAACCGCAGGCTGAAGAGCCGACCCCGCCCTGGCTGCGCTGACACAGCCAACCTACCGGTGCGCCCACCCCATACATCAGGCCGCGCCGGCCAGGTTTCGGCCTGCGCGACGGTCATTGCCTTTGACGCAAGACAATATCTCGTCATTTGGTCTTTCCGTGTCGCGGCTCGGGCTTAAGGTATACGCCGTTCATCTTTCTGGAGCTGTCATGTCCACTCTTTTTCCGTCCGTCCGTCCCCGCCGTCTGCGCAAGAGCCAAGCGCTGCGCAGCGTCTTTCAGGAGACCGAGTTCCGCCTCGATGATCTGATCCTGCCGCCGATCTTCGTGGAGGAGGGTATCGATGACTTCGTGCCGATCAAGAGCATGCCTGGCGTCAATCGCATTTCCCGAGAAGCTGTTGGCGCGGGAAATCGAGCGGTACGCCCGTGCCGGCATCCGTTCGGTGATGACCTTTGGGGTCTCCCACCACCTGGACGCCGTGGGCAGCGACACCTGGAATGAAAACGGCCTGGTCGCACGCATGTCGCGGATCTGCAAGGATGCAGTGCCGGAAATGGTCGTGATGTCCGACACCTGCTTCTGCGAATACACCAGCCACGGCCACTGCGGCGTGCTGCATGACCACGGCGTGGACAACGACGCCACCTTGGCCAACCTCGGCAAGCAGGCCGTGATCGCCGCAGCGGCAGGTGCGGATTTCATCGCGCCTTCGGCGGCCATGGACGGGCAGGTTCAGGCGATACGCAGCGCGTTGGACGGCGCGGGCTTCCATGACACGGCGATCATGGCCTATTCCACCAAGTTCGCCTCTTCGTTGTATGGGCCTTTCCGCGAAGCGGGCGGTACGGCGCTCAAGGGCGACCGCAAGAGCTACCAGATGAACCCCATGAACCGCCGCGAGGCGGTGCGCGAATCACTGCTCGATGAGCAGGAAGGCGCCGACGTGCTCATGGTCAAGCCGGCCGGTGCCTATCTGGACGTGATTGCCGACATCCGTAACGCCTCGCGCCTGCCATTGGCGGCGGCCTACCAGGTCAGCGGCGAGTACGCATGATCAAGTTCGGTGGACTGGCTGGCGCCATCGATGAGGGCCGCGTCATGCGCGAGAGCATCGGGGCGATCAAGCGTGCGGGCGCCGACTTGATCCTGACCTACTTCGCCATGGACCTGGCGCTGGAAGGTATTTGAAAACGCGGTTGCTGGGGCTGCGCAGCCGCCCCAGCAACCCAGTGCCTCAAGGCTCGCATCCCGCCTTGTGCCTGCTTTCACAAAAAAACGCTAAGCGCTGAATTATTTAGTGTCCCTTTGTATCTGATCCCTTAGAGCAGTCACCGTCAGGGATAAATAAATGAAATCTCGCAAAAAAAGGGTTCAGCCGATTGGCCTGAAGGACATCACCATCGTCGACGACGCCAAGATGCGCAAGGCCATTACCGCCGCTGCGCTGGGCAACGCGATGGAGTGGTTCGACTTCGGCGTCTATGGCTTCGTCGCCTATGCCCTGGGCAAAGTGTTCTTCCCCAATGCCGACCCCAGCGTTCAAATGATTGCCGCGCTGGCCACCTTCTCCGTGCCGTTCCTGATCCGACCACTGGGTGGGTTGTTCTTCGGCGCGCTCGGCGACCGCTTCGGGCGACAGAAGATTCTCGCCGCCACCATCGTCATCATGTCCTTGAGCACATTCGCCATTGGCCTGATACCGTCCTATGACAGTATCGGCATATGGGCACCGATCCTGCTGTTGCTGGCCAAGATGGCCCAGGGCTTCTCGGTAGGCGGTGAGTACACCGGCGCGTCGATCTTCGTGGCCGAGTATGCACCTGATCGCAAGCGTGGTTTCCTGGGCAGCTGGTTGGACTTTGGCTCCATCGCCGGCTTCGTCCTGGGCGCCGGCGTGGTGGTGATGATCTCCACCGTGATGGGTGAAGAGAAATTCCTTGAATGGGGCTGGCGCCTGCCGTTCTTCCTGGCTTTGCCGCTGGGTATGATTGGTCTGTACTTGCGTCACGCGCTGGAGGAGACCCCAGCCTTCCAGCAGCATGTGGACAAACTGGAGCAAGGTGACCGTGAAGGCCTGGCTTCCGGGCCGAAGGTGTCGTTCAAGGAAGTGGCGACCAAGCACTGGCGTAGCCTGATCACCTGCATCGGCGTGGTGATCGCGACCAACGTCACGTACTACATGCTGCTCACCTACATGCCCAGCTACCTGTCCCACAACCTGCATTACAGCGAAGATCATGGTGTACTGATCATCATCGCGATCATGGTGGGCATGCTGTTCGTGCAGCCGATAATCGGTCTTCTGAGCGACAAGTTCGGCCGTCGCCCCTTCATCATCCTGGGTAGCGTCGGCCTTTTTGCGGCGGCAATTCCTGCCTTCATGCTGATCAACAGCGGTGTGCTGGGCTTGATCTTCGCCGGCCTGCTGCTGATGGCCGTGCTGCTGAACTTCTTCATTGGCGTGATGGCATCGACCCTGCCAGCGATGTTCCCGACGCATATCCGCTACAGCGCCTTGGCCAGTGCCTTCAACATTTCGGTGCTGATTGCAGGCCTTACCCCGACTCTGGCCGCCTGGCTGGTGGAAAGCTCCGGCAACCTGTACATGCCCGCCTACTACCTGATGGTGATTGCCGTGATTGGTTTCATCACTGGGGTGACCATGAAAGAAACGGCCAACAAGCCGTTGCGTGGCGCGGCGCCAGCAGCGTCTGACATCGACGAGGCTCGCGAGCTGCTTCAGGAGCACCACGACAATATCGAGCAGAAGATCGAAGACATCGATACCCAGATCGCTGAATTGGAAGCCAAGCGCAAGCTGCTGGTGCAGCAGCATCCACGTATCGATTGATCAGCGGGGCATGTAGCGTCGCTGCCAGGCACGAGGGATGAACAGCGACACCAGGGTCAGCAGGCAGGTCAGCACACAACTGCCGACCATAGCCTGCAGCCCTAGGTGTTTCTGCAACCAAGCGCCACATGCTGCTCCCAGCAGCATGCCCAGCCAAGGCACCAGTTGCACCCGCCAGCCATGGCGGCGAGCGCCCAGCATCCAGTGGCCCAGGCCACGGCCAAATCGCGAAAGGGCACCGGTAACATAGGTCAGGCCAATCGGCAGACCGTTGACCTGCTCAACCACGGCATTGATCATCCCCATCGCCAGTGTGGCGGCCAACAAGAGTATTGAGGTATCCGGCGCTGGCAGCATCCCCGCAAACCCAAGCAGCACCGCTACCACCAGCAGTACGGGCCAGGCACGGCGCCGGCACTTGTGCGCCAGCACCACACCCAAGGTATTGCCAGCCACGAAGCCCAGCAGCGCGCCTGCCAGGCGCAGGATCATCGGGCCATCGACGTCGTTGATGGCGACGGCAAGGCGCGTGGTGTTGCCGCTCATGAACGAGACGAAATCGCCCAAGGCCAACAAACCGATGGCATCGGTCATCCCTGCCAGTACCGACAGGCCGGCCACCAGACCGAGCCCTACGCGGCCTCGTAACCGGTGGACACGACGGCGCCTGGAACTAGGTGTGGCTGCGGCGGCAGGTAGCATGTGCAGTCCTCGGGTCTACCGTTGCTCGCGGGCCAGGGTATTGCGAATGGTGCGCTCCACGACATCGACCAGCACCATGGTGTGGTGGTCGACTTCGATATTGAGCAAGTCGCCTTCCTGATAACGGGTAAACGTGGTCTGGCGCAGGGTTTCTGGAATGAGGTTGACAGTGACCACGTTGTCCTCGATGTCGGCGACGGTGAGGCTGCAGCCATTGACGCCAATGAAGCCGCGGGCAAAGACGTACTTGGCCCATTCAGGCGGCATGCGGAACTTGATGTATGCACCGGTGGCAGCGATGGAGATGTCTACGATGTCTGCAGTGGTGGCGATGTGGCCAGCCATGAGGTGGCCGCCCACCTCTGCGTTCATTTTCGCCGAACGCTCGATGTTCACTCCTTGGCCGGCCTGCAAACAACGCAGGTTAGTGCGCTCCAGCGTTGCCGTCATGGCGTCGAAGCGAACGTGTGTGCCTTCGATCTCGGTGACCGACAGGCAGGTCCCTTCAACGCTGACACTGGCACCGATCTTCAGATCGTCGAGCAGTGCCGGGGTGAGGTCGATGGTGAACTGGTTGTGGCCAGGGTGACGGGCTACATCAAGCAGAGGGCGGACGGCCTGGACGATGCCGGTGTACATTGCGTTGCTCCTGGGCACGGGTAAGTTGACTTGCGCAAACTATGCCCAGGCGCCCGCAAATGCAAGTCACCGCACCTCAGACGTGACCACTGCTGTTGACGATGCGCAGGCACAACGCCTCATAGGGGTCCAGATTAACCATCAAGCGTCCGTCCTCGGTCAAATCGCCCTCGACCGTTTCGTTGATCATGTCCACCACAGGGCCTGGCGTGAAACCGGTCAGTTGCAGCTCCTCACTGATTTCGTCCTGGCTGAAGTTCAGGGCGGTTATCTGGATACCGCGCCCTGCAGGCAGTTCATGCACCATCACCAGCAGGCCAGGCGAGGTCACGTCGGGCACCAGCAGTTGCCGGCTAGTGGCGATGCCATATGCCTGGCGAACCGCGAGCAGCTTTTTGACCTTGCTGGCGAACGAGTCACTGCGCTCGAGTTGTTCATCAAGGCTGCCGTACAAGGCACGGGCACGCGGCATACCGCGCACTGAGGCCTGGGCCTCTGGGTCCAGACCTGCCAGATCATAACCGCCGCGGTGGATCCAACGTGTGTCGCCGTCGGTCATCCGCTCAGCCACCGCTTCGGCAGGCAAGGGCAGGGCACCCACCAGGTCCCAACCGGATATGGCCACCACACCAGGCTGCATGGCGTTGTACATCACCAGCAGCAGATGCAGCTTCTGAATCGATTCAACTTGCTCGGAGGTGATGTCATCAAGCTCCCGGATACCCAAGGCAGCGGTGATCAAGCTGGCCGTGGTGCAAGAGATGCCATTGGTGACGAACCGCAGGTTGTAAGGTGCATGCTCACCGGACAGGCGCTCGTAGATCTCCTCCCGGATATGCTCGCGCAAGATGCTGCCGGGCAAGGTCTGGCCCTTGTACAGGTACATGTCATGCGCATGCAGGGTCCAGAAATGCACCAGCTCGACCGTCAACTCATCATGGTTTTGCAACGCATGAATCAGCGAGGCTGGGTCGATGCCGAAGGCGTGCATTTCCTTGAACATCAAGCGCAGGAATTCGGTATCGCCGGTCAGTAGCGCGTGCTGATAGGCCGGTCGGGTAATGAAGTCGTAGGACAGGTCGGCCCCGCCGCTGGACATCTGGGCGATGTCATCGAGGGTGAGGTTCAGCTCCTGGAAGCTGAACCCCCCTGCCTTGCGGATCATGCCACCGATCAACTGGTTACCGACCAGCGACAAGGGGTGGCTTTCCGACCAGGCGGTGCCGCTGGCGCGTGTTTCGACACCCAGGAAACCATTGGCATCCAGGCGCAAACCACGTGCGCCCAGGCAGTCCAGGGCATGCAGGGCATCGCCTATGATCATCTGCTGCGCCGTGAAGGTCGGGTCGAGCCAGTTCAGGGAGGGTTGACCGTCCTTGAAATAATGCAGGTAAACCCATCGGCGGGTCTTGCCATCCACGCCCGTGATCGGTGCCGTGGCACTCCAGTCGGTCTCCTTGACGCCCGGCTCGAAGAAGATCACCCGTTGCAGCTGACCGACGATGTAGTGGCGTGCCTTGAGCTCGTCGCACTGAGCGGGGAGCAGGTTGACCGAATCGCGGCCTTCGGGCACGTCAGGAAGCAGCCCCCAATCCTCTTCACGGATCTCGACCATGTGGTAGAGGCCTGGGTAGGGCGCCAGCCCCAGCTCGGCCAGGCGGAAATCGGCGCCTTTGCCGGTGTGCGACGGGATCAGGTCATCGATGGTGACGGCATTGTGGGCGGCGGCCATGCGGCTCATCTGCACCAATTCCTGCTCGGTACCGTAGAGCGGGTCGATGTCGAAGCTGATCCGGTCGAAGTTGCCGTCCACGCTCGGCGTAAGCTCGCGCCCGCTGATACCGCCGGAACGCTTGATTGGCCCGGTGTGGACACCTTGAATACCAATTTCTGACAGGCGCTTCCATAGCGCTTCATGGGCCAAAGCGCCCAGCACCGAGCAACCGTCGGGCGCGATGATCGCATCGGGGTAGACCGTCAGCCAGACCGAAGCGATTTCCGTCGCACGGCGCGGCTGGGCCAGGGCGTAGGGCTGTTGCCACAGTCGCGCTTGCCCGGAATACAGGCTGGCCCGCTCCTGGGATGCCTTCAGCATGGAGCGTTCTTCAAGCCACTTGACGTATGACGGGTCGGGTTGGGTCATCTCGCGTCCTCTTTGCGTGTCGGCACCGGCTCAGGTTATGACGGCAGGGCACGCGGAACGTTCGGCTCAACACGTAGTGCTGTTCACTTAAGATCGTTGGGGCCGTTTCACGGCCCATCGCGGCACAAGGCCGCTTCCACACTGTCCTGTGAGCCCTTTGACTCAAGCGTCACGCAGTCAGGGTGGGAGCGGCCTAGTGCCGCGATGGGTCGCGAAGCGGCCCTAAGTGAACAGCATTACGGCTCAACACGGGGTTTGTGGCAGGCGCGCTTTTCGGGCTCCGGCAGTCAACTGTTCCGCGAGGCCTTGTTGATCTGCTTGCCAGCCTGGGCTGCGACTTCCAAGGCCTGGCCGTCCCGCTGCTTGCCTTGGCGTGCCAGCCCCTCGAGTTGAGGAATAAGCATCCCTTCTGGCAAGTGGCGCCAGAAGCGGCCAGGCATGTGCAGGCGCAGGGCATTGGGGTTCAGGCGGGCGGGGTTGAAGGTGTGGCGGTAGTATGTTCGCCACAATTCGGCGCCAGGGTCTTCTGCGTGCTGCGCCCATTGCCGCCAGAGCTCCGGGCATTGCCGCTGATAGTCGAAGCGGCGGCCGTCATAGCGGATGCCATCGCGTGGCGTCGCGATCAGCCACCGCAGCCGCCCCAGCCTGTCGGCAAAATGCGGGCTGGCGCTTTGCAGAATGTCGTGAGCAGGTTCGTGAAAAGCGACCAGGTCCAATTGCAAGTGCTCGACCAACGCTTCAGGCAGCGGCACGAACCGCAAAAACGCATGCAGGTGATGGGCTTCGCGGCTGACTTGCTTGATGCGTCGATGCAGCTCGCTGCCCAGCCGATCACCGGCCAGCATCGCAGTGCGGTCGCCGTGAGCGACCCGCCACAGCACTTCGTACAACAGATTCCACCGCTGCTCGCCGTGATAGCGTGCCGCTTCCTCCAGTTGACCGAGCAAGGCCGCCGGCACCTTCGCCCGAAACGGGCCCGTACCGGCCGGCAGCGTGGTGGTGTCGGCCAGCATATCGGTCATGGGCCCTTGGGACCAGGTGACTTGTGACGGATCGACGCCATGGCTCAGCAAGGCTCTGGCCTGATCCCGCCAGACGCCGAACAGGTCATCGCAATCGAGCGCTATCACCCCCATAGCCCCATTTGAACCGGTGCCTGTGGTTCACGCAGGCGGGCACGCAGCAGGCTGCTGCGAAGGTCGGCCTGGGCAGGGCGATAATCGCTGGTCACGATAAAGGGCCGGGCCTTGTCGAGCACGCAACGCAGCTGGATCAGGTCGTCATAGCGGATACGCCGCTCACGGCGCAAGGCGACCAGGCGCTGCACGCTGCGCAGGCCTATGCCTGGAATGCGGGCGAGCAGCGCGGGCTCTGCGCGGTTCACATCCAGCGGGAACACTTCGCGATTGGCCAGCGCCCATGCCAATTTGGGATCGATATCCAGCGCCAGGTTGCCGGTTTGTCCCAACAGCTCGCCGGCCTTGTACCCGTACCCGCGCAAGAGAAAATCGGCTTGGTACAGGCGGTGTTCACGCAGCAGAGGCGGGGCGGCCAGTGGCACGCTGCCAGGGCTGTCGGGAATGGGGCTGAAGGCTGAGTAGTAGACACGTTTGAGGCCGTACCCCTGGTACAGCGATTCGGCATTGCGCAGCAGTGTGCTGTCGTCAGTACTGTCAGCCCCGACGATGACCTGGGTACTTTGACCGGCAGGGGTGAAGCGCGGGGCGCGAGGCTCGTTGGCTACCGCTTGCTGCCCTTGATGAATCACGCCCATGGCTTGACGGATGGTCGATGCTTGCTTTTCCGGTGCCAGGCGCTTGAGGCTGTCGTCGGTAGGCAGTTCGATGTTGACGCTCAAGCGATCGGCCAGACGGCCTGCTTCTTCGATCAACAGCGGATCGGCGTCCGGAATGGTCTTGAGATGGATATAGCCACGGAAGTTATGTTCTTCGCGCAGCAACCGCGCGACCCTGATCAGCTGCTCCATGGTGTAGTCAGCCGAGCGGATGATGCCCGAGCTCAAAAACAGGCCACTGATGCAGTTGCGCCGGTAGAAGTCCAGCGTCAGACGCACCACTTCTTCAGGGCTGAACCGTGCGCGGGGCACATTGCTCGAGCGTCGGTTGACGCAGTACTGGCAGTCGTACAGGCAAAAGTTGGTAAGCAGAATCTTCAGCAGAGACACGCAGCGACCATCTGGGGTGTAGCTGTGGCAAATGCCCATGCCGTTGGTAGCGCCCAAACCGTTGCCGCCACGCGAGCTGCGCTTTGGCGCACCACTGCTGGCGCAAGATGCATCGTACTTGGCGGCATCGGCAAGAATGCCCAGTTTGGCGATCAGTTGCATGACTCTTACCTGTCGTACTGAATATTCATACAGTATTGAGGGCTAGGGTCAATTGCAAGTGCTGAACGCCGCCCGGCGAGATATCCCAGCAAATTCGTAGGTTATCCGATGAGTGGTTGATGGCGCGGGCAACTACTGGGTTTCAGCGATCGTGAAAGACATGGTGGGGTTGGTCGATAAAAGAAGAGGGCGCCTCGAAGGCGCCCTCTTGGGTGAATCAGGCTTCAGCGTCCCACGGACGGTCGCCTTTTTCGTCCTTCACACGGGTTGGCAGGCCCATCACGTCCAGCGCCTTGAGGAACGGCTCGGCAGGCAGTTCCTCGACGTTGACCATGCGCTTGGCATCCCACTCGCCGCGAGCCACCAGCAAGGCAGCGGCTACCGGTGGTACGCCAGCGGTATAGGAAATGCCCTGGCTGTCCGTTTCGGCGTACGCCTCTTCGTGATCGGCCACGTTGTAGATGAACACTTCACGCGGTTGCCCGTCCTTGGTGCCCTTGACCAGGTCACCGATGCAGGTCTTGCCGGTGTAGCCAGGCGCCAGGGACGCTGGATCAGGCAGCACGGCCTTGACCACTTTCAGCGGTACCACTTCCAGGCCTTCTGCGGTCTTGACCGGCTGCTCGCTGAGCAGGCCCAGGTTTTTCAGGACCGTGAACACATTGATGTAGTGCTCGCCGAAACTCATCCAGAACCGGACGTTGGGTACGTTCAGGTTCTTGGAGATGGAGTGCACTTCATCGTGACCGGTGAGGTACAGGTTTTGCGAACCCACCACGGGCAGGTCATCGGTGCGCTTGACTTCGAACATGGTGTTGCTGGTCCACTGGCTGTTCTGCCAGCTCCACACCTGCCCGGTGAACTCGCGGAAATTGATTTCCGGGTCGAAGTTGGTGGCAAAGTACTTGCCATGCGAGCCTGCATTGACGTCGAGGATGTCGATCGAATCAATGCGGTCGAAATACTGCTGCTGCGCAAGCTTTGCGTAGCTGTTGACCACACCCGGGTCGAAACCGACACCGAGAATGGCCGTGATGTTCTTGGCCTGGCACTCTTCGAGGTGTTTCCACTCGTAGTTTCCGTACCATGGCGGGGTTTCACAGATCTTGCCCGGCTCTTCGTGGATGGCAGTATCCAGGTAGGCAGCGCCGGTATCGATGCATGCACGCAGCACCGACATATTCAGGAATGCAGAGCCGACATTGATCACGATTTGCGATTCGGTTTCGCGGATCAATGCCTTGGTCGCCTCGACGTCGAGGGCATTGAGCGAAAAGGCCTGGATGTCGGCGGGTACCTTGAGGCTACCCTTGGCCTTGACGCTGTCGATGATGGCCTGGCATTTGGAGATGTTCCGTGACGCGATGGCAATACGACCCAGTTCGTCGTTATGCTGCGCGCACTTGTGGGCCACCACCTTGGCGACACCTCCTGCACCAATGATAAGAACGTTCTTCTTCAATTTACCTGTTGCTCCTTACAGACGAGGCCTGTCTTACGACAGGCTGGAAACGTAGTCTTCGAAACCGAACTCGCGCACCACCTCGACGCTGCCGTCGAGTTGCTTGACCACGATGGATGGCATCTTCAAACCGTTGAACCAGTTTTTCTTGACCATGGTGTAACCCGCAGCATCCACGAAGGACAGGCGGTCGCCGATCGCCAGTGGGCGTTCGAACTGGTATTCACCGAAAATATCGCCGGCCAGGCACGATTTGCCGCATACCATGTAGGTGTGCTCACCGTCGTTGGGCGCCATCTTGGCATTGAGGCGGTAGATCAGCAGGTCGAGCATGTGCGCTTCGATCGAGCTGTCGACCACGGCCAGGTGCTTACCGTTGTACAGCGTGTCCAGCACAGTCACTTCCAGCGAAGCGCTCTGGGTGATCGCGGCTTCACCTGGCTCCAGGTAAACCTGTACGCCATAGGTTTGCGAGAACGCCTTCAGACGCGCGCAGAAATCGTCCAGCGCATAGCCTTCGCCGGTGAAATGGATGCCGCCGCCCAGGCTTACCCATTTCACTTTGTGCAGCAGGTGGCCGAAACGTTCCTCGATGCGGGTCAGCATCTGGTCGAACAAGGCGAAGTCGCCGTTCTCGCAGTTGTTGTGGAACATGAACCCCGATACCTGATCGATCACGGTTTCGATCTTGGCAGGGTCCCATTCCCCTAGGCGGCTGAACGGGCGTGCCGGGTCGGCCAGCTGATAGTCCGAGCTGCTGACTTGTGGGTTGACGCGCAGACCCCGGACCTTGCCTTCGGATTGCTCTGCGAAACGTTGCAGCTGGCCGATGGAGTTGAAGATGATCTTGTCGCAGTTCTCGAGCATCTCCTGGACCTCGTCGTCGGCCCACGCCACGCTGTAGGCGTGGGTTTCGCCGGCGAACTTCTGGCGGCCGAGCTTGAGCTCGTACAGTGAAGACGACGTGGTGCCGTCCATGTACTGCTGCATCAGGTCGAACACCGACCAGGTGGCGAAGCACTTGAGCGCCAGCAGCGCTTTGGCACCCGAGTGTTCGCGCACATAGGCGATCTTCTGCATGTTGCTCAGCAGCTTGGTCTTGTCGATGAGGTAGTACGGCGTATTGATCATTTAGAGGCCCTCGGCAAGGCCGGCCAAAAAAAGGACACGCATTGTGCCTTCACTCGCCGCAGATCGAAAGGGTGCAATTGCATTTCGTCCGGGCATCGTTGCCGTGACTGAATCTTTTTGTGTTCGGCGTGCTCAGTAGAACAACGACAGATGACACTCTCAATCCTCCCGCGCAGGTTACAAGGAGAAATCGATGAGCAATACCTTCAAGAAAGGTGACAAGGTGCACTGGAATTCCGAGGCCGGGGTCATACACGGCACCGTAGAAAAAGTGCATACCAAGGACGTCGAGTTCATGGGGCGTCAGCGCCATTGCTCAAAAGAGGAGCCACAGTACGAGGTCAAGAGCGACAAGACCGGGCACATGGCCATGCACAAGGAGCAGGCATTGAAGAAGGGCTGAGAACACAGGTTATTGCGTTGGTGCTCAGTTGCCCGTGTGTATCACGGGCTTTTTTATGAGCCGTGTCTATACGTGCAGAGTGCAGCGGGGTTATGCAAGGAGCGGTTCATGACCGCTCCCGGCAGGCTGGTTCATGCCTCGAGCGCTGCACGCCATGCCTGGATCTGCGCCAAGGTAGCCGTGGCGCCCCCGCACACGACCACCAGTACATTGCGGTAGCTTGCCAGCGCGCTGGCCTCATACGCTACCGCCAAGGCGGCGGCGCAGGCGGGCTCGACCAGCAGGCGGTGATCCAGCAAAAAGCGCTCGCACGCCTCCAGGGCCTGCCGGTCACTGACCAGCAGGCTTTGCACGGGGTGTTGCTGGGTACAGCGAAACGCGTGTTCGGCTACCTGTTTCGCGCCCAGGGTGGTGGCAATCGTATCCAACCGCTCCAAGGTCACCAATTCGCCGGCTTCGATGGCGGCATGCAGGGAGGCTGCGCCATGGGTTTCCACGGCCAGGATCGGCACATCGGCCCAGCCATTACGTTGTAGCCCCTGCACGACGCCGCTCAGCAAACCCCCGCCGCCCACCGAAAGCACAACCGCATCGGGCTTGATGCCGGCTTCGGCCACCTCATCGACCAGGCTGGCATGGCCTTCCCACAGCAAAGGGTCGTCGAACGGGTGAATGAACGCGGCATCGTCACCCATCAGGCTCAGGGCCAACGCATTGGCCTCCTGCCAGGACTGCCCGTGGACGATGACCTCAGCGTGCTCAAGACGCAGCAATTCTTGGGCACGCACGGTGGTGGTCTCGGGCACGACCACGGTCACGGGAACGCCGAGCTTGCGCCCAACATAGGCGACGGCAAGCCCGGCGTTGCCGCCTGAGGAAGACACGAACCGTTTCGCGCCGCGGGCATGGTGGAACTCACAGGCGTGGGCGACGCCGCGCAGCTTGAAGGAGCCGCAGGGCTGCAATGCCTCGAGCTTGAGCCAGACAGTGCAATCGGCAGCCAGCGACAGTGGGCGTGATTCGATAAGGGGGGTACGGATGTGCAAGGTCACTGGGAGGCTCCACGCAAATGTTCGAGGTAGTTGTAGACGGTATAGCGGGTCACGCCGAGGGCGTTGGCCGCTTTCTCGACGCCGCCCTTGACGATGAACAGCCCGCGTTCCTGCATCACGCGGACCGCTTCGATCTTGGCTTGCCGGGTCATGCGGCCCTGGCCGGTGTCATGCAGCGCCGCCTGGATGATCTCGCTCATCAGCGCCTCCATGTCGGCGGGCTCTGCGGCTGCGGGCGAGGTGCCCATGGGCGCGAAGCTTTGTAGAAAGCCCATGGCAGCGTCCAGGCCAGTGACATCGGTATTGACGCAAAGGCTGGCGAAGGGGTGGCCAGCGCTGTCGCGAAAGATCGCGGTAGCGCTGCGCAGCGTGCGGCCCTTGATGGCGGTCGGATAGTCGGGCAGCACAACGGGCCCACAGCCTTGCTGATCGGCCGCGGCCTTCAGCAAGGCTTGCAGGCCCTGATCCTGCTCCGGCACAGCCAGGATAGGACTGCCCACCTGCCGGCCAGAAAGGTGCCCATTGACGATGGCCACGACGGACCGCTCGGGCTGGTCCAGGTCGTGAAGCAGAATTTCGGTGTTGTGAGTGACGACACTGCCCAAGGCCTCGATAGAGGCTTTGAGCACGTTCAAGGTCAAGCGGCGTTCATCTTCGGGCAACAGGGCCATGCGAACTCTTCAAATCAACATTTTGTGCATATTTACACATAATGTTGATTTGTGCGAGTCGCTTAGCGCTCACCTGTGCTTTCAGCCCAAGGCTGGGGTGCGTGGTGGAATGATCCGTCGTGAACCCGTGGCTTCGAACGCTGCGGCATAGCTCAACAGCGCATTGTCACTGTAGGCCCGCCCCGCGAAGGTCAGGCCTACCGGCATACCAATGTCGCTCATCACGCCCATGGGCACGGTGACCGTGGGCACGCCCAGGTGGCGTATGGCCAGGTTGCCGTTGGCCACCC
Source organism: Pseudomonas parafulva (assembly GCF_002021815.1). Classification (NCBI taxonomy): domain Bacteria; kingdom Pseudomonadati; phylum Pseudomonadota; class Gammaproteobacteria; order Pseudomonadales; family Pseudomonadaceae; genus Pseudomonas; species Pseudomonas parafulva. The sequence continues at coordinate 2,261,904 of NZ_CP019952.1, forward strand.
ACACGCCATTGCTCCAGGCAATGTCAGCCGACGCCGGGTTCACATCAGCATCGGCAGGCCCTACATCGGCCACAGTAGGGAACAGCACGGCATCCAGCCCAAGGGTTTGCATCCAGTCTTCCAGGTCGATCTTGCGGGTCTGTTCAAGGCCACGCAGGCCGTCAGGCAGGGTCTCGATCTGATCCCACGTCTTCAGGCCGCGCTTGGCCATGGTGACGTACTCGTCCATGCCAGCGGCCAGATCATCCTCACGGTTAGGCAAAGTGCCGGGGTCGTGTGGGAAGATTTGCGGGCCGTCCACATCCGCCAGCCGATTGAGATTCGGATCGTCGTTGGCACGCAGGAAATCGTCGAACGCCCAGCCGGAGAGTTCCCACAGCTCATCGTGCAGGAAAGCCTTGCTGACGATGCCACGGTTGTAGACGGTGGGGGCGCCCGGCCGGTCGCCTTCGCAGTTGGTGACCAGCGGGAAGTCGACTTCCACAACCTGCGCACCGGCGTTTTCCAGGGCTTGGCGAGCGTGCTGCCAGAGCGTCATGACACTTGCCCGCGTATGGATACGCTGGCCAGTGGGGCCGCCGATACCCGGCTTTTCCGACGTGCCCGCGTGCTCATCGGCGTTGATGTACATGCGCGGTACGCCAAACTTTTTGCCTTGCAAGGCGGCGGTGCCCGCTGCCAGGTCGAGGTAGCTGGCTGGGCGTACCTGCGAGGGCTTCGGGATCGACACCCAAGGCTGCAGCCGCCACAGGTCACCCCGGGTATCAGGGTCATCGGCCACGACCACGTCGAGAATTTCCAGCAGGTCATGCATGGTGCGGGCGAATGGCACGACCACATCCATCGTCGGCGTGAGGGGCCAGTTACCCCTTACCGAAATGACCCCGCGTGAGGGTGTGTAGGCGCACAGGCCATTGTTCGACGCAGGGCCGCGGCCGCTGGACCAGGTTTCCTCGGCCAGACCAAAAGCGCTGAAGCTCGCAGCTGTCGCGGTACCGGCACCGTTGGAAGAGCCTGAAGCGAAGGGCGCGGTCAGGTATGCCGCATTGTAGGGGCTCTCGGCGCGGCCATAGACGCCGCGCTGCATGCCACCGTTGGCCATGGGTGGCATGTTGGTCTTGCCCAGGCAGATGGCCCCGGCCCCGCGCAGCCGTTCGATGGTGAAGGCGTCGCGCTGGGCTACCAGATGCTTAAAGGCCGGGCTGCCGGACGCTGCGGTCAGGCCTTTTACCAGGTAGCTGTCCTTGGCGGTGTAGGGTATCCCGTCCAATGGCCCGAGCACCTCTCCACGGGCCCGGCGGGCGTCGGAGGCCTCGGCCTCGGCCAGTGCATCAGGATTGCGGACTACCACGGCATTGAGGGCGGTGTCGGTGTCGGCGCCATCATAGGCGTCTATGCGGGCCAGGTAGGCCTTGACCAGTTCGACCGCCGTCGTGCGGCCCGACTCGAGCGCGCTGCGCAGCTCGGCGATGGAAACCTCGGTTACCTCGATCATGCGTTCACCAGAAAATGCAGGTTGGGCTAATGCGGTAATGCGGTTCATCTGACAACGTTGGGGCCGCTCCGCGGCCCATCGCGGCACAAGGCCGCTCTAACACTGACCGCGTGACGGCTGAGTTGACAGGCTCACAGCGCTTTGTAGGAGCGGCCTTGTGCCACGATGGGCCGTGAAACGGCCCTAAGTGAACGGCATTAGGCTAATGCGGGGAGTGTACAAGAAGGTTAAAGCGTGCGCAGGTGTGCGCACGGGCAAACGGGTGCATGCATGCGGGCATTGAGCGAGGACGCTTCGTTGACGCCTGGGCGGCCCCGCAATCAGGGCCGCCCGACATCAGCGGGCCGTTCAGTCCAGGTCCGCTGCCGAATGCCGCTCCGGTACCTGGCTGGATTCATCTCCCCAGGTCCGGTTGACCCGCGTGCCCCGCTGCACGGCGGGCCGTGCAGCGATCGCCTGGGCCCAGCGCTGAACATTGGGGTATTCGTGAACCGCGAGAAACTCAGCAGCGTTGTAGAGGTTGCCCAGCACCAGCTGGCCGTACCATGACCACACGGCTATGTCGGCGATGCTGTAATGGCCGCCGGCAAGGTAGGTGGTCTCGCTCAAACGGCGGTCGAGCACGTCCAGCTGGCGCTTGGCTTCCATGGTGAAGCGATTGATCGCGTACTCGATCTTTTCAGGCGCATAGACGTAGAAGTGCCCGAACCCACCACCCAAGTACGGCGCCGCGCCCATTTGCCAGAACAGCCAGTTCAGGGCTTCGGTGCGCTCGGCGGCCGTTTGCGGGAGCAGGGCATCGAACTTCTCGGCCAGGTACAGCAGGATGGAGCCTGATTCGAATACCCGCACCGGCGGCTCGACGCTGCGGTCAAGCAATGCGGGGATCTTCGAGTTGGGGTTGACCTGTACGAATCCGCTGGAGAACTGGTCACCCTCGCCAATTCTGATCAGCCAGGCATCGTATTCAGCGCCGGCATGGCCAAGTTCCAGCAGCTCTTCCAGGGCGATGGTGACCTTGACGCCATTGGGTGTCGCCAGCGAATAAAGCTGCAGCGGTTGCTCGCCCACTGGCAGGTCCTTGTCATGGGTAGGCCCGGCGACCGGCCGGTTGATACTGGCGAAGTGGCCCCCCGAGGCCGCTTCGTTGCGCCATACCTTCGGGGGTTGGTAAGCGGGTGTGCTCATGCTCGGCTCTCCACGATTGCGAATGATCGACGACGTCTGATTGACCTGCCTATATGCCATGGGTTCGATGACGCGCACAAACACAGAACGGATCTTCCATGGCGCAGCCGATGTTTCATCGGTTTTTCATTTTTGACGGGAGGGCAGCGATTAAGCTCAAGCTATTCAGTGGCAGATGCGCAGAGCCCCCATGATCCTTTCTCGTTGCTTGCTGGCACTGGCCATGGTCGTTGGCCCGATGGGCGCCGCTGATGCTGGGCCCTGGGTGGCAGGGCTGCATCACATGACCCTGACCGACCCGGTAGACAACCGCCCAATGCAAGCCTTGGCGTTCTATCCCGCCAAGGGGCATGCCCGCGCCAGCCACATCGACGGCTACGCGCTGGAGGTGGCTGAAGAGGCGCCTGTGGCCCAGGGGCGTTTCCCGTTGCTCGTGCTCTCGCATGGCAACACTGGTAGCCCACTGGCCTTGCACTATTTGGCAACCTCACTGGCCAAGCAAGGGTATGTAGTGGTGGCCGTGGTCCACCCAGGCGACAATGCCCGCGACCCCAGCCGGCTGGGCACCCTGAGCAATCTGTACGGTCGGCCGCTGCAAGTCAGCGCCGCTATCACCGCAGCGCGCAGCGATGCACTGCTTGGACCTCGGCTCAATGGCGGGAAAGTCGGATTGATTGGCTATTCGGCTGGCGGCGAAACCGCCTTGATCCTGGCCGGCGCGCGCCCCGACCTTGATCGCCTGCGTGCGTATTGCCTCGAGCGACCGGATGATCACGATGCCTGCAAAACCCACGGTGTGTTGATTGCCGACCGCAGCGAACTTTCGCCACAGGCAGACTCACGCGTTGGCGCAGTGATGCTGATGGCGCCGCTGAGCCTGCTGTTCGGACGCCACGCCCTGGTCGATGTGCACCTGCCGGCGCTCATCTACAGCGGCGACAAGGACCAGCTCGTGGCGGTGGATCGCAACGCCCAGGCCCTGGCTCGCAAGTTACCCCTCACACCTGACTACCGCCTGCTGGCAGGGGCCGGTCATTTCGTATTCATGGCGCATTGCGACGCCGAGCAGGCCCTGCGCATGCCGGCGCTGTGCAAGGATGCCGAGGGTGTGGACCGCCGGCACATCCATCGTTCGCTGCAACGCGAGACGGCTGCGTTCTTCGAGCAGACGCTCGATGCGCCGCAGCCTCAGAGGCGTTCAGCGATTACGCTGAATCAGGCCACCACGCCCTGACTGCGCAGGTATTCGTCGTAGGTGCCGCTGAAGTCCACCACGCCATCGGCTGACAGCTCGATGATGCGGGTCGCAAGCGAGGAGACGAATTCACGGTCGTGGCTGACGAAGAGCAAGGTGCCTGGATAGTTTTCCAGTGCCAGGTTCAACGCTTCGATCGATTCCATGTCCAGGTGGTTGGTCGGTTCGTCCATGACCAACACGTTGGGCTTTTGCAGAATCAGCTTGCCGAACAGCATGCGGCCCTGTTCGCCACCGGAGATGACCTTGACCGACTTGAGGATTTCATCGTTGGAGAACAGCATGCGCCCCAGCGTGCCGCGGATCACCTGCTCACCCGATGTCCACTGGCCCATCCAGTCGAACAGGGTCATGTCGTCTTCGAAATCATGGGCGTGGTCCTGGGCGTAGTAGCCCACTTCCGCGCTGTCGGTCCATTTGACTTCGCCCTTGTCCGGGGTCATCTCGCCCACGAGCGTACGCAGCAAGGTGGTCTTGCCGATGCCGTTGGGCCCGATGATCGCGACGCGCTCTCCGGCTTCGACGGTGAAGCCGAGGTCCTTGAACAGCACCTTGTCGTCGAAGGCCTTGGCCATTTTTTCGACCGTCACAGCCTGGCGGTGCAGTTTCTTGGTCTGCTCGAAGCGGATGAACGGGCTGACCCGGCTCGACGGCTTGACCTCGGCCAGCTGGATCTTGTCGATCTGCTTGGCCCGCGAGGTAGCTTGCTTGGCCTTGGAAGCATTGGCCGAGAAACGGCTGACGAAGGTCTGCAGTTCGGCGATCTGGGCCTTCTTCTTGGCGTTGTCCGACAGCAACTGCTCGCGGGCCTGGGTGGCGGCGGTCATGTACTCGTCGTAGTTGCCGGGGAACAGGCGCAGCTCACCGTAGTCCAGGTCAGCCATGTGGGTGCACACGCTGTTGAGGAAGTGGCGGTCGTGGGAAATGATCACCATGGTGCTGTTACGGGCGGTGAGCACGGTTTCCAACCAGCGGATGGTATTGATGTCCAGGTGGTTGGTCGGCTCGTCGAGCAGCAGTACGTCAGGGTCGGAGAACAACGCCTGGGCCAGTAGCACGCGCAGTTTCCAGCCTGGCGCCACTTCGCTCATGGGGCCGAAATGCTGCTCCAGGGGGATACCCAGGCCCAACAGCAATTCGCCTGCGCGCGACTCGGCGGTATAGCCATCCATTTCGGCGAACTCTGTTTCCAGCTCGGCGACCGCCATGCCGTCTTCTTCGGACATTTCAGGCAGCGAGTAGATACGGTCACGCTCGGCCTTGACCTTCCAGAGATGCCCGTGGCCCATGATCACGGTATCGATCACGGTGAATTCTTCGTAGGCGAACTGGTCCTGGCGCAGCTTGCCCAGGCGCGTGTTTGGCTCGAGCATCACCTGACCGCCAGAAGGCTCCAGGTCGCCGCCCAGGATCTTCATGAAGGTCGACTTGCCGCAGCCATTGGCGCCGATCAGGCCATAGCGGTTGCCGTTGTTGAATTTGACCGAAACGTTTTCGAACAGCGGCTTGGAGCCGAATTGCATGGTGATGTTGGCGGTAGAGATCAAAGGGCTAACCTATCAGTCACTTACGGGGCTGGATCTCAACCTGATACCGATTTGATACCAATTTTGAGTTTTTCCAGCTCGCTCCAGTCGGAGCTTGAGTTAAGCCAACGAGCATAGGTGGATAGCAGCATTTAAACGCTGTGACCCAGCTGTTGGGCGATAAATGCGGGATTCAGACCAGACATTGAGCATATTGTCGCATACGTGTGGCGGCAGTTATATGGGGGGCGACGTCGAATCCCAAGCTCACTGAGCACCTGTACCCACTGCTTATGCAGGTCAGAGGTCTGCTTGACATACTCGGCGCTCTTGGAAGGCGGGAAAACAAACGGCGTTACGGCCACCGCTCCTTTGCCATTCCTGCGGCGATCGGCGTATTGCCTGGCGAACTGGGTAGCACGCAATGCCCGATCGTTCAGCAGCACAAAACGGTCCATTCCTGTCTTCGTTCTCTCCTCGACCTTGCCCAAAGCGACTGTCCTTCGGACGTGCGTCCTGAGAACCAGGATCGCATAGCCCCACAGCAGATCCGGGGGCGGCGCGCGCTGGATGACATCAAGGCTGGCAGTATTCAGCAAGCGATCGCCAAATGCTCGAACATCTGGACGAGCTTCCCCAGGAACACCTATGGGCAAAACCCGCACCGCCTAGACAAGCTGCTGGGGCGGTGGGTAGAGCTGGGCGGGACCGTGGCATGAGCCCCTGGGTTGGCTTGGCGGCTGCCGTGGTCTTGGTGGCCAGCCACTGGGGCGCCTACGAGCACGGCCGGAGTGTAGAGCAGGCGCAGGCTGGCCAAGTGTCGGCCAAGCGCGATAGCGGCGTTTGTCTTGCCGAGGTGATCGGTGAGCGTGACGCTCGTCAGCAGCAACGTCAAGGCGCGCGGGCGCAGGAGGAGGCGAGAGCCACTGCCCATGATCAAAGAGTTGTCGCGGCTGCCGGTGGTGCTAGCGCTGACGCTGCTGGCCAGCGGCTGCGCAGCGACGCAGCCCAGTTCGCTGCCGCCGTCGTCACGAAAGGGGCGTAGATGGCCTGGATCGCCGCAGCGTCATCGGGCCGGGCTTGTCTGACTTCAATGCACATGTATGCCTCAGATTGAGCGCTGATTTACTCGGACGGAAAGCTGCTCGGCGCTTTCTTTGCGTTCCGAATACCGATCCACCAGAAACTGCTGGCGATCACGTAACAACAGGGTGAATTTGACCAGTTCTTCCATGACGTCCACCACGCGATCGTAGTACGCAGACGGCTTCATGCGGCCCACATCGTCGAACTCCTGATAGGCCTTTGGGAGCGACGACTGGTTGGGGATCGTGAACATGCGCATCCAGCGGCCCAGCACCCGCAGCTGGTTGACTACGTTGAATGACTGCGAGCCGCCGCAGACCTGCATTACTGCCAGTGTCTTGCCCTGGGTGGGGCGCACGGCCCCAAGCGCGAGGGGAACCCAGTCGATTTGGGCTTTGAACACGGCGGACATTGCGCCGTGACGCTCCGGCGAGCACCAGACCTGGCCTTCCGACCACTGCACCAGGTCACGCAGCTCCTGCACCTTGGGATGCTCCACCGGCACGTCGTCAGGTAGCGGCAGACCAGAGGGGTTAAAGATGCGGGTCTCTGCGCCGAAGTGCTCAAGCAGGCGCGCTGCTTCTTCCACCAGTAGGCGGCTGAATGAGCGCTCGCGGGTCGATCCGTATAGTAAAAGGATGCGCGGCTTGTGCTCGCTGATAGAGGTTGTCGCTGTCGGTAGGTCAAACAGCGAGAGATCGAGATTAGGCAGTTGATCGGACATGCTTCCTCCTGGTTACAGAGCGCCAATGCGATCCAGCTCGCGTTTGAGTTCGTCGCGGCTAAGGGTGCCAAAAGAAAGGGCGAAGAACGCCCGGCAGCGTAACTCGATGCGAGCCAGCGTGGCGCGGAATGCTGCTTCGACCGATGCATGGTCAGCCACGACATCGGACGGATCCTCCAGCCCCCAGTGAGACTTCAGTGCAGGGCCGAAATACACCGGGCAAGCTTCACCTGCTGCCTTGTCGCACACCGTGATGACGATCTCAGGAGGGCAGTCCACGAACGCGTCATTGCCCTTGCTGCTCAGCACTTCGGTTGAGATGCCGGCATGCTGCAAAGTGGTCAGGGTGCGAGGCAACACTTGGCCCTTCGGAAAACTGCCGGAACTGACGGCTTCAAATCCGGGAGGCGCCAAGTGATTGAACATTGCCTCGGAAAGGATGCTGCGGCAGCTATTGGCCGTGCACATGAACAGGACTCGCATGGGGGCTCCTCCGCTTCGTGGCGGGTGTCAGAGGCTCAGGCGCAATGCCAGGGCCGAAAGAGTGACCAACAGAACCGGCAGCGTCAGCAGGATGCCGACCTTGAAGTAGTAACCCCAGGTGATGCGCACGCCTTTGCGCTCAAGCACGTGCAGCCAGAGCAGCGTGGCGAGGCTGCCGATAGGGGTGATTTTTGGGCCGAGGTCGCAACCGATGACGTTGGCGTAGATCATCGCCTCACGCACCAGCCCTTGCGCCTCGCTGGCCTGGATCGACAGGGCGCCAACCAGCACGCTGGGCATGTTGTTCATGACAGAGGATAGTAATGCGGCGATCAACCCAGTGCCGATGGCGGCAGCCCACAGCCCTTGCTGCGCAAGTCTGTCGAGTAAGTGAGTGAGCATATCGGTGAGGCCGGCGTTCTTCAGCCCGTAGACCACTAAGTACATCCCAAGAGAAAAGATCACTACCTGCCAAGGCGCTTCGCGTAGCACCCGACGGGTCGAAATGCGGTGCCCGCGAGCGGCGACGGCAAAGAGGATCGCCGCACAGGCTGCGGCTACCGCACTGATCGGGATACCAAGTGGTTCCAGGGCAAACAGGCCGATCAACAGCACCACCAGCACCCAGCCACCGACGTTGAAGGTTGCGCGGTCATGAATCGCCTCGCTTGGGACTTTCAAGGCCCCGACCGTGTATTGCTTAGGGATGTCACGGCGGAAGAACAGGAATAGCACCAGCAACGTTGCGCCCACGCTGGCGAAATTCACCGGCACCATCACCGAGGCGTACTCGCTGAAACCCAGCCTGAAGTAGTCGGCCGAGACGATGTTCACCAGGTTGGAGACTACCAGCGGCAGGCTCGCCGTATCGGCGATGAAGCCGGCGGCCATGACGAAAGCCAGCGTCGCGGCAGGAGAAAAACGCAGCGCGAGAAGCATCGACATGACGATGGGCGTGAGTATCAGCGCCGCACCATCGTTAGCGAACAGCGCCGACACGGCAGCACCGAGCAGCACGCAGAAGCCGAACAGGCGGTAACCGCTGCCGTTTGCCCAGCGCGCCACATACAACGCGGCCCACTCGAAAAAACCTGCCTCGTCCAGCAACAGGCTGATGATGATGATGGCGATGAAGGTGGCGGTGGCGTTCCAGACAATCGCCCACACGGTTGGGATGTCGTGCAGCGAAACGGCACCCGACGCCAAGGCGATGAGGGCACCGAGTGCGGCACTCCAGCCAACCCCAAGTCCCTTCGGCTGCCAGATGACCAAGATTAGGGTGAACACAAAGACGGCAATTGCAATCAGCATGAAAGCCTCGCTCGATGTTGATCAGCAGCAGGCAGCGTCACGAACGGGGCGGCCGTCCATGTTTTGCAGCCGAAGCGAGTTTTCTGCCAACCACTGTGAGTTGGCCTGCAAGGTTACCTGCAGCATTTCATGCACCCAGTCGGGAAGATCCGGATTTAGGCGGTAGTACACCCATTGACCCTGTCGACGGTCCAGCAGCATGCCACTGCTGCGCAGCTGCGCTAGGTGGCGACTTATCTTGGGTTGGCTGTCATGCAAAGCGCACATCAGTTCGCAGACACAGAGTTCACCGAGGCTAGCGATCAGCAAGGTGGCGCGAGCACGGGTCTCGTCGGATAAGTTCTTGAACACATCGGGCGGGGTAATCATGGCTGCACCATAACATATGGAAATCCGAATATACGAATATACATATGTGTGATGCAAGCAGATACGGTCTGAAAGTCCGCTGTGGGTCGATAGCAGACTTTGAATCAGCGGAGCATACGCCGGGAACGACGTGCGTTATGCCGGATCGGCATCATGGCCTGATGAAAGCCATCGGACCAATTCGCGAACCAACTCATGAGTATCGGTGAGGAAGTGAGAGGGGTTTGGCCCAGCAAAATCGACAAATTTCCACCCGCAAAACCCCATGGCATAGCGCATGGTGATGTTAGCTGTGGAGATCAAGTGCTTGTCCTGCGGGGGGGGGGGGCCAGAGGTGTATTTAGCCCCTTGCGTCACG